>NZ_JBIAQI010000006.1:0-363115 GCF_042888905.1 Streptosporangium sp. NPDC002721
CCCCCACGGCAGGGCACCGCCCGCCGAGGCCGTACGCCCCCAGGAGTCAGGGGGGAGCGGGCTCTCGTCGTCGGTCCGCACGTCGCGGGGACCGGTTCGAAGCTCAGACACGCGCCCTATCGTGTCAGATCACTTCGGTGTTCCACACCGGACCTTGATGGACAGTCCGGTCCCATTACGCGAATCTTCCAACGGTGGCAGGTCAGTGAGACGACCACCGGGACGTAAGGTCCGCCATAGCGTCTCCGAGCTTTGTGACCAGCGGGCCAGCGCCCCAGACGCGGCTCGGCCGAAAGTGGCCCGACCGGTTCCGATGCCGAGCGGTCCAAGAAACGCGACATGGTCGAAGGGACGATCGACCGCCCGAAGAACCACTCGGCCGTGCCAGGACAAGTAATCGGCCGCGCTCTGCGAACCGCTCCGAAGCTCGGACATGCGCTCTGTCGTGTCAGGTCGCTCCGATCCCCACGCGAAAGCTCGATCAAGGGAGCTGAACGAGCACGTCCCCTGCCCGGAAAGCGCGCGGCTCGCTCACGTACGGTGGAACCGCATGTGCGGGACGACGCTTCGTAGCTTCTCGCACGTCTCCTCGTATTCGCGTTCCGGGGTGGACTGGCCCATGACGCCCGCCCCGGCACGGAGCCAGGTGCGCTCTCCCTGCGCGAACAGCGTACGCAGGACCAGTGCCGCGTCCAGTGAGCCGTCGGTTCCCGCTCGGAACACCGCCCCGCCGTAGAGTCCTCGGGGCTCGATCTCGTGGCGGTTCAGAGCCGCGAGGGCGGCGCTTTTGGGTACGCCGGTGACGGTGACCGCCGGGAAAAGCGCCGCGAACGCCGACCAGGGGCCGAGGTCCTCGCGTAACTGTCCGGCGACCTGGGAGGCGAGATGCTGTACCGAGCCGCGCGCCTTGACCGTCATGAACTCCTCGATCACCACCGAGCCGGGCCGGCAGATCGTCTCCATCTCCTCGGCGGCCAGCCGCACCGAGATCGCGTGCTCGTGCACCTCCTTGGGGTCGGTGCGGAGTTCTTCGCGCAGGCGGTCGTTCTCGGCGAGGTCGGGCCCCAGGGCCCGGGTGCCCGCGAGCGGCTGGGTGCGGATCCGGCCGTTCGCCTCCACCTCGACGACGGTCTCCGGGCTGAAGCCGGCGGCTCGCCGGCCGCCGAGGTCCAGCAGGAAGGAACGCGCGGGGGTGTTGGCCCGGCGCCCGGCGAGGTAGGAGGCGGCGAAGTCGGGATCATTCCCCTCGGGCAGCACGACGACCCGCGACAGAACGGCTTTTTCCATGAGGCCCGCCTGGATGTCGGCGACGCCGCGGGCGACGGCGTGGCGGTAGGCGGACGCGCCGGAGGCGATGAGGCGTTCGGTGTCCGTCGCGGCCGGTGAGGTCATCGTCGTATCGGCCGCGACGAGGTCGTCCGGGCTCCGGAGCAGGGCCGTGACCTTCGCGGCCCAGGCCTCGTCGACGGCTCGCAGGTCGGCCTTGCCCGGTCTGAGGGCCACCTCCAGGCAGGGAACCAGGAACGACAGGAGTGGCTGCGTTCCCGCGGCGGCGGGGTCGCCGTGCAGCAGGTGGGCGAGTTCGAAGGTGGCCCATCCGTACAGGTGGCGGGTTGCCTCACCGTTGCTTCCGAGTGCCGTGAGCGCTTCGGCGACCCTGTCCAGTGGCCGGCCTTCGGTGGCCGCGGTCCACGTGCGCCCGTCGGCGCGGGCGACGACCTCGGTCGCGTCCGCGGTGAGCGTGACGGCGGAACCCGCCGCGAAATACCAGACTCCGGCGTGCTCGTAGAGGGCGTACTGCTCGCCGAGGCCGGCTCTGGCGAGGCGCACGGCCGCGCGGGCCGGGTCGTCCGGGGCGTCGATCAGGGCGGCGCATTCGAGACCGGGTACGGCTCGTGCCCAGTCGGCCCACGGTTCGGATCGCCTGGCGGTCATCGTTGTGCTCCTTGCCGTGCGGTGTTCTCGTGCTTCGGTGGACGTGCCGATCGGGGCCGCTGAGGTCACGGGGCCACTTCCAGCCGCCAGCCGTCGGCGTTGGCGCGCTGTCGCCAGAAGTCGGCGTAGGTGCCGCCGGCGGCGGCGAGTTGGGGGTGCGTGCCGCGTTCGGTGATCCGTCCGTTCTCCATGACGAGGACCTGGTCGGCGGCGAGCACGGTGCTGAGGCGGTGGGTGATGACGAGCAGTGTCTTCTCGGCGGCCAGGGCCTGGACCGTGGACGTCAGCACGGCCTCGTTCTCCTGGTCGAGCGCGGCGGTCGCCTCGTCCAGGATGAGGATCGGCGAGTCCTTGAGCAGGGCGCGGGCGATGGAGACCCGCTGACGCTGTCCGCCGGACAGGGCGGTGCCGCCCTCGCCGACCCGGGTGGCCCAGCCGTCGGGCATCTCCTGCACCACCCGGTCCAGCCCGGCCATGACCGCGGCGCGGCGGAGTTTCTCCTCACTGGCATCCGGATCACCGACGCGGACGTTGTCCTCGATCGTGCCCTCGAAGAGGTAGACGTCCTGGAAGACGATCGAGACGGTCGCGGCCAGGTCCTCGGAGGCGATGTCGCGGACGTCGACCCCTCCGATGCGGACCGTGCCGGCGGTGGTGTCCCAGAAGCGGGCCAGCAGCCGGGCGACGGTGGTCTTGCCGGCGCCGGAGGGCCCGATGAGAGCGGTCATGCTGCGCTCGGGGATGCGGAAGCTCACGTCGCGGAGCGACTCGGCTTCCGGATCGGTGAGGGAGGTGGAGTCACCCGTGGTGTCGTTCCGGTAGCCGAAGCGAACCGCGTCGAACTCCACGTCGGCTCCCTCCGGCAGCCGGGGCTCGGCCGGCTGCGGGAACGGTTGGCGGCCGAGGACGGCGTCCAGCCGTTCCAGGCTGTTGCGGGCGATCCGCATCCCGGCGCCCAGGTCGGCCGCGCTGGACAGGCTGTCGGTGAGCCGGCCGACGAGCACCAGCAGGGCCAGCAGGGTCGGCACGTCCATGGAGCCGCCCAGAGTCCAGGAGACTCCCAAGGCCAGCAGGAGGGCGAAGACCGTGCGGGTGGCGAAGGCGAAGGAGACCAGGCCCGGCATGCCGCGGTGAATCAGCCGGCGATCGGCACGCGACTCCGCCACCAGGGCGTCGTCGAGTGCCCCGTAGCCGTCGACGGTCCGGCCGAAGGCGCGCAGGACCGGCTGGTTCTGCGTGAACTCCAGGACGCGGTCGGCCGATTCGCCGATCGCTCCGTCGCGTCCCCGATCCAGCCTGCTCATCACCGAGGTGCTCCACAGGTGGACCGCCAGCAGCACCGGCGCGCACAGCAGCAGCACGAGCGCGACCCGGCCGTCGAAGAGGAAGGTGGCGGCCACGATGGTGAGCGGGGTGAGCACCGAGCCGGTCAGCGGACGCAGCAGGTGCGCCGGCATGTTCATCACCTGGATGACGTTCTGGCTGGCCAGGCGGCTGAGTTCGGCGGCCCGCCCGGGGGTGAACCAGCCGATGGGCAGGTCCAGGGCGCGGTCGGCGAGTCGCCGGTGCAGCACCCGCGAGAGCCGGGAGCCGATGGTGAAGCCGCTGCTCACAGCGACGGCCTGGAGGGCGGCGTAGGCCAGTGAGCAGACCGTCAGGGCGGCGAGCCACGGCCACACCTCGCCCGGCCTCTCGCCGAGCAGGGTGCGCAGCACCGGCACCAGCAGGGTGAAGGCGAGGCCCTGGAGGATGGCGGCGCCCGCCAGTACGACGAGGAGACGGTTCAGGAAACCGGATCCCTCGGGTCCGAGGACACGGTAGAGATGACGGATCATCGCGAGGTTCTCTCCGGGGAGGCGTCGGGGCTGCCGTGGACGGTTGATGCCGTGAGGGCCGGGGTGGGGGCGGGCGCTGTTTCGCTGCCGTCCTGTGCCCTCTCCTGGGCTCTCCACAGCCGGGCGTAGCGGCCTTCGGCGGCCAGCAGGTCCGAATGGCGGCCCTGTTCGACGATCCGCCCGCCGTCGAGCACCACGATCCGGTCGGCGTGGCGGACGGTCGCCAGCCGGTGGGCGATGACGAGCAGCGTGCGACCGGCGGCCAGGGTGGACAGCGCGTCCTGGATCAGCGCTTCGGAGTAGGGGTCGGCGTACGCGGTGGCCTCGTCCAGGACGAGGACGGGGGCGTCGGCGAGCAGGGCGCGGGCGATGGACAGGCGTTGCCGTTCGCCACCGGAGAAGGAGACGCCGGTGCTGACCTCGGTGGCGTAACCGGCGGGCAGTTCGGTGATCCGGTCATGGATCTGGGCGGCGCGGGCGGCCTGTTCGACCTGGTCGTCGCCGGCCGAGGGGCGGCCGAGGCGGATGTTGTCGGCGACGGAGGCCCGCAGCAGCCGCACGTCCTGCAGGACGAAGCCGACGTGGCGGTAGAGGTCGGCGGCGGGTATGTCGCGGATGTCGGCACCCCCGATGGTGATGGCGCCCGCCGTGACGTCGTGGAAACGCAGAAGCAGTGAGGCGAGGGTGGATTTGCCCGATCCGGAGGGGCCGACGAGCGCGGTGACGGTGCCGGGTTCCAGGTCGAGGTCGATACCGCTCAGGGCGTCGGTACGGCCGTCGTAGGAGAAGGACACCTCACGCATCGAGATGCGGGAGCCCTGGGGGAGGGCGGGTGTCGCGCTCTGCGGCAGGATCGGGGCGTCGAGCAGGGCGGAGACGCGGGCGGCGGCGGCCTGGCCGGCCCGAATCTGCTGGATTCGGGGGCCGACCACGCCCATGGGAGCGGCGACGGCCGGTCCCAGCAGGATGAACGGCACGAGGTCAGCGGCACTCATCCACCCTCCGGCGACGAACACCGCTCCCACCACGGCCGGCAGGAGCAGGACGACGACCGGGGAGACGACGAGCAGGGCCGCGGTGGAGGCGACCAGCGTGGTGCGGACCCAGGAGGTGAAGAAGTCGGAGAAGCCGTCGGTGGCGGCCAGGAAGCGTTCGTGGACCCTACGGCTTCGGCCGAAGGTCTTCAGAACGGCGATGCCGTTGGAGAACTCCACGGCGGCCGAGGAGATGCGGCCCAGGGCCGCTCCGTACTCGGCCATCTGCGCCGCCGCTCCGGCCATGGCGCGGCTGAACAGGTAGGCGCCCAGGGCCAGCGGCAGCACGCTGAGCAGCGCGAGCCGCCAGTCGATCGTGAACAGGTAGACCAGCGCGAGAAGCGGGGCGGTGAGGACGGCGGTGACGTCGAGGAGGGTGTGGGCGACAAGCGTGTGCAGCGCGTGCACGTCATCCTGTACGGCGCGTTTGATCTCTCCCGCGCCCCTGGAGGTGATCCATCCCAGCGGCAGCCGGCCGGTGTGCTCGGCCAGCCGGCGGCGCAGCGCGAGTTGCAGGTCGTTGTCGGCGAGATGGCTGACCACCCCGGCGGCCGATCCCAGAAGCATGGCCGCGAGACCGGACAGGCACGCGAGGGTGACCAGCGGCCACAGCTCGTCGCCGAGGACAGGGGAGCCGTCGGTGAGGTGGACGGCGATCCGGGCGACGGCGATGAAGGGGACGACTCCGGCCAGCGCGCCGGCGGCCTGCAGGGCGACGGCCAGGGCGAGGCGGCCCCGGACCTGGCGAAGGATGCCGCGCAACGGCGGCACTCTCGGGGCCTCCGACGGGGCCGGGCCCGGGGAGGCGCCGGGTGTGCCGGGAGTACCGGAGGCGTCAGGGACGCTGTGTAGAGCGGGCGCGCCAGGCCGCTGCGATCCTTGGCGTGAGGTGGGTCGGGTCATTTGACAAGCACTCCGATTTCGGGGATGGCCTGGCCGCCGGCTTCGGTGATGCGGCGGCTTGTCATGCCCGCCTCGCGGGCGAGCCGGGCGACGTCGAAGGTGTGCCAGTCGTAGCTGTCGGTGACCTCGCGGACGGTGCGGCCGTCTCGCAGGACCTTCCAGGTGGTGGTGAATCGCATGGCGTCGTCCTGGGCGGGCTCGCCGCCGATCCACCACTCGTAGGTCTGGCGGCCGATGGTCTCGCGAAGGGACATCACCGGCGGGATGAGGCGTGGAGCGGAGACCCCCATCAGCTCGACGACGATGAGACCGCCGTCGGGCAGCCGCTCGCGGAGGCGTCGCCACAGGGTGCGGCGTTCGGTGGCGGTGAGATGCCCGGCCACGCCGAAGATCACTACCGCGGAGAGCCTTTCGGGGAGTCGGAGGTCCTGTGCCGAGCCGTCGACGACGGTGACGCGGCGGCGCAGGTCCGCCTCCCGGGCGATGCGGGAGGTGAGGACGGCCCGCATGGTGGCGGAGGGCTCGGCGGCGATGATCTCCGCCTGCGGCAGCGCGGCGGCGATGACCTCGGTGATGCGGCCGGTGCCGGCGCCGATCTCCAGTACGGGGCCGTGGGAGACGTCGACGCCGGCAAGTACACGGGCGAGCGGTGGTCCGCTGCTGGCGGTGTGGCGGGTGGCGACCATCTCGTAGAACTCGGCCGAGGGCGAGTAGTAGTCGATCATGAGGTTCTCCTGGTCGGGCGGGCGCGGCCGGATGGTCAGGGGGTGCTGGGCCATCGGTGAGTGCCCATGGCCAGCGACGGGTCCAGACGTCGAAGCACCGCCGTGATGACCTCCCGGCGTTGTGGAGCGAGGTAGAAGTGGTCGCCGGGGAAGGTGTGGACCTCGGTGCGGGCGGTGGTGAGATCCGCCCATCCGCCGGCCCGGTCGCGACCGCTTCGCGGGGTCAGCTCCGGATCGGCCTCGCCGGTGAACACCTCGATCGGGCAGCGCAGCGGGGGCCGGGAGATGGGGCGGTAGGTCTCGATGAGGCGGTAGTCGTTGCGCACGCAGCCGAGCACCATCGGGCGCAGATCGGGATCGGCCAGCACCTCGTCGCCGGTGCCGCCGAGCCGTCGCAGTTCCCGGCACAGGACGTCGTCGCTCTGCCGGTGAACCTCACCGACGGTGGCGGTGCCGGGGGCCTCGCGGCCGGATACGAACAGCCGTCGCGGGCCGAGCGCCTCACGGCGCCGCAGGGCGTGGGTCACCTCCCAGGCGACGGCCGAGCCCATGCTGTGGCCGAACAGGGCGTAGGGGCGGTCGAGCAGCGGCACCAGGGCGTCGGTGACGGCTGTGACCAGCTCCTCCATCCGATCCACCATGGGATCTTCGAAGCGATCCTCCCTGCCCGGGTACTGGATGGCCCACAGCTCGACCTCCGGCGGCAGCAGGGCTGCCCAGGGGCGGTAGAAACCGGCGCCGCCACCGGCGTGCGGAAGGCAGATCAGCCGTAGCCGGGCCGCCGGCCGCGGGCTCCAGCACCGGATCCACGGGCCCAAACGCCGCGGCGCCGGGTGGGTGGCCGTGCCCGTCCACGAGGCGGGCGGATGGGTGCTCACCACGTCACCGGCAGCCGCTCGATGCCGAAGGTGGCCGAGTCGTGTTTGAAGTCGATCTCTTCGTCCGGGGTTGCCAGGCGCAGCGTCGGCACGCGGCGGATCAGCGTCTCCAGGGCCACTTCCAGCTCCAGCCGGGCCAGGTGCTGGCCGATGCACTGGTGGACGCCGTAGCCGAAGGCGACGTGGTGGTTGTCCGAGCGGTGGAAGTCGACCCGGTCGGGGTCGGGGAACTGCTCGGGGTCGTGGTCGGCGCCGGCCAGCAGGGCGATGACGCCGTCGTCGGCGGGTATCACCGTGCCGGAGATCTCGATGTCCTGGGCGGCGACCCGCAACGGGATGGAGTCGGCGATCGACATCACCCGCAGGAACTCATCGACGGCGGCCGGCATCAGGGAGGGGTCGGCTCGCAGCTCCTCCATCAGATCCGGCCGCTGGAGAAGCAGCAGCGTGCTCAGAGCGATCATGTTCGTGCTGGTCTCGCGTCCGGCGTTGATGGTGATGCCCACGGTGGACAGCAGTTCGGGCAGGGTGACGTTGCCGGTCTGCAGGTGGTTGACGACGAGTCTGGACAGCAGGTCCTCGCCCGGCTGCTCTTGTCGCTGGGCCACCAGGTCGGAGATCAGGGCGAACAGTCCGCCCAGCGCCTCGGCGACCTGCTCGGCGGTGCTGGTGCGCGATCCGGAGACGCGGGTGACGTCGCGGAAGAACTCCAGGTTCTCCGCGGGGATGCCCAGCAGTTCGCAGATCACGGAGGTGGAGACGGCGTTGGCGTAGAGGGGGATGAAGTCGACGGGGGCCTCGTTCGCGAGCATGGAGTCCAGGAGGCCGTCCACGATGGTCTGCACGGCGGGCCGCATGGCGCGGATCCGGCGGACGGTGAACTCCGGCAGCAGCATCCGGCGGTAGCGGGTGTGCTCGGGGGCGTCGGTGCGGATGAAGGGGCGCAGGCGGGCCCCGATCTCCTGCTCGCCCTCGCCGAGTGCGGGGAAGTTGGGGCGGCGGATGTCGGCGCTGATCCGCGGGTCGGCGAGGAGTTCGCGGACGTCCTCGTAGCGGGAGACCACCCAGGCCTCGCGTCCGGTGGGCAGGGTGACCCGGGCGACGGGTTCGAGGGTGCGCAGGCGGGTGTACTCCTCGGGGGCGGAGAAGGGGCAGCCCCGGCGGATGGGGAAGTCCCGCGGGCGGGTGGTGTCCGCCGCAAGGGAGGTGGCCTCTTCCGCGGCGGGCGCGGGTGCGGAGGGCACGCTGGAAGGCGTGGGCGGGTTCATCGGTGGTCCTTCGTTCTTGGCGAGAGGGGTGTCAGGGGAGAACGGGGCGTGGGGTGGGGACAGGGGCGGTCGCGACCGGCTGCCGGGTGAGCTCGGCCAGTGGGGGCGCCCCGGGCCGGGTGGGCAGCAGTCGCGCGTGCAGCCCGGACTCCTCGGCCACCTGCCGCAGCCCGAAGGGAATCCACCGGTAGGAGTCGTGCACCAGGCGTAGCGGGACGTCCTCGTCGTCCCGGTACACCCGCCAGGTGGTGTGCAGCCGCATCGTGGCGGGGTCGTCCTGGTCGGGGGCGCCGGAGAACCACCATTCGTAGCGGTGGCGACCGGCGCGGGCGGTGGCCATCCGGGCCTCGGGAAGGACCAGGGGGCTTTCCACCCCCATGAGCTCGACGATGACGACACCGTTGGGGGGCAGGCGTCGCAGCAGGCGCTCCCACAGCCGCCGGCGTTGCCCGGTGTCCAGGTGGCCGAGCACGCCGCACAGCAGGACGGCGCTGACGCGGTCGGGCAGTTCCAGCTCCGGAGCGGCGTCAGCGGTGATCGTCACCCTGGGGCGCAGGTACGGGTCGCTGAAGACGCGGCTGGTCAGGACGGCCCGCATGCCGGTGGCCGGTTCGCAGGCGAGGATCTCCGCGTCGGGCCGGGCCCGGGCGACGGCCTCGGTCAGCAGGCCGGTACCGGCCCCGATGTCGAGCACCGGCCCGTGCGAGAGGTCCGCGCCGGCCAGTGCCCGCGCGACGGCGGGGGCGCTCGCGCCGGCGGTGTGCCCGGTGGCGACGAGGTCGAAGAACTCGGCCGACGGCGTGTACGAAAGCTCCGCCGCGCCGGACGGGCCGGGCGCCTGCGATGGGGGAACCGGCTTGGATCCGGTGTCGGCGGGGGGTTCGGGTGCGGGAATCGGTTCTCGTTCTTCGGCCGGGGCCGGCCGGGCGGGGAACAGCTCGCCGACCGGAAGGGGGTGGGGCGCGGGAGGCCGGATGATCTCCGGTGGTCCGAGCCGTGCGGCCAGATCGGACCAGATACGGCACACCGTCAGGTCGTACTGCGCGGCCCGCAGGACGTCCTCACCGTCGGCCACGGCCTCTCGCAGCCCGTCGAGCGCGCGGCCGACGGCCTGGGGCCACAACTCGGCGAACACCTCGCGGAACGTCCCGGTGCCGCCGACGACCGAGGTCGTCGTGAGGTCGAGGTCGCCGGTGCCCGGCCCGTCGAGCACGAACCGGCGCTCGTCGTCGCGGTCGACGTGCAGGCGTGGGCTCCACAGCAGCGGCCCGTGGGTGTCGGCCAGCGTGAGGACCCCGCCCTCGGTGCCCAGCGACACCCGGTGCCAGTGCAGGGCGTGGTTGTCGCGGTCGGCGGGGTCGAGCTGGTGGTGGACCCGCACGGTCAGAGGTGTCCCGCCGAGTACTCCCTGCAGGAGGCGGAACGGCTGTGTGCCGAACTGCTCGGGCAGGGGCAGGGGGTCGGTGAACCGCCAGGGGCGCAGTGAGCCGAGTGCCCGCCCGAGGATGTCCACCATCGGTTGCATCAGATGGACGGGGGTGGCGGCGTCGAGGAACAGCGGTTTTTGGCGGGCGGTGAGCCGGCGGGCGGCCTGGATGAACGCGCGCACCGGCTCGACGTGCGGGTAGTGGGTGTTGAGCCGGTACTGCACGCGGTGGCGGCGGGCGAGTTTGAGGCATTCGGTCAGCTCGTCCAGATGGACGGGGTGTTCCTGCAGGACGTGGACGCCGCGGCCGATCAGGGCCTTGGCCAGCGCGGTTCCCTCTCCTCCCGATATCGATGAGCCGACCACGACGCACGCCGCGTCGAGGTCGTCCGGCAGCCGGTCGACCTCGGTGTAATAGGGGACGCCGAGCCCTCGCGCGTAGGCGCGGGAGGCGGCGGAGCCGCGGCTGAGGATCGCGGCCAAGGTGTAGCCGGGGTGGGCCAGGACGGCTTCGGCGTAGAAGCGGCCGAAGTTGGTGCCGCAGACCACCACCCGCAGCGGGGCCTGCTCGTTCACAGGACGCCCTCCTCGACCGGATCGCCGGCGCGCGGCTCGTCGGCGGACCCGGACAGCTCGAACCGGTCGACGGCGCCGCCGCGGAGCCGGTCGGCGACGGTGTCCGGGTCGAGCACGTCGCAGGCGAAGTGCACGCCGGGCGGGACGCTCGCCCGCGCGATCGCGTCTACGGCCAGCGCCCCGACGGCGGCGGTGAGCCGGTAGCTGCTGGCGGTGCGTACCGTCAGCCGGCGCCACGCGGGCCGGCCGGCCGAGGTGCCGGTCAGCTGGAAGTCGAGCACGTAGTAGGGCGTGCGTCCGGCCAGGTCGAGGTCGGCGGCCAGGATCAGCCGGGCGGCGAGTTCGCCGAGGTCGGCTCCGGCGGCGAGGCGGCCCGGCAACAGGTTCAGCAGGGCGCGTACCTGCGGGCCGGGGTGGACGTTGAACCAGTCCACCCGCTCCAGCCCGAGAAGCGTGGCCAGGCGTTCGCTCTCGCCGCTGAGGAAGGGCTGCACGGCCACCCGGCCGGGAAAGCCGGGGATCTCGGCGTCCTCGGCGGCCCGCAGCGCCCGGGAGATCCGGCGTCCGCCGCGGACGGCGGCCAGCGGTTCCCCGTAGGCGGCGCCGTTCGCGCCGCCCGCGGTGAGGGAGAGCATCAGGTCGACGGCCACGGTGGGCGAGCAGGACTCCAGGCCGCCGCAGTGAGCGGTCAGCGCCGACACCTCGTCCAGATCCTGGCGGGCGAGCCAGCGCGGCAGGATGGCCGACAGGCCGGGCAGCGCTCCCGCCGACAGGATCACGGTCCGGCCCTCGCGGGCCGGGTCGCCGTCGGCGAGCAGGTCTTCGGCGGCCGGGTCGTCGCCGGCCACGTCGACGCAGTGCGCTCCGGCGGCCAGCGCGGCCGAGGCCACGGTGGCCCTGAGCCGGTAGGTCGGGCCGGCGCAGTTGAGGACGACGTCGCATCCTCGTACGAAGGCGGCCAGGCTCGCGGCGTCCTCGACGTCGGTCCGGACGATGTCACCGGCCCCGGCGAGTTCCTGGCCGGCCACGGCCCGCAGCGCGTCCGTGCGGCGCCCGCCCAGACGCAGCGCACTGTGGCCGAGGTCGCGCAGCTCGCGGACCGCGGCCCGGCCCACCGCGCCGGAGGCGCCCAGCACCCCGACGACGCGCGTGCCGCTCATCGGGTCACCGCGCCGTCGGTCAGCTCGGCGAGGATCTTCAGCACCGCGGGGGCGTGCTCGACCGACAGGCAGCTGAAATGGTCGCCGCCGATGTCGATGATCTCCAGATCGCCCAGGGTGAGCTCCTGCCAGTACTCGGTGACGGCGGCCTTGCTGCCGGGGAAGGGGTAGGCGCCGTCGTGCCGCAGGAAGGTGATGTCGCCGGCGTAGGGTTCGGCGCTGTAGCGGGTGATGGCGAAGACGCTCTGGCGGTAGGCGGAGAACAGCCGGGTCATGTGGTCCGGTTCGTAGCTGCCGGCCGAGGCGGGTACCGCCTCGCACATCCGGGCGATGCGCGTGGCACGCGGGACGGTGGCCAGGTTCCGGAAGCAGGCGGCGACGTCGGCGTACTCGCCGGTGAGGGCGGCGAGCCCGCCGTCGGGCAGCACGCCGGGACTGCCGGCCAGCACGGCGTCGGTGGCGGCCGCCACCCGGTACTGGTCGTCGGGGAAGCCGAGGTCGGCCGGGTCGATGCCCATCATCACGGCGAAGGAGTACTCCGACAGCAGTTCGTCGTCGAGGCGGAACCTCGGGCTGTGGCTGCTGATGACCGTCAGGCTCTCCACCTGGGCGCCGGACTCGGCGAGGTTGCGGGCCACCTCGGTGGCGATCAGGCCGCCCAGGCAATACCCCACGACGTGGAAACGCTCCCCGCCGCCCGAGGTCAGCGCGCGGGCGTAGTCGGCCGCGAGCTGCTCGATGAGTCCCTCGGGCGGGGCGGCCAGGTAGCGGTCGAGGCCGGGGACCTCCAGGCCCACGACGTCGGCGACCCCGGGGGAGCGCCGTCTGATCTCGGTGACCAGCGCCCGGTACGGCATGATCGTCCCGGTTCCGGCGTGGACAAGGACGGTGGTGGGTTCGTCCGCCGAACGGGTGCCGTGCAGGTGGATGACGGGATCGACCGGCGCGTCGGGCCGGTCGGCCGACGGCTCATCGGTGAGGCCGCGCAGGAAGGCGGCCAGACCGGCCACCGTCGGGCGCCGCAGCATGTGCCGCAGCACGACCTCCCACTCCAGCTCGGCGGCCTGCCAGATCCGCTCCCGCAGCCGGCCGACCATGCGGGCCACGAGCAGGGAGTCCCCGCCCAGCGCGAAGAAGTCGTCGGTGCGGCCGACGTGCTCCACGGCCAGCAGCCGCGCCCACAGCTCGGCGAGCCTGCTCTCCAGCTCGTCCATCGGCCGCTCGTCGGCGGCCGGAGCCGCCTGCGCGCCCTCGCGGGGCAGCCAGGAGCGCAGCCGGTTGCGGTCGGTCTTGCCGTTGGCCGTGCGGGGCAGGGCGTCGACGATCTGCCACAGCGACGGAACCATGTACTCGGGCAGCCGGGTGGACACGCCGCGCGTCAGCTCGCCCGCCGTGACGTGGACGCGGTCGGCCTTCAGGCGGGCGAGGAAGAGTTCCTGGCCGGTAGCGGCCAGCGGGTCGCCCGGTTCGGGAAGCGAGACGACGTCCACCGCTCCGTGCCGGTCCAGCAGGTCCAGCCATTGGGGCCGGGTGAGGAAGGACTGCCCGTTGTGCGCCCTGTGGTCGGTCCAGGTGCGCCCGGCGACCTCCAGGAACTCCATGGACACCAGCAGCGGGTAGTGGTCGTCGCGAGTGTTCTCCACGAACACCAGATGGCCGCCGGGCACCAGCAGCTCACGAAGCCGGGCGAGTGCGGCCTCGGTGTCGCGGGCGGCGTGCAGGGTGTTGGCGCACACCACGACGTCGAAGGAGTTGGGGAGAAATCCCTGCTCGCGGAGGTCGTCGTCCACGTCGAGGCGTTCGTGACGCACCCAGGGGTGGTCGGCGAAGCGCTCGCGTGCCTCGTTGAGGAAGAACGCCGACGGGTCGCTGAACACGTAGTCCACGCCGTATTCGGCCAGGGCCGGCACCAGTTCGCCGGTCGTGCCGCCGACGCCGCCGCCGACCTCCAGCACGCGCAGCCGCTCCTCGCCCGCGTGGCCGGCGGCGATCTCCCGCACGGCGGCCACCAGGGCCTGGTTGAGGTGGCGGATGGCCAGGTTGTCGCGGTAGGCGGCGTCGGCCGCCTCCACGCTGGCGCCGGGAAAGAGCAGCGCGCGGATGTCGAGGTCGCCGGAGATGAGTTCGGGCAGCCGGTCGGCGCAGGTGCGCATGACCCCGAGCAGTTCGCTGCTCCAGCCGACCTCCCGCTCCAGTGCGGTGGCGCGCTGCCAGGCGTGCTCCAGGTCCGCCGCGGTGGCCGGGCGCAGCCCGCCGAAGGTCGCGGTGGCCTCGTCGTAGGACAGCCGGCCCCGGCTGGTGAGCGCGCGCAGCCAGCGGCGCAGGACATGGCGGTGGCGCGGGGTGGAGCGCAGCGCGGCGCAGATCTCCTCGGCGGTGTGCCCGGCGCCGCCGGCGAACAGGCCGGCGCCGGTGAGCACCCGGCTCATCACCGAGAGCGCGACCTCGTCGAGCGTGTCGAGGAAGGCGGTCAGCCGTTCGGTGTCGATCCGCGCGGAGGCCTCGCCTACGGCGTGCGCCGCGGCCTGGCGCGCGCGGACCGCGGACGGGGGTGCGGGCTCGTCGGAGCCGTGGTGCGCGGTTTCGACGAACGCGGCCAGGCGGCGCCCGCCCGAGGCGGAGTCGTCGACCAGGACCGCCCCCACGCCGACCGAGGGGTGGGCCTGTACGGCGGCCTCGATCTCGGCGAGTTCCACCCGGTAGCCGCGGATCTTCACCTGGGCGTCCTCGCGGCCGAGGAACTCGATGTCCCCATCAGGCAGGTAGCGGCCCAGGTCGCCGGTGCGGTAGATCCGCTCACCGGTGGCCGGATCGGTGATGAAACGCTCCGCGGTGCGGGCCTGGTCGCCGAAGTAGCCCATGGCCACTCCGGCTCCGCCGATGTACAGCTCACCGGCGACCCAGTCGGGCCGGGGCCGCAGGGCGTGGTCGAGCACGGCGAAACGCTGGTTGGTCAGCGGGCGGCCGTAGGGGATGCTCGGCCGGGCGGTGTCCACCGTGCCGATGGGGTGCGCGATCGACCAGATGGAGCCCTCGGTGGCGCCGCCCAGGGAGATGACCTCCAGGCCGGGCAGGATCGTCCGCGCCTCGTCGGGCAGGGTGACCGGGATCCAGTCGCCGGACAGCAGGGCCAGGCGCAGCGTGCCGTCCTGGCCGGGGGGTTCCGAGCGCAGCCAGTCGCAGAGCATCTGCAACTGGCCGGGCACCGAGTTCCACACCGTGACGCCGCAGCTGGAGATGAGGTCGGCCCAGTGCGAGGGGTCGCCGCGGCGTCCGGCCTCGGGCAGCACCAGCACGCCGCCCGCCGACAGCGGGCCGAAGATGTCGTAGACCGACAGGTCGAAGCCCAGCGAGGCGATGCCGAGGACGCGGTCGCCGTCGGTGACGGCGTAGCGGTGGTTGATGTCGTGGACCGTGTTGAGGGCGGCCCGGTGGCTGATCATCACGCCCTTGGGCGTGCCGGTGGAGCCGGAGGTGTAGATGACGTAGGCCAGATCGTCGGGGGCGGCGCGGCGCGCCGCGATGACATCGGGCGCGTCATCCTCGGCGCTCTCGGGCAGGTGGTCCACCACGACGGCCGACACGTCGTCGGGGAGATCGTCGATCTCCGCCAGCCAGGATTGGGTCAGCACGGTACGGACGGCGGCGTCGGCGAGGATCGTGTCGCGGCGCGCCGGGGGCTGCGCGGTGTCGACGGGCAGGTAGGCGCCGCCGGCCAGCAGCGTGCCCAGCACGGCGACGACCTGCTCCCAGCCCTTGTCCATCCAGACGGCCACCGGTTCGGCGGGGCGCAGCCCGTCCGCGACCAGCAGGCCGGCCACCCGCGTCGCCCGCCCGAGCAGCTGACGGTAGGTCAGGGTGCGCTCGGGGGAGCGCACCGCGACCGCCTCAGGGGTGGCCAGGGCGCGGGCCAGGACCGGCTCGTGAAGCAGCGCGTCCGGCAACGGGCCCCGCGTCGCGTTGACCTCGGCCCGGCGGGCCGCCTGCGCCGCGGGCAGTTCGACGCGGGCCGGCCGCTCCCAGGCGTCCTCGGCCTCGGCGCCTTCGGCCGCCAGCTGTTCGACCAGCGCGACGTAGGCGCCGAACATGTCCTCGGCAACGCCGTCGGGCAGGGCGCCCTCGCGGATGTCCCAGGACATGACCAGCGTCTCGCCCCGCTCCATGACCTGGCAGTCCAGCCACACCTGCGGGGTCTGGGTGAGCGCGTAGGAGACCTCCGGCGGGATGCCGTCCGGTGCTCCGGCGCCGCCCAGGGCGCTGGTGAAGACGACCGGCATCAGCACGGGGGCGCCGGCCCGGCGTGACAGCTCGGCCAGCACCTCCGAGCCGGTGAACAGCGGGTGTTGCAGGTCTTCCAGCAGCTGGGCGCCGATCTCCCGGACCCGGCCGGTGAAGGAGGCCGATGCGCTCAGGTCCACGGCGAGCAACTCCACCGAGGTGAAGTCGCCGACGAGACGGCCGATGTCCTGGTGCAGCGCCGGACGGTCCACGGTCGGCACGTTGAGGGTGAAGCGCGCGGTGCGCGACCAGCGGCCGACGATCTCGGCGTACGCGGTGAGCAGCACCGTCGAGACGGTGAGTCCACGCTGTTTGGCGCGCTCGCTCAGGCGCCGCCCGGCCTGCGCCGGCAGCGGCCGCTCCAGGCGGCGGAACCGGACGTCACCGTCGTCGGCGTGTTCGGCGGCCCAGGGTTCGGCGGTCGGCAGTTCCGGCGGGGGCGGCAGCTCCTCCAGCCGCGCCGTCCAGTACTCCCGGTCCCGGGCGTAGCCGGGGGTTTCCGTCAGGGCCCGCCGGGCCAGGACGTAGTCCCGGAAGGTGATGCCGAGCGGGGCCGGTGCGCCGGCGCCGTCGCGGTACAGGTGGTGGAACTCGGCCAGCAGGATGCGCAGGCTGGCGTGGTCGACGGTGAGCATGTCGAACGACAGGTGCAGCACTGCCCGCCCGGGGGCCCGGGTGATGTGCACGTCGAACAGCGGCCAGCGGTCGGTGGGGCCCCGGCGCAGCGACATCCTGGCGCGGGCGTCGTCCAGGGCGGCGTCGGCCTGCGCCGCGCCGGTGGTGTCGGTGACGCTGACGCGCAGCTCGGGCGTCTCGGGGAGCACTCGCTGGTATCCGTCGGTGTGGACGACCGCGCGCAGCATGTCGTGTCGTTCGATCAGGTGCTGCCAGGCGGCGCTGACGCGGCCGGTGTCGAGTTCGGCGTACTCCAGTTCGACGTAGGCGTGGCAGGCGACACCGCCGTAGGCGTAGGCGTCGGCCCGGCCGATCAGGTAGGCGGCCTGGATGCCCGTCAGGGGGAAGGGGTCGTGGCGGCCTTCCTCGTCGTGGTGCAGGGTGCGGCTCTCCTGCGCCTCGGCCAGGTGCCGCAGGATCGCCTCCTTGTGGGCGCGCAGCTCGGCGCGCCGCTCGTCGGTGAGAAAGCCCTTGGGCGCCCGGAAGCGCAGTCGCCCGTCCTGAGCCCACAGGACCACGCCGTCACGTGCGTATCTGGCCAGCAGCTCGGTGATGTTCACAGTTCTCCGATTTCGATGTCGGTCGCGCCGGCGACCGTTGCGGTGATCTTCGCGGCGAGGGCGGCGATGGTCGGTGCGGCCAGGAGGGTGCGGATCGTGATGCCGGTCCCGAAACGGCGTTCGACCGCCGACACCAGGCGGATCGCGGACAAGCTGTCCCCGCCGACGGTGAAGAAGTCGGCGTTGCGGTCTGCCGCCGAACCGGGCAGCTGGGCCTCCCACAGCTCGGCGAGGGCGCTCTCCACCTCCCCCTGGGGCGGTTCGGCGCCGGCCGAGGAGGTGTCCCGGGCGGCCAGCAGGGCCAGCACGGCGCGGTCGACCTTGCCGTTGGCGGTCAGTGGCAGCGCGGCGAGCGGCAGAATCCGGGAGGGTACGGCGTAGGCGGCCAGACGCTCGCCGAGCCAGCCGTGGAGCCGGTTCAGGAGCGAGGTCGCGTCCGGTCCGGAGATCTCGTGGCCGGCGGGGGGAGCGGCCGGGAGCTCGCGGGGGACGGCGAAGGCGACCAGCCGCCGGGCGGTGCGCTCGCCCGCGGCCACCACGGCGGCCCGCGAGATGTCCGGGTGGGCTTCGATGGCCGCCTCGACCTCGCCGGCCTCGATGCGATGTCCGGCGATCTTCAGCTGGGTGTCCAGCCGGCCGAGGAACTCCAGGAGTCCGTCCGAGCGGTAGCGGCCCAGGTCGCCGGTGCGGTACCAGCGCTGTCCGTCGCGGGTGGGGAACTTCTCCGCGGTGCGGCGCGGATCGCCCAGGTACCCCATGGCCAGCCCGGCGCCGCCGATCCACAGCTCGCCGGGCGTCCAGTCGGGGCAGTCGCGGCCGAAGTCGTCGACGACGCGGTAGCGCTGTCCGGTCAGCGGGCGTCCGTAGGGGATGGACGCCCAGCCGGGGTCCACCTTCTCGACGGTGAGGGTGTTGGACCACACCGACGCCTCGGTGGCGCCTCCCATGGCGACGAACCGGCAGGGCCGCGTGCTGAGTGCCCGCAGCCGGCCCGGCAGGTCCAGGCCGATCCAGTCGCCGGAGACCAGCGCGACGCGCAGCCCCCGCAGTGCCCCGGTGTCCGTCACCGCGTGCTCCTGGGCGTCCAGGAGAAGGTCCAGGAGCGCAGGCACGGTGTTCCACACCGTCACCTCGTGGCGGTGCACGAGCTCTGGCCACCGCCGGGGTTCGTGTCGCAGCTCGTCGGTGGGCAGCAGCAGTGATCCTCCGGCCGACAGCAGGCCGAAGATGTCGTAGACCGACAGGTCGAAGTCCAGCGCGGACAGGGCGAACACCCGGTCGCCGGGGCCGATGTCGTGGCGCGCTCCGATGTCGGCGACGGTGTTCCAGGCCGCGGCGTGGGAGATCTTCACTCCCTTGGGCTCACCCGTCGACCCGGACGTGAAGATCACGTAGGCGAGTGCCTCGGCCGGCACGTGACGTGGCCGCTCCAGCGGTTCATGGCTCAGCGCCTCCCGAAGGGACATCACCGGGTGCGCGCCGATCTCCTCTGGCGCGCCGGCCCGCGGCGGTTCGGGCCGTTCGCCGAGGGTCAGGCCGATTCCCGCGACCGTCCGTATCCGGTCGCGGCGGCCGGCGGGCTGGTCCAGGCCGACCGGGACGTAGGCGGCGCCCGCGGCCAGCACACCCAGCACGGCCGTGATCTGCTCGGGCCCCTTGGGCAGGCTGACCGCGACGAGGTCACCTGATCGTACGCCGCGCTCCAGCAGGGCGGCGGCGGTGCGCAGCGCCCCGTCGGCGAGCGCGCCGTAGCTGGTGGTGCCGCCCTCGGAGGTGACCAGTGCCGTCCGGTCCGGTTCGGCGGCGGCGCGTTCGAAGAACGCCTCGTGCAGCGGCCGGGGGGTGACCGGCTCCCCCTCCTCCTCCAGCGCCACCTTCGCACGCCGCCGCCGCTGCGCGGCGGGCAGCAGGTCCGGGATCGGCGCGCTCCAGTCGCCGCCGGCCAGGTGGTGGATCAGCCGGGTGTGGGCGTCGAACATGGCGTCGAGCACGCCGTCGCAAAACAGTTCCTCCACCGCGTCCCAGGTGACGACCAGCTCACCCGACTCCTCGGTGACCTGGTTGTCCAGGATGACCTGGGGGGACTGGGAGATTCCCCACACCTTGGGCGGGAAGCCGGAGGACGGGTCGGACAGTCCGGCGTCGCCGACGCCGAGCGCGCTGGTGAACACCACCGGCGCGGCGGCATCAAGGGTGCCGGCACGGCGGGCGAACTCCCGCAGCAGCCAGGCGATCGGCACGTCCTGATGGTCGAGGTCCTCGGCCTGCCGCCGCTGCAGCGCGGCGGCGGCCGGCAGCCAGCCGTCGCCGGAGCGGCGGTAGGCGGCCAGGGACAGGGAGGTGAAGTCGCCCAGGACGCGGTGGACGTGCGGGTGTACCTCGCGCCGGTTGAACAGGGTCAGGGTGAGGGTGAGGGCGTCGGTTCCGCTCCAGGTCGCCAGGACCTCCCCGTAGGCGGCGAGCAGCACGGTGGAGGGCGTCAGGCCGTGCCGGGCGGCGCGCTCCTTGACGGCGTGCCAGGCGGCGGCGTCCAGGCGCAGCTGCCTGCGGGTGAACCGGGGCGTCTCGAGCAGCGCCGGGTTGCGGTCCAGGGGCAGGGCGGGGACGGGCGGCAGTTCCTCCAGCCGCGCCTGCCAGTGGGCGCGGGCCCGTTCGGTGGAGCGGGGGTCGGCCGCAAGCCCGGTGAGGTAGTCGCGAAACGACAGCTCGATCACCGGGAGCGAGGTGTCGGGGTCGGCGTAGAGGGCGTTGAGCTCGGCGTACAGGGTGGTGATCGACAGTGCGTCCAGGAGGAGGTAGTCCAGGCCGACGGCGAGCCTGGTCCGGGCCGAGCCCGCGGGGCCGGGGTAGCGCACCGCCGCGACGGCGAAGAGCGGCCAGCGGCCGGGGTCGCGTACCTGATGCGACATTCGCTCGCGTAGAGCGGCGAGGGCCTCGTCGGCTCCGGCCTCGTCGGTCTCCCGGCAGTCGATTCGATACGGGGCGACGCTCTCCAGCACCTGCTGCGTGCCGTCTCGCACGACGGCGCGCAGCATGCCGTGCCGCTGGATGAGGGTCTGCCAGGCCCACTCCAGCCGTCCCAAGTCCACGTCGGCGCCGTCGAACTCGCTGTAGTGCCAGGTTCCGACGCCACCGAGGGTGAAACCGGGGTCGCGTCCGGTGTGGTAGGCGGCCTGGACGTCGGTGAGCGCGAAAGGCTCGTGGGCGCGGCCGGGGTCGGCCGCAAGGACGACGCCCGGCGCGGTGTCCGGGCCGGGGGTCTTGGGCTCCAGGGTCAGCAGCGCGCAGAATTCCCGCAGGACCGGGTTGGCGAAGAGCGTGGCCACGCGGGCCCCGCCGAGGCCGGCGGCGCGCAGCCGGCCGATCATGCGGGTCGCGATGAGCGAGTCCCCGCCGAGGGCGAAGAAGCCGTCGCCGCGGCCCACGTCGCGCACTCCGAGGAGTTCGGCCCACACGCCCGCGACCACGCTCTCCACCGGGCCGGCCGGGGGTTCGGCCGCCACGGGGTGCTCGCGTGCGGAGGCCGTCAGGAGGTGCCGCACGGCCGCCCGGTCGAGTTTGCCGTTGGAGGTGAGCGGCATCGCGTCCATGACCAGGACGTGTTCGGGAAGCATGTAGGCGGGCAGCCGTTCGGCCGCCCGGCTCCGCAGAGCGTCGGGGTCCAAAAAGTCGCCGCCCGCGGGCGATACGGGCGACACGGCCGCGGCGAGGCGGCGGACCGGGCTCTCCAGCACGGTGGCCACCGCGTGCAGCACGTCCGGATGTTCCTCCAGCACCGCTTCGACCTCGCCGAGTTCGATGCGGTGCCCGCCGATCTTCACCTGGTGGTCGGCGCGGCCGAGGAACTCCAGAACGCCGTCCGTCCGGTAGCGGGCCAGGTCGCCGCTGCGGTACCAGCGCTCGCCGTCGTACTCGACGAACCGGGACGCGGTGCGCTCGGGATCGCCGCGGTAGCCGGTGGCGACGCTCGGGCCGCCGATCCACAGCTCGCCGGGCACCTGGTCGGGGCAGTCGCGTCCGCGCCCGTCCACGACGCGGGCCCGCATGTTGCGCAGCGGCACGCCGTAGGGGATGGACTTCCACGAGGGGTCGACCTCGTCGACCTCGAAGACGGTGGAGTGCACGGCGGCCTCGGTCATGCCGCCCAGGGCCACGAAACGGCAGCCGGGGACGAGGGCGCGCAGCCGGGCGGGCTGGTCGAGCCCGACCCAGTCGCCGCCGAGCAGGACCAGGCGCAGCGCGTCGCCGAGGCCCCCGTCCTGGCCCGCCGCCATGAGCAGGTCCAGCAGCGCGGGCACGCACTGGATGATGCTGACGTCGTGCTCGCGGACGAGGTGGGCCCAGTGGTGGGCGTCGCGCCGGTGCTCCTGGCCGACGACGACCACCTGCCCGCCGACCGACAGCGGGGCGAAGATGTCGTAGGTGGCGAGGTCGAAGTCGAGGGCGGAGATCGCCAGAGTGCGGTCGCCGGGACCGACGCCGAACTGGTCGCCCATCGCGTCGACGGTGTTGACGATGGCGCGGTGGGAGACCTCCACTCCCTTGGGCATCCCGGTCGAGCCGGAGGTGAACAGCAGGTACGCGGCACTGTCGGCTCCGGGGTGGGCGACGGGCCCGGGAGGTAGCTCCTCGGCGTCGGCCAGGCGCAGCACGCTCACTCCGGGCAGGTCGGCGCACAGGTGGGCGTGGGCGTCGTCGGTGAGCACGACGGCCGCGCCGGCCACGGCGTGGATGCGGCCGCGCCGGATGGCGGGCTGTTCCACCCCGACGGGCGCATAAGCGGCTCCCGCGGCGAGCACCCCGAGGACGGCGGCGATCTGGTCGGCGCCCTTGGGCAGGGTGACGGCCACGGTGTCGCCCTCGCGCACGCCGTGGCGGCGCAGCAGGGCCGCCACCTTGCGCGCCACCAGGGCGAGGCCGGCGTATGTCAGCACGTCGCCGCCCTCGGTGACGACGGCGACGCGGCCGGGCCGCTCGTCGGCGAGGTGGAAGAAGCGGGTGTGCAGGACGTGGCCGGGCCGCGGGGCCGCGGGCAGGGCGGCGACGGCGCGGACCGGGAGCCGGCCGGCGTCCAGCAGCGGCCCGACGGGCAGCAGCCAGGCCTCTGAAGTGGTGAGGAGGCCGGTGACCAGGCGGCGGTAGGCGTCGAAGGCCGCGTCCGGCACGCCGGGGGCGAGCACCCCGTCGCGGACGTCCCAGTTGAGAAGGAGCCCGCCGTCGAGTTCGGTGACCTGGGCGTCCAGGAATACCTGGGGGCCCTGGGAGATGATCCACACCGGCCGGCCGAAGGTCGCCTGGACCTCCGGCTCGAAGATCTCGCCCAGGCCGATGGCGCTGGTGTAGACGACGGGCGCGAGGACGGGGGCGCCTTCGAGGCGCGCGAGGTCGCGCAGCACCTCCACGCCGCCGTACGCGCCGTGGGCGACCCCCGCCTGCAGGCCCTCCTGCAGCCGCCGGGCCTGTTCGGCGAAGGGCAGGGCGGTGCTCATGTCCGCGTCGAGCAGGACGGAGCCGCTGAAGTCGCCGATGAGGCCGGCGACGTCGGGGGTGAGCATCTCCCGGTCGAACAGCGGGAGGTTGAGCAGGAAGCGGGGGGTGTCGCTCCAGGCGGCGATGACCTCGGCGAACGCGGTGGCCAGGGCGGCGGCGGGGGTGAGGCCGTGCAGCCGTGCCCGGGCCAGGAGGGCGGCCTTGGCCTCCGGGTCCAGCCAGTGGTGCAGGCGTCTGGAGTGGGTGAGCGCGGAGTCGGCCGCCGACACCGGCCGCAGCGGGTCCACCGTCGTGGGCAGCCGGGGCGCCCGGGGAAGGCCGGGGAGCCGGTCGCGCCACCACCGGGCGGCCCGCTCACGCTCCGGGCCGCGACGCCGGGCGTGTTCGGCCAGGTAGCGGCCGTAGTCGAGGCCGAGGGCGGGCAGTGACGCATCGGGGCGCTCATAGAGCCGGCGCAGATCGGTGAGCAGGACGCGCAGGCTCAGCGCGTCACCGGCCATCATGTCCAGGTCGAGCTGGAGCCTGGTGCGCCCGCCGGGCAGCAGGCACAGGCAGACCCGGAAGACCTCGCCCGCCGCGATGTCGAGGCGGGCGTGGGTGTGGCGCTCGCGCAACGTCTCCAGCGTGTCCGCGGCATCGTCGGCGGGCAGTTCTCGCAGATCGTGGACGACCAGACCGGTGCCGGACGTGCCGTAGCGCTGACGGCCCTCGTCGTCGAAGCGGGCCCGCAACATGCCGTGCCGCTCGGTCAGAGCGCGCAGCGCCCCATCGAGCCGTACGGGATCCACCTTCTCGCCGTCGAGCTCGACGTAGAAGTGGGCGGCGACGCCGCCCAGCGGCTGGCCGTCCTGCCGGCCGATCCAGTAGGCGTGCTGCATCGTCGCCAGCGCGAACGGCGCCTCCTCGTCGTGACCGGGATCCGCGACGAGTGCGGGGGAGGGCGTGTCGAGGCAGGCCTGCCGCGCCTTCTCCGTCAGCAGGGCGCTCCAGGAGCCGAGCACCGGGTCGTGGACCAGGTCCTGGAAGGTGACGGCGATACCGAGGCGGCGCCACTGGCCGACGAGTCTCATCACGGTGAGGGAGTCGAGGCCGAGCTCGAACAGGTCGCGCTCCTGGCCGATCTCCCGCGCCGGTATCCCCAGCGCCTGAGCGACCACCTCGCGTACGTCGTCCGGCGCGAACGCCGGTGCCTGCGAAGGCGGCTGTGCGGGGGGCGAGGTCTGTTCTGGGACGGCGTGTTCGTCACTCAAGGGTGGGGTCCCCTCCGGTGTGGGCTCTCGGATGTGCGTGGTGCTTGCCCGTGGCGTCGCGTCAGCGGAAGGACGTGCCGATGGAGCAATATAGTAGAAATGATTATCATTTCTGCTTGTGCATCTTAAACAGATGAACGAGGCACATGCCACTCCCAGCGGGAGACGAAGAAGGGGATCGCCATGACCCAGCCCCAGACCCACCCGGTCTGGCCGCACGCCGACGCGGAGCGTTACCGTCGCGCCGGATACTGGAGTGGCCGCACATTCGGCGCGCACCTACGTGAGTGGGCCGCGCGGCACCCGCGGCGAACCGCGCTCGTCGACGGCGACCGCCGCTGGACCTATGCCGACCTGGATGCCGAGGCGGACCGGCTCGCGCACGGACTGCGGCGGCTGGGCCTGCGCAAGGGCGACCGTGTCGTGGTCCAGCTGCCCAACCGCGCGGAGTTCGTCCTGCTCTGGTTCGCCCTCCAGCGCCTCGGCGCGGTGCCCGTCCACGCCATGCCGGGACACCGCCGCGCCGAGATCGGCCACCTGGTTCGCATCTCGGGCGCGGTGGCCTGCGTCATCCCCGACCGGCACGCCCGATTCGACCACCGCGGGCTGCTGCGCCACATCCTCACCGACCAGGCCGGGAGCGGCACGCTGCGCCACGTGGTGGTGGTCGGCGACCCGGGCGCGCATCGCGACTTCACCCGTTTCGAGGACCTGAGGACCGACGCCGCACCCGTCGCGACCGGCCAGGAGGATCCCGACGCCGGCGACCTGGCGCTGCTGCTGCACTCCGGCGGCACCACCGGCCTGCCCAAACTCATCCCGCGCACCCACGACGACTACGCCTACAACGCCCGCGCCGCCGCCGAGGTCTGCGGGCTCGACGAGCACTCCGTCTATCTCGCCGTCCTGCCGATCGCCTTCAACTTCACCTTCGCCTGCCCCGGCGTGCTGGGCACTCTGGCCGCCGGCGGCACCGTCGTCGTGGCGCCCGATCCGAGCCCGCAGACCGCCTTCGCGCTGATCGAACGCGAGCGCGTGACCATCACCTCGCTCAGCCCGCCCCTGGTCCCGCACTGGATGGAGGAAGGTGCCCGCGGCGCGGCGGACCTCGGCAGCCTCAAGGTGCTCCAGGTCGGGGGAGCGCGGCTTGCCGACGACGTCGCCCGCAAGCTCGGCCCCGCGCTGGACGTGACGGTCCAGCAGGTCTTCGGCATGGCCGAGGGACTGATCAGCCTCACCCGCCTGGACGACCCCGAGGAGCTCATCTGCACCTCCCAGGGGCGCCCGATCTGCCCGGACGACGAGATCCTCATCGTCGGCCCCGACGACCGGCCCGTCGACGACGGACTCCCCGGCGAACTGCTCACCCGCGGCCCCTACACCCCGCGCGGCTACTACCGTGCGCAGGAGCACAACCTCATCGCCTTCACCCCCGACGGCTTCTACCGCAGCGGAGACCTCGTGCGCCGGCTTCCCTCCGGTCACCTGGTCGTCGTCGGGCGGATCAAGGACCAGATCAACCGCGGCGGCGAGAAGATCGCGGCGATCGAGGTGGAGGAGCACCTGCTCACCCACCCGCTGATCACTGAGGCGGCACTGGTCGGCGCTCCCGACGACACCTGGGGTGAACGCTCGGTGGCGTTCCTGGTCTGCTGCGGGCCGGTACCGGGGACGAGGGAACTGGCCGTCTTCCTCGCAGAACGAGGACTGGCGCGCTACAAGGCACCCGACCAGGTGGTGGGGATCGCCGCCATGCCGCTGACCGCGGTCGGAAAGATCGACAAGAAGGCCCTGGCCGGAACGCTGTCACCGGCCTGACCCCATCGTGAGGGGAAGAAGGCGACCATCCCCTTCCCCTCACCCGCCTACACCGGGCCTCGTGCCGGGCTCACACGGGAGCAGCCGACCAGTTCTCGTGTCACCGGGTGCCGCGGCCGGGCGAACACCCGGCCCGGTGGGCCCGACTCGACCACCCGCCCGCCGTCCAGCACAACGACCCGGTCCGCATACCGCGCCGCCTCGGCCAGGTCGTGGGTCACCAGCACTACCGTCAATCCCAGCGTCCGGCGCAGCGAGGTCAGCAGGTCCAGGACGCCTGCCCCGATCTCCGGATCCAGCGCCGAGGTGATCTCGTCACAGACCAGCACCCGCGGCGCACCGGCCAGGGCCCGCGCCAGGTTGACCCGCTGGCGCTCACCGCCGGACAACTCACCTGGCCGGCGTGACAGCATCGCCGGCGCCAATCCGACCAGTGCGAGCATCCGGCCGGCCTCGGCGGTGGCCTGCTCGGCCGGCATTCCCCTCAGGCCGGTCAGCGGCCGCGTCAGCGCGGTCCGCACCGACTCGCGTGGATTGAGCGCCCCGCGGGAGTCCTGGGCCACCAACTGCACCGCGCGGCCGCGTCCCGAAGCGGCAGACGGCCCGCCGGGCCCGTCCCTCCAGCCGGCCGTGCCCCGCGCCGCGCGGTGCAGGCCGACCAGACAGCGGGCAAGGGTGGTCTTGCCGGAACCGGACGGCCCCACCACGGCCGTGCACGTGCCGGCGGGGACGGTCAGCGAGACGCCGTGCAGGACGACCCTGCGGCCGTGCGCGGCCGACAGATCGCATACCCGCAGCTCACCCCGGTTCTCACCGGCGACCGCTCGGGGAGCCTCGGCGTCCGCGCGGCCGGCGGGCGCGAGGGCGCGCGGCCCGGCCGCCAGCACCGTCCGCGCAGGACCGGAGGCGGTGATCCGTCCGTCCTGCAGCCGGATCACCTCGTCCGCCAGCGCCGCGACCCAGCCGGGGTCGTGACTGACCAGCACCGCCGCACGGTCACCGTCTCGCACCAGTTCGGTCAGCAGTTCGCGCATCTGGTGGGCCAGCACGGTGTCCAGGCTGCCCGTCGGCTCGTCCAGGACCAGGAGCCGCGGACTGCCCGCCAGGGCGGCGGCCAGAGCCACCCGCTGCGCCTGCCCGCCGGAGACCTGATGGGGGCGGCGCCGCAGGAACGCCCGGTCGACCGGCAGCCGTACCGACGACAGCAGCGACCGGACCTGCCCGGCGACGTCGGAAAGTCCGGGAGAGCGCAGCCGTACCGCCTCCGCCACCTGCTCCCCGATCCGCAGCGCGGGGTTGAGGCAGGCCGCCGGATCCTGCCCCATGAACGACACCACCCGGCCCCGCAACCGGCGGGCTCCCGAGCGGTCGAACGGATCGAGACCGGCCACCCGCACCGCGCCGGAGCGCCGTTCCAGGCCGGGGCGCACGTGGCCGAGCAGGCTCAGCGCCAGGCTGCTCTTGCCGGAGCCGGAGCGTCCGACCACCCCCAGCACCCGCCCGGAGGCGAGGGTCAGCGTCGCCTCCCGCAGGACGGGAAGGCCGCCGCCGACCGGAGCCAGCGTCAGCCCCGTGACGCGGAGCAGTTCCTCGCCGTCCGCGGTGGTCATCGTCGCTCCCCGGATGCCGCGTCGGCGAACCAGTCGGCCAGCAGGCCGACGCAGACCGAGAGCAGCACGATCAGCAGGGTGGGCGCCAAAAAGGGCGTGACCGTCAGGGGGGCGCCGGGGATGTTCTCGTTGATCATGCGTCCCCAGTTCGGGGCCGGGGCGCCGCGGCCGAGACCGAGGAAACCGGCGGTGGCGGTGAGGTGGATGGAGGCGACCAGCCGCAGGGCCGTGTCCGCCAGTGCCGGTCCGGCGATGTTGGGCAGGATGTCGTGGCGCAGTACGGCCCACCTGCTGTCGCCGCGGGCGTACGCCGCTTCGGCGTAGCCGGTGACGACGACCTGCCGGGTGGCCGCGCGCAGCACACGCACCGAGAACGGGATGGTGGCCAGGGCGACGGCGGCCACGACCGCCAGGTCGCTGCCGGGGAAACCGGCCGCCAGCACGAGAATGAGCAACAATGCGGGAAGCACCGCCAAGGCGTCCACGAGCCGCAGGACGAGATCGCCGACGCGGCGGGGCGCAAGTCCCGTCAGCACGCCCGCGGCCATCCCCGCGGCCCCGGCGACCAGCGTCGCGCCGAACCCGGTGAGGACGATCACCTGTCCTCCCCACAGCACCCGGCTCAGCACGTCCCGGCCCAGGACGTCGGTCCCCAGCCGATGGGCGCCGTCCGGTGGCTGGAAGGGCATCCCCAACTGCTCGGTCGGGCTGTAGGGGGCGAACACCGGCCCGCACAACCCGACCGCGACCACGAACAACGTCCCGGCCCCGGTGAGCAGCGGCAGCCATCGGCGGCGTGGTCGCGCGGCAGAGCCGCCCGCCCGAAGCTCCCCCTCCCGCATCAGGACGCCCGTCATCGCCGATCCCCGCCCACCGGATCGAGCAGCCGACCGCAGACGTCACCCAGCAGCAGGATCAGCAGCATCACCGCGGCCAGGGCCGTGGCGATGCCCTGCACCATCGGGATGTCCCTGGCCGCGACGGCCCGTTGGAGCTCGCGGCCGATCCCGGGATAGTCGAAGACACCCTCCACGACCACGGCCCCGCCGACCAGCACACCGGTGATGAGCGTGAGGGCCTGCACGGCGGGGCCGACGGCGTTGGGCAGCACATGACGCAGGGCCAGGCGCAGGCCACGCACCCCGTTGAGCCGGGCCGTCTCCACGTACGGGGAGGCCGCCACATCCGCCGCCGAGACGCGAATCAGCCGGGTGGCCGTGGCCAGGGCGACCGCGGTGAGGGTGAGCACGGGCAGCACCAGGCCCTGCGGGGCCTCCAGCGGGGTGCCGCCCAACGGCACCAGGGAGACCCGCGGCAGCACATCCAACCAGACCGACAACACGGCGATCAGCAGCGCCGCCGACACGAACTCCGGTATCCCCGCCGCGACCTGGGCGAGGGAGGAGACCAGACGGTCGGCGGTGGTGCCCGCCCGCAGGCCGGACGACAGGCCGAGCAGCACCGCGAGCGGAACGGTGAGGGCGAGGGTCAGGCCCGCCAGCAGCAGGCTGTTGGGAAGCCGGGCGCCCAGCACCTCCACGACCGGCCGATGCCCGACGAATCCGGTGCCCAGGTCGCCGCGGACCGCGCCGAGCGCCCACCGGGCATACCGCTCGGCCACCGGCCGGTCCAGGCCGAGGGCGGCCCGAACGCGGGCGCGTTCCGCCACGGAGGCGTCGGTGCCCGCCACCGCGCTGACCGCGTCTCCCGGCAGCACGGCCGTGGCGGCGAACACCGCGCCGGACAGCAGGACGAGCAGCACGGCCGCGCCGGCGACCCGGCGGCCGACGAAGACCGCCCAGCTCACGTCAGGGCTGCCCGGGAAAAACCGGGGAACTGCTCGAACAGGTCGTCCTGGATGCCGGTGACCCCCTTCGCCTGGGCGTTGACGTAGGGCTTGAACACCGGAAGCACCGTGTTCCCGCCCTCCCACTGCTCCTTTTGCGCCTCGGTTCCGATCCTCTTGGCCTCCGCGGGGTCGCTCTGCGCACGGGACTTGGAGACGAGGGCGTCGACGTCGGGGCGCTTCCAGCCGAACGCCGACGGCGCGCCGCCGGCCGTGCCGATCTGGTAGGTCGACAGGGCCGGGACCGGCACCTGGTAGGAGGCGGCCAGCGGCAGCCGGGTGTAGGCGGCGAAGTCGGCGAAGAGCTGGCCGGCGGGCAGCTCCTTGAGCGAGGCCTTCACCCCGATCCTCTTGAGGTCCTCGACGTACAGGGTCGCCACCTCCACCATGCCCGGAGTCTCCGGCCCCGTGGTCAGCACGACCTCCATCCCCTCCGCGCCGGCGGCCTTGAGCAGGGAACGGGCCTTGTCAGGGTCGTGCGCCCGCTGCGCGAGCCCCTCGACGTAGTCGGGAAAGCCCATCGAAGGCAGGTCGTTGCCCACGGTGGCGTTGCCGTAGAACACCGTCCTCACCATGGCCTCGCGGTCGGCGGCGAGTTTGAACGCCTCACGCACCCGTTCGTCGTCGAACGGCTTGACGTTCATGTTCATCCGGAAGGACAGGCCGACCAGGTAAGGGCTCTTGGAGGAGACGAGGTCGAACTTCTCATCGGCGGACAGCGTACGAGCGGTGACGGGGGAGAGGTCGTGCACGAAGTCGACCTCACCGCTCGTCAGCGCACCGGCCCGGGCGTCGGAGTCGGCGATCGAGCGCAGTTCTAGACCGGCGAGGCGGGGCCCCTGCCCCAGGGCGGCTCCGTAGTAGTCGTCGTTGCGGGTGAAGGCGGCGCCCTGCCCGGCGGTGAACTCGGTGAGCGTGAACGGGCCGCACGTCGGCATACCGGTGGCGAACCGCTTCGTTCCGTCCTTGACGACGAGGAAGTTGCCCTGGCACAGGATCAGACGGCCGTCGGCGATCGGACGAACGGTCGGCAGGATCACCTTGAGGTCGCCGTCGGCCTTCGCGCGGGCGAGGTCGAAGTTGAGCGAGGCCATCCGGTACACCGGCAGCGTGCTGCCCGCCGCGAGGGCCGCCAGGGAGTGCAGGACATCGGCCGAGGTCAACGTGGAACCATCGGTGAAACGGACGTCGCGGCGAAGGCGCAGGGTGTACGTGGACAGATCCTCGGACACGTCGATGCCTTCGAGGACCCCGTAGCGAACGCCGTCCTCGGCGGCGGGGTCGAGATTGCCCAGGGTGGCGTGCCAGGCACGGGCCCGCACCAGGTCCATCGGGGTGGGGCCGTTGAAGAAGTCGAGGGTCTCGGAGGCGCCACCACCGACGAAGGCGGCCCGGAGCGTGCCCCCCGCCCGGGGCGTCCCGGAAGCCGCACCGGTCTTCGGTGACGCGGTGGAACCATCAGCCGAGCAGGCGGTGATCAAACCAGGCCCGGCGGCCAGCGCCACGGCGGCCAGGGCCCCCTGACGGAGGAAGCGGCGGCGATCGAAAGGGCGGGACATGGTTCTCCTTGATGTGAAAGCACTGCGGTGGCGGGCATCCGGTTGAAGACGGGCCGCTCGCGGAGCAGGTGCACGGCGTCTCGGCGGCTTTGGCCGGATGGTGGGAAGAGGTGGCGAACGGTGCGGGGAATCGCGGGACAGCCGCCGGGCTGTCCGCTCAGCGGGCGGTGCCGTCGGCGACGGTGACGGCACCGGCTGGGCATTGACGCGCGGCCTGCCGTACGGCGGTGCGCAGCGAGGGCGGGGCAGTCCTGGTGAGAAGGACCACCAACCCGTCGGGGCCCTGATCGAAGACCTCGGAAGTGGCGAGCACACACTGTCCGGCGCCGACACAGATGTCTGGGTTCACGGTCACCTCGGTGCCGGACCGTTCATGACCGGTCCCGAGCGGCCCTGGGGTGATTGCCAAGACGTCCTCCCTTCCCTGGGTGAAGCCGTCAGCCGCTGCCCTCGACCGCGAGAAGCAGGAAGAACGGTGGTCACGCGGCCGGTCTGACGGCGGACGATGCCGGCGTTCGATACAGGATAGTGGAAATGATAACCATATTTATACTTCCGGAAGTCTGCTCGTCGTCCACCGCACCGCGACCAGCCGGCAGGACCCTCCGTCGTCGCCGGCCCGACGAGCCCCACGGCCGCGCCGCCGCGTCAAGCTCGCCTGGGGGTTCCTGCGGGCCAACGATGCAGGCCATCCACGAAGCCGTTGGGCCGGGACTTGGGATGTCATGGAAGTCGCACCGCGCTTGTCGGACTCCCGCTCCAACACCAGTACGTCGTGACCCCCCTCGGCCAGAGCGGCGAGCCGGAACTGGGGATTCCGGTCACAGGCGAAGACGCGGGCAGGGCCGAGGGCGGGCCAGGTGAGGCCCACGGGCGGAGCGGACTCACGCGGCGGACCGCCCCGCCCTCCCGCCGCCCTCCTCACCAAGCGGTCCGGCACCGGCCTCGTCCGCTACTCCCGCGGACACAAGGGCCTCAGCACGCACCCGCCGAGCTCGCCGAACCGCTTCGCACGGTATTGAGCGCCCAAGGACGACGAAGACTTCGACGGATGCTCGCGATGGACGTCGCCTGTTCGCCTTCGCGACGCCGGCCGCCGCCCCGTGGCGCACGCCCGCCCCCTGGCGTCGTCACCACGTTAGGGCGGCATCGCCGGCAGATGACCCAGCACCCGAGCACCCGAACGAGGAGATGCAAGCGCCTCAGCCTCCAGCGGGCGCGGGAACGCGACGACATCGACCAGGTGGGCGCGGCGAACCACCACGACCTTCGCTCGCCGTGGCGCTGTGGCGCCGTGGCGTTGGGAGGCCGGCGGCCAGCTCATGTCGTGCAGTTGCCGCAGATGCCGTACACCTCCTCGACCTGGAAGCCGTCCACTCGTTCCTCTGCCCCTTGTTCTGTGACGAGTCCGCAGACGCGACAGATCATGTGGTGGTGCCGGGCGGGGCCGCAGAGCCGGTAGGTGGTCTCGCCCGCCCGGGTGAAGGCGTGCGCGAGGCCCGCGTCCACGAGTGAGGACAGGGTCCGGTAGACGGTTGTCAGGCCGATTGCCTTGTCTCGCGCCAGGAGTCCGGTGTGTAGCTGCCGGGCTGTGGCCGGTCCGTTTTCGGCGGTCAGCACCTCCAGGACCAGGACGCGTTTTCGCGTTGCCCGGATGCCGGCCGCGCGGAGTCGGGTGTGCCACCGGGGTGGCTCTGGCATGTTGATCATCACTCCGGCTTGACAATGGTTTTCACTTTCTACAGGGTTGTCCACCGAAGCACCAGATTGAAATGAAAATCGTTATTGATCTAGGAAGGTCCGGCATGCACCTCATGCGCTCTGCCGCTCTCTGTGCCCTGGCGCTGCTGATGGCCGGATGCGGCGCGTCACCCTCACCCGCGTCGCAGCCCACCTCCTCGGCGACCGGAAGCGCGCCGCCTTCGACGCCCATCACCGTGGTGGCCTCGACCAACGTCTACGGAGACATCGTCAAGCAGGTGGGGGGCGACAAGGTCGCGGTGACCTCGATCATCTCCGATCCCGCGCAGGACCCGCATTCCTACGAGGCCAACACCCAAAACCAGCTCGCGCTGTCCAAGGCCAAGGTCGTCGTCGAGAACGGCGGCGGGTACGACGACTTCGTCGACACCATGATCAAATCCAGCGGCAACTCCTCCGCGGAGATCATCAACGCTGTCGCCGTCTCCGGCAGGACGGCACCCGCAGACGGCGAACTCAACGAACACATCTGGTACGACTTCCCCTCGGTCGCCAAGATCACCGACCGGATCTCCGCGGCCCTGACCAAGGCCGACCCCGCCTCGGCGGCCACCTTCACCGCCAACGCCGACGCCTTCAAGAACAAGCTCCAGCCACTGATCGACCACGAGGCGAAAATCGCCGTCGAGACGGGCGGCGCCGCCGTGGCCATCACCGAGCCCGTTCCGCTGTACGTCCTGGACGCCGCAGGACTGAAGAACCTCACCCCCGAGGAGTTCAGCGAGGCCATCGAGGAAGGCGACGACGTCTCTCCCGAGGTCCTGCGAGAAACGCTCGCCCTGCTCAGCGACAAGAAGGTCGAAGCTCTGGTCTACAACGAGCAGACGAGCGGGCCGCAGACCGAGCAGCTCAAGAAGGCGGCCGACGACAACGACATCCCGGTCGTGACGTTCACCGAGACCCTGCCCGAGGGCAAGGACTACATCGGCTGGATGACCGCCAACCTCGACGCCCTCCAAGCTGCTCTCGCGACATGACCGACCCCGTTGACGCCGACCCCGTTGACGCCGCGGCTTCGCGTCACGGCGAGGTGATGGACGACGGCGACGTCATGCTGAGCCTGGCCGGCGCGGGGCTCGCCTACGGCGATCGGACCCTGTGGCAGGGCCTGGACCTGGATCTGCGGCGTGGCGAGTTCGTCGCGGTCCTGGGACCGAACGGGTCGGGTAAGACCAGTTTCCTGCGCGTCCTTCTCGGTCAGCAGGCGCTGTCGGCAGGCACGTTGACGGTGGGCGGACGGCCGGTTCGCCGGGGGAGCGATCTGATCGGGTACATCCCGCAGCAGCGGGCCGTCGCCGCGCAGACCCCGCTGCGGGGCCGTGACCTGGTCCGGCTCGGCGTGGACGGGCACCGCTGGGGTCTCTCAGCCGGCGGCCGCCGCTCACGGCGGCGGGTGGAGGAACTCCTGGAGGCCGTGGGCGCTACGGCGTTCGCCGACGTTCCCCTCGCCTTGCTGTCGGGCGGAGAGCAGCAACGGCTGCGCGTTGCCCAGGCCCTCGCCACCGACCCGGCCATTCTGCTCTGCGACGAGCCCTTGCTGTCATTGGATCTGCACCATCAGCAGGTGGTGGCCACCCTGGTGGACGCGCGACGGCGTTCCTGCGCCACCTCGGTGGTGTTCGTCACGCATGAGATCAACCCGATCCTGGAGATGGTCGACCGAGTGCTCTACCTCGCCGGGGGACGGTTCCTCATCGGCCCCCCCGAGGAGGTCATGACCTCCCAGACCTTGTCCGACCTGTACGAAAGCCCGGTGGAGGTGCTCCGGGTCCGCGGCAGGTTCGTGGTCGTCGGCGCCCCGGGCTCCCACGACCACGGCGGAGAGCCTCCAGCATGACCGATGACATCTGGCAGCAGATCTTCAACTACGACAACTACGGCGAGCTGTTGTTCCTGGTCCGTAACTCTCTTGTCGCGGGAGCGATGCTGGGCCTGGTCGGTGGCATCATCGGCACCTTCGTCATGATGCGTGACCTCGCCTTCGCCGTGCACGGTGTCGCGGAACTGTCCTTCGCCGGCGCCTCCGCGGCGTTGCTGGTCGGTGTGAACGTCGCCGCGGGCTCCCTGGCCGGCTCGATCGTCGCGGCGCTGATCATCGGCGCTCTGGGGGTGCGTGCCCGGGACCGCAATTCGATCATCGGGGTGTTGATGCCGTTCGGTCTCGGTCTGGGTGTGCTGTTTTTGGCCCTGTACAAGGGGCGGGCGGCGAACAAGTTCGGGCTGCTGACCGGTCAGATCGTCGCGGTCGACACCGTGCAGATGACCTGGTTGATCAGTACCTGCGCGGTGGTCTTGATGGGTCTTTGCGTGCTCTGGCGGCCTCTCACGTTCGCCAGCCTGGATCCCGAGGTCGCCGCCGCCAGGGGCGTCCCCGTCCGGGCCCTGTCCTCCATCTTCATGGTCCTCCTTGGCCTGTCGGTGGCCGTCTCCATCCAGGTCGTGGGCGCGCTCCTGGTCCTGGCCCTGCTCGTCACCCCCGCCGCGGCGGCAATGCGAGTCAGCGCCTCACCGGGCCTGGTCACACTGCTCAGCGTCGTGTTCGCTCTCACCTCGATGCTGGGCGGCATTCTGCTGGCACTGGGCAGCAGCATCCCGATCAGCCCGTACGTCACCACCATCTCCTTCACCATCTACCTGCTCTGCCGAGCGATCGGAGTACTGCGTACCCGCGCGGGAAACAGGTCTTCAGGGCCGTCTTCGGCCGGAGAAAGGGAGAGGCACTCGAATACTCCCGCACGCCACCTGTCGATGCGCCTGAGGTAGCCACCGTTCTTCGTGTGAGTGGTTGACGTTGAACTGTGCCCGCGGCTCAGGCCTCACCGTCACAGTGTTCTCGACAGCCTCGACCCCGGAAACGCTCGCCCGGGTACCGAGCCGACTGTCTGCTTTCCTAACCGAACGAGGAGTCGGCTCGATCAGCTGGAACATCGGCCGGCCCACAGGGCGCTCGGCGCCCCAGCGCCAGACGGCGAAGTACCAAACACGGTGGCCCAGGGTGGGAAGCCATACCCGTGTTCGCTCTTACCCGGCTGTGGAACCGCCACGTGCCCGTGAAGCAACCGTCGCGTCTTTCCGGCGGCGTTCACCGGTGCGGTCGGAGAAGCCATGGCTGCTCGGGACCAGTGCCGCCGCGGCAGGAGCCAGCAAGCAGATGATCGCGCAGGCCGCCAGCACCGGCCGCCAGCCGAAGGTGTCCACGGCCGGAGCCAGGAACGCCAGACCGATGGGCGCCAGGCCGTAGGAGACGAGGAAGTCCGGCGAGGACACCCGTGCCAGCAGGCGAGGGTCCACCTCGCGCTGCGTGGCGGTGAACCACGCCACGTTGAACAGCTCGATCCCCAGCCCGGCGATCGCGTAGGCGACGAAAACCACCGCGGGGTGCACCGGCAGCAACAGGCTCAGCGGTGCGAAGCCGTACAGGGCCAGGCCCGCCAGTGCCGTCCAGCCTTGCGCGCGCGGCTGCCAGCGCGCCATGAGCGCGGCCCCGGCGAGTGCGCCGAGGGTGTAGGCGGTGAGTGCTCCGGCCAGCACCGCTGCGGCAGATGCCTGGCACACAGCGCCGAACGTGACGCACGAACCTGCGCCCACCTGCTGCGCCTGCACCTCGAACGCACGGCGGCTCAGAACCTGCGCCGACTCCGCCAGATCGGCACCGTCGGTAATCTTCCCATTACGCTATGGGTCTCATCGCCACCTACCGGCCGCAGTCACCGCCGCCCGATGCCGGATATCACGCCCGCACCCCATCGGTGAGATCACCGACCGGGGGAGTGGTCCACCATCGGATCCGGAGCGACGTGCCGGTCGCGGGGATCTTCAGTAGCGCTGACCTGCCCATATTCATCCGTCAAAGCGAATATTTTGCCCTGACGGCCCAGGGGAGAGGCCACCCGGGCACTGATTTCGTGGACGCCGGCCACTGTCATTGAACAGCCAACGAAAGACACCCGACAGAGTCGGTCAAATCAGACAAATCGCTCGACCGGGCAGACCGCTCGAGATGACCATGGTCGCAGAGCTGGTTAGCCGAGACGGGTGACCCAATCACATCCACGAAGCAGCCCTTACCGGGCAGGCCACCCGTGATGGGACAGTCTCGTGCGGCACGCACCAACGGAACCACTCCACCTTTTGATCATTTTAGGCGGTGCGACGACTTTTGGATCTTGTTCGACGAAATGATCAGCTGTGGCGATCATGCACATAAGGGGTCTCGGAGCGCCATGACACACCCGGAAGGAAGCGCACCGCCCTCTGTCTTCTCGTGACGGGAAGCGTCCAGCAGACAAAACCTGCACGGCATGCCGAACAGGCCCTATCGGCACAAAAAACCCTTAACCATACAGAAGCTCAATTCTGTTTGGTATAAACCATACCGTCTCAAGTCCCCCATAAGCAGCTCTTCGCTCGCCGTGGAGGTCGTGTCCGGCGGAGCGACCATCCGTTCGCCTTCGCGATCGCGCAGCAGGCGAACAAGGCGAACAAGGCGAACGCGGCCCTGCTGTTCATCGGCCAGGTGGCCGACCCTTCGGCCGCTTGAGCACGAAGACGCCCCAGCCGAGGTAGCGCCTGCCGTACATGAGGTGCGAGCTCCGGGCCCGGTCGAGGAACTTCTGGATCTCGTCGGCTTCGGGGTCGGCGGGCTCGGCGGCGAGGTGTTCGGTGAGGCTCCACCACTGGCTCGCCATGTAGCGGTCCCAGCTGTCGCCGTCGGCCAGCACCATCTCGACCAGCTCGACCCCGCACGACTCGAACCGTTCGAGGATGCCGCCCAGCGAGGTGAACTCTCCCGGCTCCATGCCCAGGGCCTCGTACGCCTCCGGCGGCGGCTCGTCGATCCAGTACGGCTCGCCGACCAGCAGGGTGCCGCCCTCGGCGAGCGCGGGGATCATGAGGTCGAGGGTGCCGGTGAGGCCTCCGCCGATCCAGGTGGCGCCGATGCACGAGACCAGATCGTAGTCGGCTCCCTTGGCGCCCGCGGCGTAGTGTGCCGCCTCCGCCCGTTCGAAGCGCACCTTGTCCTCGACGCCGAGTTCGGCCGCCCGTGCCAGGGCGGCGGCATGGAAGACGTGGCTGATGTCCACGCCGACGCCCTCCACCCCGTGCGCGGCGGCCCACCGGCAGAGCATCTCGCCCTTGCCGCTCGCGAGGTCGAGCTGGCGCATGCCCGGCCGCAGCCGGGTCACCTCGCCCAGCAGGTCGAGCTTGGCGTCGGTGATCGGGTTGAGTATCCGGTGGCGTCCCTCGGCGATCTCGTGGAAGCGCAGGCTCATGCACCGGATCCTGCCTCCTGCCCGCCTCAGCGCGCCATCGAATATCGACGGCCTGTTGAACACGTTCGTAAGAGTCCGGAGGACGCCGTGGAACCGCCGCTCGTCGCGGAGGCCCCTCTCCCCCGCACGTGAGGCTCCGAATCTCCCTCATAGGTGACACGCCGGGCTTGTCTCCCCGTAGGCGGTGTTCCCGGGCGGGTTGGTGGGACTTTTCGTGGGGGCCCTGCGAGGGCGGAGGTTCGTCTACCGTGGGGGGATGTGCATGATCGGTGATCTGTCGGAGTGCGGCAGGGGTGGTGAAGGGGCCGTTCTTTCCGGTGGGCCGCTCCCCCGCGGTCATGGGTGGCCGGGGGTGGTGACGGCTGACTCCGGTGGTCTCGGTGGTGGTGTTTCGGCGGGCGGGGATGTGGCACTGGTGCGAGGTGGGTGGCCGTTGACGACGGCCCGGATGCGGGAGGGGTGTCGCCGGGATCATGCGGCCAGCTGATCTGAATCGTCTCAGTGTGGGCGAGTCGGCCGATCGTTATGTGGAGCTGGTGCGGGCCAAGACCCTGACCGGTGCGCTGTCGGCGTCGACGGCGGAGGTGTACGCGCGTGACGTGGCCACTTTCGTGGACCTGGCGGGTGAGGAGGTGGTGCTGGACGATCTGACCGGTGAGGACGTGGACGCCGTCCTGCTGGCCTTCGCCCGCAAGCCTGACGGGCGGCGGCGCTCGCGGTCCGGCGAGCGGGCGGGCGCGTCGCGGACGGCCTCGCAGTCGGCCTCCTCGCAGGCGCGGTTTCGGCGGTCGATCTCGGCGTTGTTCAAGCACGCGGTGCTGGCGGGGTGGGTGCAGGTCAATCCGATGGCGATGGCGACGGTGACGGCCAGGGAGCGTGGGGGGCTGCGGCCGGAGCGGCGGGCGCTCACCCGTGAGCAGGCGCGGGGTCTGATCGGTGCGGCGCGTGAGCTGGGCGGCGGGCCCGATGGTGGTGCGGTGGTGGCCGAGACGCCCGTGGCGGGTACGGGGCGGACGCGGCGGCGTGACCAGCACACCGAGTTGCGTGATGGGCTGATCGTGTTGATGTTGTCGACGATGGGTCCGCGGGTGTCGGAGCTGGTACGGGCGAACGTGGAGGATTTCTACACCAACGACGGGGTGCGTTACTGGCGGATCTTCGGTAAGGGCGGCAAGACGCGGGATGTGCCGTTGCCCGCCGATGTGGCGCTGGTGCTGGAGGCGTATCTGCTGCACGGGCGGATGGCCTCGGCGGAGAAGGCGTTGTTGTTGTCGTGGCGGGGGCGGCGTCTGGCGCGCGGGGACGTGCAGGCGGTGATCGATCGGGTGCAGCGGGGGGTGGATCCCGATCGGCGTCGTTCGGTGACGCCGCACGGGTTGCGGCACACCACGGCCACTCATCTGCTGGCCGACGCGGTGGACATGGACGCGGTGCGGCGGGTTCTGGGGCACAGTGATCTGGCGACGCTGGGGCGTTACCGTGATGAGCTGCCCGGGGAGCTGGAGGTGGCGATGCGGTCGCATCCGTTGCTGCGGGGCCCGGCGTCGGGCTGATCGGCGGGCCGTCGGGGGGGCCGCCCGGCTCCCCCGACGGCCCCGGTCCCGTCGGGTGGCGGGGGTGTTCAGGCGGCGTGTTCTTCGGCGCACACCTCGGCCAGGACGTCCAGGGAGACGTTGAGGGCGTGGGCCAGGGCGGCGACGGTGAAGAAGGCCGGGGTGGGGATGCGGCCGGTCTCTATCTTGCGGAGGGTCTCGGCGGACATTCCGGCGGCGGCGGCCACTTCGGTCATGCTGCGCGTGCCGCGTGCCTGGCGCAGGATCGTGCCCAGGCGGTGGCCGCGTTCGCGGTCGAGTTCGGTCAGCGGGGGTCGCACCATGTGCCAGATCCTAGCAAGCGTGATAACAATACCGGTACAGGTATTGGGTAACCGGAGTGTGTCACATGCCGGCCGGGTGGGCGCCGCACGTGGAGCACGCGGAGCACGCGGAGCACGCGGTGGCCGTCACCGGGGACGGCCCGCTCGAGAGGGGCGGCGCGGCGGCAGGGCCGGGTCAGGCCAGCAGCTCCCCCACCAGCTGGCGTAGCGAGCGGGCGAACCTGCCGGGGTCGTCCTCCAGGGTGAGGCGGCGCACCATGTCGGCGTCGAACATGCCCAGCAGGGCGTGGGCGACGAAGGTGGCGTCCAGGTCGGGGCGAGCCTGGGCGATCAGGGTCTCCAGGTGGGCGTGCCAGCGTACGTAGGTGGGGTCGGCGTGGCGGTCGGTGGCGCAGGAGCGTTCGTGGGCGGCCAGCAGGGCGAGGTTGCCGGCGGCCAGGTGGGAGAGTGCGTCGAGGAAGGCGACGATGCGCTCGGCGGGTGGCGCGCCCGGTCCCAGGGGTGGCGGGCCCGATTCCAGTGCCTGGCGCAGGTGCAGGGCTCGTTCCTGCAGCAGGGCCTGCATCAGTCCGGTGCGGTTGCCGAAGCGCCGGAAGACGGTGCCCTTGCCTACCTGGGCGTGTGCGGCGACCTGGTCCAGGGAGATGTGGGGGCCGTGGGCGGCCAGGAGGTCCTCGGCGGCGGTGAGGATGGCGCGGCGGTTGCGGGCGGCGTCGGCGCGTTCGCTCATCGCTGTCCCCCGTTTTTTCGCGTGGTCGTTTCTTTGCTTAACCGGACCGTGAGTCCGTATATTAGCCGACAACTAACCGGACCATTGGTCCGTTTTGTTGGGGTGCGGGGGCTTCCGCGCATCTCCTCTCACGGTCAGGAGCATCCGCCATGCGCGCTCTCGTCGTCGATCCCTCACTCCCCTGCGGCCTGCGCCTGGGCCAGGCCCCAGACCCCGAGCCCGGCCCCGGCCAGGTGCTCGTCCAGGTGCGCCACGCCTCCCTCAACCCCGGCGAGCTGGGCATGCTCGCCCAGCTGCCCGCCGGTCACGTGGGCGGCCACGACGCCGCCGGAGTCGTCGTCCGCGCCGCCGCCGACGGCAGCGGCCCGGCGGCGGGCACCCGCGTGCTGGCCTTCGGCCCCGGCGCGTGGGCCGAGCTGCTGGCGGTCTCCGGCGCCGACGTCGCCCCCCTGCCGCGCGGGGCCGCCCTGGCCGAGGCCGCGGCGCTGCCCATGGCGGGCATGACGGTCCTGCGTACCCTGCGCGCGGCCGGCTCGGTCCTGGGACGGCGGGTGCTGGTCACCGGGGCGAGCGGCGCAGTGGGCCGCTACGGCGTGCAGCTGGCCGCCCGGGCCGGCGCCCACGTTCTCGCCTCGGTCCGCGACGGCGCCCATGCCGCCGCCCTGACCGCGCTCGGCGCCCACGAGGTCGTCGTCGGTCTCCCCGGCCTGCGGGAGCTGGGCGAGCCGGTCGACGTGGTGCTGGAGACCGTCGGGGGCCCCTACCTGGTGGCCGCCTGGGGGCTGCTGGCTCCCGGCGCCACCCTGCAGAGCATCGGCTGGGCCGGCGGCGAGCCCGCCGTCTTCCCTCCCGGCTCGACCTTCTTCCCCGGCGCCGCCCGCACCCTGAGCTCCTTCGGCGACGCCTCAGCCGTCGGCGCCGACCTGGGCCTGCTGGCCGGCCTGCTCGCCTCGGGGGCGCTGTCGGCGCAGGTAGGCTGGCGCGGCTCCTGGGAGCGGGCCGCAGAGGCGGTACGGGTGGTCCGCGAGCGCCAGGTCACCGGCAAGGCCGTCATCGACATCACCCCCGGCACCGGCACCGGGGGCTTGACCCTGCCGTAACGTGAGGGTGCAGGCTGGCACGGTGAACCGGGGAACGTCATGAGGCAGGCGACACGCGAGGCGGGTCACGGGGACGACCGTGGGCCCGGCCGCGCGCGGGACCACTCCATCGGGCAGGTGGCGCGCATCGCCGCGGTCAGCGTGCGCACGCTGCACCACTACGACGAGATCGGGCTGGTCTCGCCGGGGCGGCGCACCGCGGCCGGGTACCGCCGCTACACCGACGCCGACCTGCAGCGCCTGCAGCACGTGCTGTTCTACCGCGAGCTCGGCTTCGCGCTGGAGGAGATCACCGCCATCCTCGACGCCCCCGGCACCGACACCCTGACGCATCTGCGGCGCCAGCACGAGCTCCTCACCCGGCGCATCGACCGGTTGCGGGCGATGGCGGCCGCGGTCGAGCACGCCATGGAGGCGAACATCTTGAGCATCCCGCTGACCCCCCAGGAGCGTTTCGAGATCTTCGGCGACTTCGTTCCCGAGGACCACGACGAGGAGGCGTCCCGGCGCTGGGGGCACACTGACACCTGGCGGCAGTCGCGCGCCAGGGCCGCGGCGATGACCGGGGCCGACTGGGCGCGCTTCACCGAGGAGGCCGCCCGGACGGTGCGTGACTTCACCGAGGCCTACCTCGCGGGGCTGCCGGCCGGCGGGGCGCGGGCGATGGGGCTGGCCGAAGAGCACCGGGCGCACCTCACCCGCTGGTGTTACGACTGCTCCTACGACATCCACCGCGGCCTGGGCGACATGTACGTCGCCGATCCGCGTTTCGCCGCCGTCTACGAGGCCTCGGCCACGGGCCTGGCCGTCTACATCCGTGACGCCATCCACGCCAACGCCGACCGCGCCGGTCACCGGCCCTGACGATCCCGCTTCCCGCCACCCCTCTTCCCCGGTTCCCGGAAGGGAGAGGGACAGCGGGGTGTTCAGCGGGCGGCCACGGCGCCTTCGGCGACCTCTCCCCCGCCGAGCTCGTCTCCCCCGCCGGAAGCGGCCGGGGCGGCCAGGGTGGTCTGGGGGGCCGGGGCGGCCAGGGTGGTCTGGGTGGTGGCCCGCCGGTCGAACTGGGTGCGATACAGCTGCGCGTAGCGGCCTCCGGCGGCCAGCAGCGTGGCGTGCGTGCCCCGCTCGGCGATCCGCCCGTCCTCCACCACCAGGATCAGGTCCGCGGCGCGGATCGTCGACAGCCGGTGGGCGATGACCAGCGCGGTCCGTCCGGCCAGCGCCTCGGCCAGGGCCTCTTGGACCGCGGCCTCGGAGGTGGAGTCCAGGTGGGCGGTGGCCTCGTCCAGCACCACCACCCTGGGGCGGGCCAGCAGCAGCCGGGCGATGGTCAGCCGCTGGCGCTCCCCGCCCGAGAGGCGGTAGCCGCGTTCGCCGACCACGGTGTCCAGGCCGTCGGGCAGCGAGGCGACCAGGTCGGCCAGCCGGGCGCGCCGCAGCACCTGCCACAGTTCCTCGGTGCCGGCCTCGGGGCGGGCCAGCAGCAGGTTGGCGCGGATCGAGTCGTGGAACAGGTGCCCGTCCTGGGTCACCACGCCCAGTGTCTGACGGATCGAGGCCGCCGACAGCTCGCGCACGTCCACCCCCGCCAGCCGTACCGCGCCGCTGTCGACGTCGTACAGGCGTGCCAGCAGTTGCGCGATCGTGGACTTGCCCGCTCCCGAGGAGCCCACCAGCGCGATCATCTGCCCGGCCTCGGCGCGGAAGGACACCTCGTGCAGCACGGTCGTGCCGCCGCGCGCGTCCAGGGTGGCGACCTCCTCCAGGGAGGCGAGCGAGACCTTCTCAGCCGAGGGGTAGGCGAAGCCGACGTCGTCGAACTCCACCGTCACCGGCCCCTCGGGCACTGGGCGGGCGTCGGGCCGGTCGGTGATCAGCGGTCGCAGGTCGAGGATCTCGAAGACGCGCTCGAAGCTGACCAGGGCGCTCATCACCTCCACCCGCGCCCCGGCCAGCGCGGTCAGCGGCGCGTACAGGCGGGTCAGCAGCAGCGCCAGCGCCACCAGGGCGCCCGGCTCCAGGCTCCCGCTCAGCGCGTAGAAGCCGCCGACCCCGTAGACCAGGGCCAGGGCCAGCGCCGAGACCAGGGTGAGGGCGGTGACGAACACCGACTGCACCATCGCGGTGCGGACGCCGATGTCGCGCACCCGCCGTGCTCGTGCCAGGAACTCGGCCGACTCCTGGGCGGGGCGGCCGAACAGTTTGACGAGGGTGGCGCCGGGGGCGGAGAAGCGTTCGGTCATCTGGGTGCTCATCGCCGCGTTGTGGTCGGCGGCCTCGCGTTCCATCCGGGCCAGCCGGGTGCCGACGCGCCGGGCGGGCAGGACGAACAGCGGCAGCAGGATCAGCGCCAGCGCGGTCAGCTGCCAGGAGATGCCGACCATCACCACCAGGGTCAGGGCGAGCGTCACCAGGTTGCCCGCCACCCCCGAGAGGGTGTCGCTGAAAGCGCGCTGGGCGCCGATGACGTCGTTGTTCAACCGGCTGACCAGCGCGCCGGTACGGGTGCGGGTGAAGAAGGCGATCGGCATGCGCTGCACGTGGTCGAAGACGGCGCCGCGCAGTCGCAGGATCAGCCCCTCGCCGATGCTGGCCGACATCCACCGGGTCAGCAGGCCCAGCGCCGCCTCGGCCAGCGCGATCACCGCGATCAGGGCGGCCAGCCGGAACACGACGCCGGTCGCGGCGCCGCCGACGATCGCGTCGACCACCTGCCCGGCCAGTACCGGGGTGGCCACCGCCAGCACCGCCGAGATCACGCTCAGCAGCAGGAACCACACCAGCAGGGTGCGGTGCGGGCGGGCGAAGGCGGCGATGCGCCGCAGGGTGGCCTTGGAGAAGGGCCGCCGGTCCTGCTGGGCGTGCACCGCGCTGTAGAGCGAGTGCCAGGCCGCCATTTCCATGCTCATCACAGGTTCACCGTGTTTCCGTGCTCGTCACTCGTCGTCATTCGTCATCGCTCGCCGCTGCTCGCCGCTGCTCGCCGCTGCTCGTCGTGAGGGGGGGCGCCGCGGCCGTGCGCGGCTCGCGTCCCGCCGTCCCCGGTGGCAGCGGCCGGCGCCCGGTGAGGGCGCGCGGGCGGTGCCCGCACCATGACCCTAGAAGCTGAAGTTAACTTCAGGTCAAGGGCGTCTCCCCCGCCGTACAGGCCTCTGGGGCCCGGCGGGGTGGGCGGCCCCCTGTCCCCCTAGGCTGGAAGCCGTTCACCCCGGTCCGTCAGCCCCCTGTCCGGATGCCTCGCCGTCCGGACGTCTTCCCCTTTGGAGAGGTGTACTCGCCGTGCCGACCGCACTCCGCCTGTTCCGTTATGTGGCGATCGCCGAAGCGTGCTCGTGGGCGGGACTGCTCATCGGCATGTACTTCAAGTACGTCGCCGCCACCGGCGACCTCGGCGTGAAGATCTTCGGCCCGGTGCACGGCGCCCTGTTCGTGCTCTATCTGGCCGCGGTGCTGTACGCGGCCCGCCAGGCCCGCTGGAGCCTGGGCACGGTCGTCGTCGGCCTGGTGTGCTCGATCCCGCCGCTGGCGACGTTGTGGTTCGAGCGGCGCATGCTCGCCCGCCACCGGGAGCCGGTCACCGCCTGACCCCGCCTCGACGCCTCGGCCGCGGTTTCACAGGTCCAGGACGGCGCGGGTGGCCGCCCGGCAGCGCCGCGGGTCGGTCAGCAGGTCGGCGCAGTCGCCGAACTGGTCGATCGAGCCCACCGGCGGCAGCGCCCGCACGCGGGGGTCGGTGACCGCGTCGCCGAGGACGTCGGCGAACCGGCCGGCGTCGATGACCTGGAAGGGCCGGCTGTGGTAGGGGCGCAGGCTCCCCTCCAGGGCGGGGGCCACCCCCATCCGGTTGTGCAGGGACGCCACCCGCCGGTACACCACCCCCAGGTGCCGCTCGCGTTCGCGCCACCCGGTGGCCGCCAGCGCCGCCGACAGCGCGTCGCCCAGCTCGGCCGTGCCCGGCAGGCGGGCGAAAGCGCTGCCCAGCCACTTGGCGTAGGGCGGGTAGCGCCGGCGTGTCAGCATCACCAGCCGCATCAGGTCGCGGCCCAGGCTCGCGGTGACCAGTGCCGAGCCCAGGTCGTCGCCGACCTCCCCGCACCGGCCGGGGAAGGCCTCCTGCTGGGCCAGGCGCCGCCACTGCCCGGCCAGCACGTAGCGTTCCAGGTCGGGGGGGTACCAGCGCAGTGCCGTACGGGAGCGCTCCAGGACCTCCAGGCCGTCGTGGAAGACCTCCCCGCTGGTGACCTCGGCCAGCCGCTGCCAGGGGGTCGACAGCCAGTCCAGGGCGCCCACCCCTCGCAGCGGGTCGAAGCCGAGCCGTTCGGTGAACCAGGTCGCCGCGTCGCTCACCTGCACGCCGTGGCGGGCGCCGGTCACGGTGGTGCGGTAGCCGCGAAAGTCGGCGGGCAGCTGCTCGCCGACGGCGCGCCGGACCGGCTCGGTGCGGTGCGCCGCGACGAACACCACCACCCTGGGGCCCCAGTCGTGGTCGGTGGAGCGTTCGGTGTCGAAGGCCAGCACCTCCGACCCGGCGCCGATCAGCGCGGCGCTGTGCGGCACGTCGGCGATGATCGGCTGTACGACCTGGGCGTAGAAAGCACGCGAAAGCTCCAGGCCAGGTATGAAACTGGACATCATTTCGTCCACTCTGCCTGCCGCGACCGCGCCTCGCACCAGGTTTTCCCCCGGGCCCCCGCCCCGGCCGGTGCCGGGCGGGCGAGGGGGGATCCGGGTGAGGTCAGGCGCCCTCCGGGGCGGCGGCGGCCAGCGGGCGCCGGCGAAGTCCCAGCCGCTCGTACAGGGTGATGGCGGCGTGGTTTTCGGTGTCGACCATCAGCGCGACCCGGTCGTGGGCGGCGGCCAGCTCGGCGAACACGAACCGGCACACCCGCTCGCCGTAGCCGCGGCCGCGTACGGCCGGTGCGGTGGCGACCCCGGCGGCGAATCCCACCGCGGGGCAGGACCAGGCGTCGGCGGCCACCGCGACCAGGTGCCCGTCCTGGCCGCGTACCCCGGCCCAGCGCCGTACTCCCGCCACGCCCGGTACCGCCCAGGCGGTGGGGGAGGCCTCGGCGAGCAGGACGCTCACCTCCCCCTCCTGGGCCTGCGGCAGCCACCGCGCCCCTCCGGCCGCCGCAGGGGGGGTGAAGGTGGCGCCGGGCGGGGTGTCCATCCATTCGAACGAGCCGTGCACCCGCATCCGCAGCCGGGCGGCGACTTCCTCGACCAGTGCCCGCTCCCCCACCATCCGGTAGGAGGGGCCGGCCTCCCGTAGCGCGTGTTTCACCAGGGTGCTCACCGGGCCGGGCGAGCCGCCCACGGTCAGGCGGTCGCGGCGGTTGAGGTCGGGGCAGGCCACGGCCACCGCCTCCCCCAGCGCCCACGCCCGCACCCCGGGGCCCATCCCCTGCGCTCCCCACAGCAGGAGCGCGTCGCCGGCGCAGGCCTCGGCCACCTCGGCGGCGTCCTTCAGCCGCACCGGCGTGCCGTTCACACCGTTCACGCCGTTCGTGTGGTTCATGGCGTTCGTGTGTTCGTGGCGGTCAGAGGATCGCCCCGGGCCGGTAGGCGGCCGCCTGCGGGTGGCGGGCCACGACCTGCGCCACGCGGGCCACGACCGCCTCCACCTGGGCCGAGGCCGCGCCGGTGAAGGAGATCGGCTCACCCAGCAGGGCCGCCAGCCGATCCTCCTCCAAGGGGAAGCGCTCGTCGGCCCCCAGGCGGGCGATCAGCTCGTTGACGCCCGCGCCCTCGCGCATCGCCAGCGCCGAGGCCACCGCGTGCTCCTTGATCAGCTCATGGGCGCTCTCGCGGCCCACCCCGGCCCGTACCGCGGCCATCAGCATCTTCGTGGTGGCCAGGAACGGCAGGTAGCGGTCGAGCTCGGCGGCGATCACCGCGGGGAAGGCGCCGAACTCCTCCAGCACCGTCAGCATGGTCTCCACCAGCCCGTCGAAGGCGAAGAAGGCGTCCGGCAGCGCCACCCGGCGTACCACCGAGCAGGAGACGTCGCCCTCGTTCCACTGGTCGCCGGCCAGCTCCCCGGTCATGGAGGCGTACCCGCGCAAGATGACCGCCAGGCCGTTGACCCGCTCGCACGAGCGGGTGTTCATCTTGTGCGGCATCGCCGAGGAGCCGACCTGGCCCTCGGCGAAGCCCTCGGTGACCAGCTCGTGCCCGGCCATCAGCCGGATCGTCTTGGCCAGCGAGGAGGGGGAGGCGGCCAGCTGCACCAGCGTGGTGAGCGCCTCGTAGTCCAGCGAGCGCGGGTAGACCTGTCCCACGCTGGTGAGCCGGTGGGCGAACCCCAGGTGCGCGGCCACCTCGTCCTCCAGCTCCGCCAGCTTGCCCGCGTCGCCGCCCAGCAGGTCCAGCATGTCCTGGGCGGTGCCGACCGGCCCCTTGACGCCGCGCAGCGGGTAGCGGGCGATGAGCTCCTCCAGCCGGGCAAAAGCCACCAGCAGCTCGTCGGCCGCCGAGGCGAACCGCTTGCCCAGCGTCGTGGTCTGCGCGGCCACGTTGTGCGAGCGCCCGGCCATCACCAGATTCGAGTGCGTCGTGGCCAGGTGCGCCAGCGCGGCCAGCAGCGCCACGCACCGGTCGCGCACGACCACCAGGCTGTCGCGGATCTGCAGCTGCTCGACGTTCTCGGTCAGGTCGCGTGAGGTCATGCCCTTGTGGACCTGCTCGTGGCCGGCCAGCGCGTTGAACTCCTCGATGCGGGCCTTGACGTCGTGGCGGGTGACGCGCTCGCGGGCGGCGATCGACTCCAGGTCGACGTGGTCGAGGACCTTCTCGTAGTCGGCCCGCGCCTGGGCGGGCACCTCCACTCCCAGGCGTGCCTGCGCGGCCAGCACGGCCAGCCACAGGCGCCGCTCGGCCACCACCTTGTACTCGGAAGACCACAGGTGGGCCAGCTGCGCGGAGGCGTAGCGGGCGGCAAGGACATTGGGGATACGCGGCTTGGCAGTCACGTTGCGTCAGTATATTCCGCCGTTCCCGCCCGCCCCGACCAGGGGCGCGCGGCTCCCCCGGAAAAGGCGGAAGCCGGCCGCCCCGAGGGGCGACCGGCTTCTCCTTCCACGGGGTCTAGCGGGTCGTCGGCGCCAGCTCGTCCTTGTCGTAGACCTTCAGCTGCGGCCGCTCACCGCCGTCCTTACCGTCCTTGGCGGGCTTCTTGCGGCCCAGCCGCTCCTTGAGCCGCTCCACCATCACATACAGGGTCGGCACCAGCACCAGCGTCAGCAACGTCGACGACAGCAGGCCGCCGATCACCACGATCGCCAGCGGCTGGGAGATGAACCCGCCCGAGCCGGTCAGCCCCAGCGCCATCGGGATCAACGCGAAGATCGTCGCCACGGCGGTCATCAGGATCGGCCGCAACCTGCGCCGGCCGCCTTCGATCACCGCCTCCACGATGCCCATGCCCTGCTCGCGGTACTGGTTGATCAGGTCGATCAGCACGATCGCGTTGGTCACCACGATGCCGATCAGCATCAGCATGCCGATCAGGGCCGGAACACCCATCGGGGTGCCCGTGGCCAGCAGCAGCCCGATCGCGCCGGTCGCCGCGAACGGCACCGACACCAGCAGGATCAGCGGCTGCACGAAGCTCCGGAACGCCGCCACCATGATCATGAAGACGATCGCGATCGCCGCCAGCATCGCCAGGCCCAGCTGCCCGAACGCCTCGGCCTGGTCGGCGCTGACCCCGCCCATGGTGTAGCTCGCCCCGGCCGGCAGCGCCAGCGCGTCCAGCTTGGTGGTCAGCTGCGTCGTCGTGGCGCCCAGGTCGCTGCCGGTGGCCGTACCCGAGACCGTCGCGCTGCGCTCGCCGTCGATCCGCGTCACCTGCGTGGGACCGGCCACCGTGGACACCTTCGCCACCTGCGACAGCTTCACCACACCCGTGGCGGTCTGCAGCTTCAGCGCCTCCACGGCCTTGACGTCCTCGGGCGCGTCCACGGTCCGCAGCACCACCGCGCCCGAGCGGCCGTCCAGCGTCAGCTCGCCCAGCGGCGCCCCGCGGAACTGCTGGGCCACCAGCTGCCCGATCTGCGTCTCCGTCAGCCCCCTGGCCGCGGCCTTCTCCCGGTCGACGCGCACCTCGACCCGCTCGGCGCCGGCCGCCAGGTTGGAGGTCACGTCCCGCAGCCCGCCCAGGTCGGCCATCGCGGTGCGGACCGCCTCGCTGGCCGTGCGCAGCGTCGCCACGTCCGGCGCCTGCACGATCACCTGCAGCTGGTTGGTCGCCCCGCCTCCGGGGGCGCCCTGGCCGCCGCCGATCGTGACCTTGCCGATCTCGGCCTCGCTCAGCTGCCCCAGCTGCTTGCGCAGCTGCTCCTCCAGCGCCACGGTGTCGGTCCCCTCGGCGACCGTCAGCGAGTACGAGGCCCGGTCGCCGGTGCCACCGCCGCCACCCATGCCCAGGAAGCCGCCGCCGCCGCCCACGTTGACCTGGTAGTCGCGCACGCCCTTCAGTGACGCCAGGACCTCCTCGACCTTCTTGGCCGCCGCGTCCGTCGTCTCCAGGTCGGTGCCCGCCGGCATCCGCTGGCTGAGGGAGATCGTGTCCTGGCCGGAGGAGTCGATGAAGTTGGTCTCCAGGCGGCCGGCCAGTCCCATCGTCGCGGCGAACACCACCACGCCGATCAGGAGCGTCACCAGGCGCCGCCGCGTCGCGAACCGCAACACCGGCAGGTAGGCCCGCTGCAGGGGGCTGCGCAGCTCCTTGGCCTCGGCCTCCTCACGCACCGCCCGCGCCTGCTCCGGCGAGAGCACCGGCGCCTTCAAAAACCAGTACGCCAATACCGGGACCACCGTCAGCGACACCAGCAACGACGCCAGCAACGCCACCGTCACCGTGATCGCGAACGGCGCGAACAGCTGCCCCACCATGCCGCCCACCACCGCGATCGGCAGGAACACCGCCACCGTCGTCAGCGTCGAGGCCGTCACCGCGCCGCTGACCTCGCGCACCCCGGCCAGCACCGCCTTGCGCTTGGCCTCCCCGTACCCCAGGTGACGCTTGATGTTCTCCAGGACCACGATCGAGTCGTCGACCACCCGGCCCACCGCGATCGTCAGCGCGCCCAGCGTCAGCAGGTTCAGCGAGTAGTCGCCCACCCACAAGGCGATCAGCGCGATGACCACCGACAGCGGGATCGAGGCCGCCGTCACCAGCGTCGAGCGCACCGACAGCAGAAAGACCAAGATGACCAGCACCGCGAACGCCAGGCCCAGCAGGCCCTCGGTCGTCAAGTCCTCGATCGAGCGCTCCACGTACGGCGCCTGGTCGAAGATGACCGTCATCTCCGACGAATCCCCGATGGCGCGCACCAGCTCCGGGAGCTTCTCGCGCACCTCGTGGGAGATCGCCACCGCGTTGCCGTCAGGGGTCATCGTCAGCGACAGCCCCAGGCTGGGCTGGCCGTTGGTGCGCGTCAGCGACGTGCCCTCGGCCAGGGTCCGCTCCACCGTGGCCACGTCCCCCAGCCGCACCGGCTTGGGAGCCGCCGCCGGGCGCTGCGCCTGGGCCTGGGCGGCCCGCTGCGCCTGCTGGATCTGCTGGGCCGTGCCGCCACCGGGCGGCATCTGGCGGGCTTGGGCGGGCGCCTGCTGCGCCGTCGGCGCCGGCGCGGCCGGCGTCAGGTACAGGTCCCGCAACTCCTCCAGCGTCGAGATCCGCGCCCCCACCTGGACCGTCAGCGACACCTTGCCCTCGGTCACGCTACCGGCCGGAACCGGCTGGCCGTTGGCCCGCAGCACCTCGGTCACCGCCGTCGGCGACACCCCCGCCAACGCCATCTTGCGCAGGTCCGGAGTGATCGTCACCACCTCGTCGCGGGTGCCCGTCACCGTCGCCGAGCGCACTCCCTCGATGGCCTGCAGCTCCGGCACCACCAGGCGCCCCAGCTTCTCGGCCATGGCCCGCTGGTCGCCGCCGTCGCCCACCGCCAGCTGCATCACCGGGATGTCGTCGGTCCCGCCCGACAGGACCTGCGGATCGACCCCCTCGGGCAGCTGCGCCTCGATCCGCGAGACCGCCTGCTGCATGTCGGCGACCGCGGCGTCGATGTCGGTGCCGTACTCGAACGCCACCTGGACCTGCGCCATCCCCTCCCGGGACGTCGAGGTCACCTCCGAGACCCCCTCCAGCCCCTGGAAGCTGTTCTCGATCGGCTCGGTCACCTGCTCCTCGACGATCTCAGGAGAGGCACCCGGGTAGGAGGCCGCCACGAACGCGCCCGGGAACGACAGCGAGGGCAGGAGCTGTTGTTTCAGCGAGGGGATCGCGAACAGGCCGAACGCGCTCAGCACCAACGCGATCATTATGACGAGGCTGCGGTTGGCGAGGCTCAACCTGGCCAGGGAGGTCATGGGGGCGGGCTCCTCAAGGAGGGATGTCACAACAAGATTCGCCCTAGACTAACACTTCGCCTCATACGAATATTTAACGATGCTTACCAATCCTGATAACCTTCTCAGGAAGCGAGAGGTGAGCGTGAACGACGACCGCGAACAGCTGATCGACCAGATCGGCGCCATCCAGCGCGACCTGGGCAGGCTCATGGCCCAGCACCGCGCCCCCTCCCCTCTCTTCGACTCCAACCTCACCATGCGCCAGCTCAAGGTCGTCATGATCCTCTCCGGCCAGGGCTCCGCCTCCGGCCAGGACCTGGCCACCCACCTCGACGTCGGCCTCGGCACCGTCACCGGCATCGTCGACCGCCTCGTCGCCCACGGCCTCGTCGCCCGCCGCGAGGACCCCCGCGACCGCCGCATCCGCCGCGCCGAGCTCACCCCCGCCGGACGCGCCCTCATCGAGCAGATCGCCGACGCCGGCCTCACCGAGTTCCGGCGCCTGCTGCAACACCTCGACACCCCCACCCTGCGCGACATGTCCGCCATCATGGACAAGATCCAACAGGCCGCCCTCACCCTGCGAAATCCCGCCCCCCACAAAAAGGTCGGATGATAGGTTCTGTCGCTGTGACAGCACCCACAACACCCGCAGCACCCACCACCACCCTCTTCTCCCTCACCGGCCGCACCGCCCTCGTCACCGGCGGCAGCTCCGGCATCGGACACGCCATCGCCCGCGCCCTCGGCGACGCCGGCGCCAACGTCGTCATCGCCGCCCGCCGCCCGACCCACCTCGACGAAGCCCTCACCCGGCTACGCGACCACCACATCAAAGCCGCCGCCATCACCGCCGACCTCGCCGACCCCGCCGACCTCACCCGCCTGTGCCACCAGGCCCCCACCCACTTCGGCGACATCGACATCCTCGTCAACAACGCCGCCAACAACATCCGCCCCCCCATGACCGACCTCACCCCCCACGACTACGAACAGACCATGGCCGTCAACATCACCGCCCCCTACCTGCTCGGCCAGCACTTCGGCCCCCGCATGGCCGAACGCGGCTGGGGCCGCATCATCAACATCGGCTCCCAGCAATCCCACCGGGCCTTCGGCGACAGCGGCGCCTACGGCGTCTCCAAAGCCGCCATCACCGGCCTCACCCGCTCACAGGCCGAAGCCTGGTCCCCCCACGGCGTCTGCGCCAACACCATCATCCCCGGCTTCGTCCTCACCCCCCTCACCGAACCCGCCCAAGCCATCCCCGGCCGCGTCGAAGCACTCGCCGCCCGCACCATGACCGGCCGCAACGGCCACCCCGCCGACTTCGCCGGCATCGCCGTCCTCCTCGCCAGCGACGCCAGCGCCTACATCACCGGCCAGGCCATCTGCGTCGACGGCGGCTTCTCCGTCCACTGACCCTGTTGACCCTGTGATCCCCCCCGACCACCATGATTGAATACGCCCCGGAGCCAACACACCCGGGGAGCCCATGACCACCACCCACCGGCCCCCCACAGCCGCCCGCAGGGCCGTCTCCCACTTCTTCATCCTCCTCGGCATCACCTCCGGCGCCTGGGCCGCCCGCATCCCCGCCGTCAAACACGACCTCGACCTCAGCGACGGCCAGCTCAGCTACGGCCTCCTCGCCGTCGCCATCGGACTCGTCACCGGCATGCGCTTCGCCGGACACCTCACCGACCGCCTCGGCAGCGCCCGCCTCATCACCCCCGCCGCCATCGCCACCGCGCTCACCGTCATCCCCCCCGGCTACGCCCCCACCCTGCCCGCCCTCATCGCCACCCTCTTCCTCTTCGGCTTCACCAACGCCTTCCTCGACGTCTCCATGAACGCCCACGGCGTCGAGGTCGAACGCGCCTACGGCCGCCCCATCATGTCCTCCTTCCACGGCATGTTCAGCCTCGGCTGCCTCATCGGCGCGGGCATCGGCGGCCTGTTCGCCGCCCTCGACCTCAGCGCCGCCACCACCCTCACCGCCGTCGGCCTCCCCCTCGCCCTCACCTCCCTGTACGCCCGCCGCCACCTCCTGCCCACCACCCCACCCCCCGCCACGACCACCACCACCCCGCACCGGCGCGCCCCCTGGACCGGCTGGATCATCCTCATGGGCGTCGTCGCCTTCGCAGGACTCGTCGGAGAAGGCGCCGCCAACGACTGGACCGCCGTCTACCTCTTCCAGAACCTCGGCGCCTCCCAGGCCGTCGCCGCCGCCGGATTCGCCGCCTTCTCCACCGCCATGACCGTCGGCCGCTTCGCCGGAGACCATCTCGCCCAACGCCTCGGACCCGTACGCCTGGTCCGCTACTCCGGCCTCCTGGCCGCCGCGGGCCTGACCGCCGCCCTGCTCTCCGGCCAGATCCCCGTCGCCATCGCCGGATTCACCCTCTTCGGCCTCGGCCTGGCCACCATCGTCCCCCAGGTCTTCTCCGCCGCCGGCAACCACGACCCCGCCCGCGCCGGGCAGGCCATCGCCCAGGTCGCCACCGTCGGCTACGCCGGCCTCGTCGCGGGCCCCGCCATCATCGGCGGCGCCGCCGAACTCGTCGGCCTGCCCGCCGCCCTGGGCATCCCCGCCCTCCTGGCCGCCTTCATGGCCGCCTCCGCCGGAGCGCTGCACCCCCGCAAGACACCGCAACCACACACCCAGCCCACCGGCACCGGCGCCGGCGAGACGGACACGCGCTCACGATGAGCGGACGGCGGCGCCAGGGCTCAGGACCGTCCGGCGCCGGCCGCCGGGCTGTCACAGCCTGACGTACGGCCCCCGAAGCCGCGGGCCGGCGGCCCGCCCCGTTGCGGCCGTACCCGAACAGGGTGCCCTTGTCTTTCGGTGATGAGTCTTTAGTCCGCTGTAAATGATTTTGTGCCCCGAGCGAGCGCCTTTACAATGTAGATTTATTCAGTGGGGCGCCTCGAAACGAGCCAGCCAGGCGGTGAGGAGCGACTCCAGGAGCGCGACCTCCTCGGCGGGCAGCTCGTCGAGGAGGCGGCGCTCGTTGCGCATGTGCTCGGCGAAGGCCCGGTCGATCAGCTCCCTGCCCGCGGCGGTGAGCGCGACCACCCGGCCCCGGCCGTCGCTCTCGCTCGGGCGGCGGGTGACGAGCCCGTCGCGCTCCAGCCGGTCGACACGCTTGGTCATCGCGCCGGTGGTGACCATCGTGAAGGCGGCGAGCTCCCCGGGGGCGCGCTCGAAGGGCGCGCCCCCGCGCCGCAGGGTGGCCAGGACGTCGAACTCCCCCTCCCCCAGCCCGTAGCGCCGGTAGACGACACACAGCTGCTCGGTGAGGTGCCCGGCCAGGCGGTGCAGGCGCCCGATCACCCCTTGAGGGCTCACATCCAGATCCGGGCGCTCGCGGGCCCACTCCCGCTGGATGCGGGCGACGTGATCCAAGGATTCGCTCATGCCGCCATCATAGCTTCCCGGGAAGGTATATTGCTTCCATGGAAGCCACTTTCCGCTGGACGCTGCTCACCGCGACGGCACCGATCGCCTGGGGGACGACCTACTTCGTCACCCACCAGTTCCTGCCGACCGGCTACCCCCTGTACGGAGCGGCCATCAGGGCGCTGCCCGCGGGGCTCCTGCTCCTGCTGCTGTGCGGCAGGCTCCCGCGCGGGTCGTGGTGGTGGAGGTCCCTCGTCCTGGGCACCCTCAACATGAGCGCGTTCTTCGCGCTGGTCTACCTGGCGGCCCAGCTGCTGCCGACGAGCGTCGCCTCGACGATCATGGCGACGTCGCCCGTGGCGATGATGCTCCTGGCCTGGCCGATGCTCGCCGAACGGCCGCGGCTCGCGCACCTGGCCGGAGCCGGCGTCGGCATCGCCGGGGTGTGCCTCATGCTGTTCACCGGCGCGGCCGCCGTCGACGCCCCGGGCGTGCTCGCCTCCGTCGCGGCCATGGTGATGTCGTCGTTCGGCTACGTGCTGGCCAAGAGGTGGACCGCCGGCACCGATCCCGGCGCCCGCGTCGGCGCGCTGGCCTCGACCTCCTGGCAGCTCGTCGCCGGCGGCCTGGTCCTGCTGCCCTTCGCCGTCGCGGTGGAGGGCCCGCCGCCGGCCCTGGACGCAGCGGCGGTCCTCGGGTTCGGCTACGTCACCGTCGTCGCCACGGCCCTCGCCTTCGCCGCCTGGTTCTCAGGGCTGCGGCGCCTGCCGGCGGCGACGGTGGGCCTGGTCGGGCTGCTGAACCCGGTGACCGGGGTGCTGCTCGGCACGACGGTCGCCGGGGAGGCGCTCACCGCGCGGCAGCTGTGCGGGCTGGCGCTGGTCCTGTTCGGGATCCTGCTCGGCCAGCCCGCCGCGGCCCGCCTCGCCGCGCTGCTGCGCAGGCGGGCCGCTCAGCCCGTCCCGGCCGCGGAGGGCTCGGCCGCGCAGGCCAGGTCGCGCGCCGGGCGCTCGCCCGTGGTCAGGAACGCCGTCACCACGGCATCCGCGCAGGTGTTCCCGCCGAACAGGTAGACACCGTGGCCGCCCTGGTCGACCGTCACCATCCGGGCCCGGTCGCCGAGCGCCCGCCGCATCTTCTCCGCGCCGGCCAGCGGCGTCCCCGCGTCACGCAGGAACTGCGTCATGAGGACGTTCGACGGACCGCGGTCACCGACGCGCACCGGCGGCTCGACGGGGCCGGACGGCCAGAACGCGCACGGCCGGATGTTGGCCGCCGCCGCGCCGAACATCGGGTACCGCTTCCGGTCGGCCTCGACGTCACGCCGGTAGGTACCGACCGTCCTGGGCCAGCGCGAGTCGCCGCAGATCACGTACTGATGGCTCGACAGCGAGTTGTCCACGTCCGGCACGGCGTCCCGCGCCGCCGGCGGCGGCGCCTGGCCGGTGTCGGCCATCTTCCACAGCTCGGCCAGCGCGGGGAAGGTCGTGTCGCGAAAGAGCATGCCGAACGTGATCATCCGGAACATCGCGCCGTCGACCCCGTGCACCGGTGTCCTGTCCAGCCGCCCGGCGAGCTCGAAGTACTTCGCGGTCACCTGCCGCGGTGTGCCGCCCAGGCCGTGCTCGGGGCGGGCGGCGGCGTACTCGGCGAAGTCGGGGAGGCGGTCCTCGAAGCCCCGGGCGAACAGGCTCCTGTCCCGGTGGCCGATGCCGCCGGGGGGCAGGTTGCTGTCGATCACGATCCGGTCGCCGCGCCGCGGGAACAGCGTGGCGTACACCGCGCCGAGGTGGCTGCCGTAGGAGTAGCCGAGGTAGGACAGCCTCGGCTCGCCCAGTGCCTCGCGGACGCGGTCCATGTCGCGGGCGGTGTTGGCGGTGGTGACGTACGGCAGCATCCAGGCCGTCTTCGAGGTGGCGCACTGCCGGGCGACGGCCCTGACCTCCCTGGCCCGCTCGGCGACCTCGGCCGCGGTGGCCGCGTACGGCGGGACGTTGCCCCGAAACTGCTGCTCCGGCGTCAGGGCGCAGGTCACCGGCGTGCTGTGGCCGACGCCGCGCGGGTCGAACCCGATCACGTCGTAGGCCTCCAGCACACCGCGCGGCAGGCCGGCGGCCACGAGGTCGGCCGGGAAGCGCAGGCCCGCCGCGCCCGGGCCGCCCGGGTTGAGCAGCAGCACGCCCCGCCGCCGCGCCGGGTCCGCGCTCGCCAGGCGGGAGATCGCGACCTCGATCTTCCGCCCGTCCGGCTCGCGGTAGTCGAGCGGCACCGTGATCGTCGAGCACTCCAGGCCGGGCGCGGCGACGTCCTTGGGGCACGTCCCCCACCGCACCGCGCCCGGCGCGGCCGTCGCCGTGGCCGTCGCTCCCTGCGGGAGGATCGCCGCCACGGCGGCGACGGCCAGGGTTGTCAAAGCTGTCAGGGCTGTCAGGGCTTTTCGCATCCGATTTCCTTCTGTCGAACCAGCCCTTCGATCACAGCGGTCTCGGCGCTCGTCCGGCAGTGCGGCCACGTCATGACCTCGCCGTGACATTTTCGCAGGTGAAGTCATGACATGGCGTCACTGGCACCCCCCGGCCCCCGCTCGCAACGTGGAAGACGTGGGCGGTGGTGGCGGTGTCAGCCGACGTGGACCAGGGGGCGGCGGGCGGTCTCCTGCTCGGCCTGGCGCAGCACCTCACGGGTGAGCGGCGGGATGTCGCCGCCGCCGAAGACGAGGTAGCGCAGCAACGCGCCGACCGGGTTGCCCTCGGCGGCCCAGTGGAAGTAGACGTGCGGGGTCTTGCCGGTCTGGTCGCGCAGGTACAGCAGCAGGGCGGCGATGGCGTTGGCGATGGTCGGGCTCTCCATCCGCAGGATGCGGAACCCGTGGCGCTCCTCACCGATGACGCGCAGCTCCCCGGCGAACTCCGAGGCGTCGGAGACGCTCACCTCCAGAAACAGCAGCCCCTCGCCGGTACGCAGCCGGTGCAGCTCCCAGGCCTCGCGGGCCTTGTCGACGTACTCCTTGCAGTCGCGCTCGTGCGGCTCGTTGGCGATCAGCCGCAGCTCCCCCGCCTCGCTGACGTAGCGCCGGGCCAGGTCGTCCAGGGTGACCTTGGTGACGCGCAGCTCGGTGGAGCGGGTGGCCCGGGAGATCAACGAGGTGATCACGATGGCCAGCACGAACAGCAGGGCGATCACCAGGCCGTCGGGGCGTTCGACGACGTTGGCCACGGTGGCGTAGGCGAAGATCAGCGTGATGACCCCGAACGAGAGCGCCGCACGGGTGCGGCCCTCGTTCCAGGCGGCCAGGGTGACCGCGACGGCGGCCGACAGGATCAGCGCGAGCACGCCGGTGGCGTAGGCGCCGCCCTGGGACTCCACGTCGGCGCCGAAGAACAGGGTGATGAGGAAGGAGATGGCGGTGAAGACCAGCACCATCGGCCGGGCGGCGCGCGACCAGTCGGGGGCCATGCCGTAGCGGGGAAGGTAGCGCGGCACGATGTTGAGCAGCCCGGCCAGCGCCGAGGCCCCGGCGAACCACAGGATCGCGATGGTCGACAGGTCGTAGACGGTGCCGAACCCGTCCCCCAGGTACTCGTGCGCCAGGTAGGCCAGGGCGCGCCCGTTGGCCTCACCGCCCTCGGCGAACTCCTTCGCCGGGATGAGCACGGTGGTGGCGAAACTGGAGGTGATCAGGAAGGCGCTCATGATGACCGCCGCGGTGGTCAGCAGCTTGCGCGCGCCGCCGATCCGCCGCGTCAGGTCCCCCTTGACCAGCGGCATCACGGCCACCCCGGTCTCAAAACCCGACAGGCCCAGGGCGAGCTTGGGCATCACGTACAGCGAGACGGCGACCATCGCCAGCGGGCTGGAGTGCTGGGCCGTCAGCGCCTCACCCCAGCCGGTGACCAGCGCGGGGTCGGCGAGCACCCGGTGCAGGGCCGTCCCCAGGACGATCACGTTCAGCACCAGGTAGACGGCCACCAGGACGACGGCGATCGAGATGGCCTCGCTGAACCCGACCAGGAACACCCCGCCCAGGGCGGCGATCAGCGCCAGGGTGACCGGGACCTGCCAGCCGGACAGGAAGTGCGGCACGAACGGGTTGTGCAGGATGTGGGCGGTGGCGTCGGCCGCCGACAGGGTGATGGTCACGATGAACGCGGTGGCCACGAACCCCAGCAGGAACAGCACCAGCAGCTTGCCCCGCCAGCCCGGCAGCAGGCGCTCCAGCATCGACAGCGAGCCCAGCCCGTGCGGGCTCTGCCCGGCCACCGCCCGGTAGGTCGGCAGCGCGCCGAACAGGGTCAGCGCCACCAGCAGCAACGTCGCCAGCGGGCTGAGCGCCCCGGCGGCCAGCGCGGCGATGCCCGGCTGGTAGCCCAGGGTGGAGAAGTAGTCCACCCCGGTCAGGCACATCACCTGCCACCAGGAATGCTGCCGCTCGGGCGGCTCCTCGTGGTGGGGGCCGCTGGTCCTGGGGTCGGAGCGCTGCAGCCCCTTGAGCAACCACCCCCGCAACCCCGAGTCCACCCGTGCCGACGCCGACGTACCTGCCACTGGTTCTCTCCCTGTGATGCCCGCGATCCCTGTGATCCCTGCGCTGCCTGCGCTGCCTGCGCTGTCTACGCTGTCTACGGTCGCCTCGGTCGCCGCGATCCACGTCCTCGCCCGGACGGCGCCGGGCGGCGGTGTCCGGGCTCTAGCGCCGGTCACGTCCCGCGGCCGCGAGAATCGAGGGAGGTCCGGTGAGAAGACGGCGTGACAGGTGGCCGGCGGCCGATGAGAAAAGGGCGAGGCGCCCCGGACGGCGCGACGCGGCCGGGAGGGGTCGCCGGAGGAGGGGAAGAGGAGACACCCCTATTCCCTACCGGTCCGGCCGCCGGGCGCCTACGAAATCATGCGGATCCATACGCGTTCTTGACGCCGGTTCGTCCGGATTCACCCTTCTCGCGCCGCGCCGGTTCCTGCCGTGTCCTGACCGTGTTCTGCCGCCCTGTCCCGTGGGGTTCCCGGTACGTCGCGGTGTCCGGCTCCGCGGCGAGAGCGCGACCCGGGCGGCTTCACCTGCGGTTGGAGCGCTCCCACCGCGGGTCGATGATTGAGCAGGTCAGGGTGGGTAGGGACTTCCGCACACCTTCCACAGCGACCGTTCCGATCATGGCGAACACGTCGGCAGCCCCCCGCTGAGCGCCACGGACGGCACCCACCCGAGGGGACGGACATGCACGCCGACCAGCACGGCCACTGGCCGATCAGCACCGACCTGATCGGCCTGCGCCGGCACCTGTACCGCTACATGAGCCAGGTGGGCCTGGTCGGGACGCGACGCGACGACCTGCTGCTGGCGGCCAACGAGGCCGTCATCAACGTGCTGGAACACGGTGACGCGGTCGGCAGCGTGAGCGTCTGGCACGACGAGGCGGACCTCGTCGTCGACGTCGTCGACGACGCCGGACGCCTCACCTCCGACCAGGCCGACCGCCGCCGGCCCGCCCCGGGCTCGGTCCGCGGGTTCGGGCTGTGGCTGATGGGCCGGCTCTGCGACGAGTTCACCATCCGCCAGAGCGGCGGACGATCCCACGTCCGGCTACGGATGCGCCTGCACGCCACCCCCGGCACCGGATGACCCCCCACCCCACGCCCACCCCGCGCTCCCGCACGGCGAGCACCGGCCGGCGGCGCCGGGCTCAGCCCGCGCGCGGGTCGGGCCCCGAGGAAAGGCCGACCGTGAGCATCAACGGGGTGGCGATCCCGTGCTGGAAACCCGCCTCGGCGAGGAAGGCGGCCAGCCAGCCCAGGGCGGCCGGCGACCACTCGGCGAGGACGCCGTGGAAGGTGACCCGGTGGTGGCCGGACCCGCGCCACACCTCGTCGATGACGGCGGGCTCCAGGACCGGGCCGTCGTCGACGGCGAGGACGTCGTCATCGTCCGTGGGGAGCGGGTCGCACGAGAAGACGTCCTGATCGAACTCCCGCATCCAGCGCAGCATCCCGGGCGCCGCCGAGCCGATGGACGGGTCCTGCCCGCCGTCCAGCGTCACGCGTACCCCCGCCCTCAGGCGCGGGTCACCGTCGGCGAACCAGCCGGCGTCCTGGAGCAGGGTCATCACGGCGTTCACGCGCGACGACGTACCCACCGGGGCCTCCAGGCTCTGCACGGGCAGCAGGACCCGGACCGCCCGCGGGTGAGCGGTGCCGACGCGCGCCACGACGTCGTCCACGCACGCCAGGAACGCCTGCACCGGCAGCGGCCGGTCGGCCGGGACCGACCCGGTCAGCACCACCTGGAACCACGCGACGCGCGCGAGCCCCGGCCCCGAGGCCGGGGCCTGTCCCGCGTCGTTCATCCCCCACAGGCCGCCGGAGACGCGCTCCGTGGCCTCGGCGAGCCATCCCATCGCGGACGACCTCGCGACGAACAGGCTGTAGGCGTCGGAAGGGGCGACGAGAGGATCCCGCCACGGGTGCGGCGCCAGCTCGCCGTACAACGCGGCGAGCATGGTGCCGTCGGGTTTGATGCTCACGTCGCCCCTCTCCCGTCAGCGCCTGCAGTAGATGTTCTGCCCCGGGGTGAAGAGCTTGCCCGGGTCGTCGGCCAGGCCGACCAGGTCCACGTCGATGACGCTGCGCCACCCCGTCAGGCTGCCGCCGGTGCACCCCGCCCGCCCGGTCGCGCGGTTGCCGGCGCCACCGCCGGACCTCACCGTCGCGCTGCCGGGTGTGCCGGCGTTTCTCCAGCTGCCGTCAGCGTAGTACTGCTGCAGCTGGACCGTGACTATCGCCAGCGTGGCGTTGCAGTTGCCGTTGACCCACCAGCCGTGCCCGGAGGCCTCGAAGGCGGAGCTGGAGACGTGGACGTAGTCGCCCCTGGTCTGGAAGTAGCACACCGCGGCGGGCGCCCGGCCGTTCTCCGGGGAACCGGAGTTCCTTGAGTTCGCCTCGCCACCGGCCGGGGCGGGGGCGGGGAGCGGGGCGGGAGCGGGCGGGGGGGCGGCCCGCTCCGGGGCCGCGACCGCCGAGGTCTGCGACATCGCGAGAAGCACCGCGCCCACGATGCCGGCTGTTGTGGAGATCCTGCGAAAGGAGCTCCCGCGAAAGGAGCTCCTGCCAAAAGAGTGACGCATGACCGCACCTCCGAGCTGAGTCGAACGGGATCAGGGAACTGCCACGCCCCCTGTCTTGCGGTTGAGAACGCACGCGGCGCCGATCTCGATCAGCGGGCCGGGCATAAACAAAGTGTCATCGCATTTCTACGGTGTCAAGAAATTCAAAATTGCTATGAAGCGTTTCGTCATGATATGAATTACGATTTCTTGTGCATCCCGCCAGTTCGCCAGATAATCGGTTTAACAAGGGTTTTAAGCTCAATGTCACATGGGTTCGAAAGGGGAATAATTTCCCTTCTGTCGAATCCTGGGTGCGATCGCGACCGCCCGGCCCGTGTCGTTGTTGCGGGGTTTTCGTGGTGTCGTTAGTGATTTTGGCTCCGACCCAATGCCTTTACGATGTAGATCAAAAATGTGACTCCGGTGAGCCGCGCGGACCCGGGGAGGACGACCGGACACGGCCGGAAACCGCCCTCCCCTCCTTCGGTACCGGATTCGCGCCGCTCACCCACTCGCCCGCCCGGCGGAGCCGTAACTCAAGCTGTGGTTTCGTACCGCGGGCCGGGAAAGGCGCCTGTCGCACCGTCCGGGCGCCCGCACGAAAACCTGTCGCCGCCGTTCACGGTGAGGGCGATCTCGTCACCGTGGGAGCGGGGTCCGTGGCCGACGCCCAGACGCGGGAAAAGGCCTCCCCCGCCGACAGCCGGTCGACGATGGTTCGCAGGGCCTCCTCACCGCCGCCCGTTCCCGCCCGGCGGCTCACCCGGCAGGCGGCCTTCGCGTACAGCCGGGGATCGGCCGACGCCGCGCGCAGCCACTCGCCGAGCGTGGCCGGGAGGGGCTCGCGGGAGTCGGCCAGGCAGCGGTCGCCGGCCGGGGCGAGGTAGCGGGGGTCGTCGCTGACCAGGACGGCCAGGCCCTCGTCGAACCACTGCGGGACCTCGGCGCCGTCGAGGCGGGCGTGGAGCTCCACGTGGGTCAGTTCGTGCGAGGCGATCACGGGGTCGACGCCGCGCGGGGACAGCATCACCGACCGGTTCAGTACGGCGACGCCGCGTTCGCGACCGCCGCCGATCCTTCGGTAGCAGTCCTCGGACAGGCACACGAGGATGTCCGGAGAGCTTTCGCGTCCTCCGAAGAAGGCGCGTACCCGCTCGTCCGCCCGCTCGACGACCGCGACGACGTGCTCGCGCCGGGACCGCGACAGCCCGGGTTCGGCGTACAGGCCGGGCCGCAGCCTCTCCAGGCCGTAGCAGCCGGGGCAGGTGGTGGCCGCGAGGGAGGGGAACGCGAGCACGGTGAACGCCGTGGCGGCACACAGGAGGACCGCGACCGCCGCGACCGCGATCCACCGGCGTTTCCAGCGATGTTTCCAGCGGCGGCTTCCCGGTGGCCGGATCAGGGGCACGTGGTCCCCCGGGGCGGCAGCCGGCGCTCGGTGACGTACCTGCTGACGTGGTCGATGACACAGGGGTTGGCCATCGCGCCGAAGAGGTTGTGGCCCGGGCCGTCATGTTCGATCGTGCGGCTGCCCGGAATCTGCCCGACCACCCGGCGGGTGGAGTCGAGGTCCTGCCAGGTTCCCGCGCCCAGGAGCGGCGGCAGCGTACGGGGCATCGGCGTGGGCGGGTTGGTCACCGGGACCGGCCAGCCGGCGCAGGTGAGCGGCAGGTGCCAGGCCAGCGCGAAGGAGGCGCCGGTGTTGGGGGCGATGGCGCGCAGCCGCCTGACCGTGCGCGCGACATCCCGCTGCCTGGCAGGACGCGGCAGGTCCAGGCACTCCTTGTACCCGCCGCCCGGGGCGCCGGGATAGGGCTGGCGGCTCGACAGCACGAAGCCGGAGGCGTCGCCGGCCTCGGCCGCCGTGAGGGCCGCCACGAAGTCGCCCCAGCTCGCGGGGCCGGGACGGAGCTTGAGGAACGCGATCGCCCGCAGCTGTGTGCCGTCGAAGCGGGCGTCGGCCTGCGGGGCGGGGATCGGCTCGCGGTCGGCCCTGGCGATCAGCGCCCGCCAGCGCTTCTCCGTCCCGGCGGGCGCCCAGGCGAAGAAGCGGTCCATGAATCGCTCGGTCTCGCGGGCCAGGAGGCCGAGTTCCCGTTCCCAGTCGCGCAGGCTGTGGTTGCGGGTGCCGTCGACGTACATCGTGCGCACGCGGTGGGGGAACTGCCGGGCGTAGGACTGCGCGATCATCCCGCCGTACGACAGGCCGAGGAGGTTCATCCTGTCCTCGCCGAGCGCCGCGCGGACGGCGTCGGCGTCCCGGGCGTCGGCGGCCGCGTCCATGTGGTCGAAGAGCTCCGGGTCGGTGTCACGGCACCTGTCGCCCCTGGCCCTGTTCGCCGCGGCGAGCCGGTCGAACCCGGCCTGGTCGGCGGGGAACGCCGGAGTGCGCAGAAAGCCCCAGTCGCACCGCAGCACCGCGCCGCTGAGGCCGGGGTAGCCTCGCGGGTCCCAGGTGACGACGTCCATGGACGTGCGCATCTTGTCGAAGATGCGGGCACGTGAGCCCAGCGAGGCGATCTGGTGTCCCTGGGGGCCGCCGAAGTTGACCAGCACGGCCCCCTTCCTGGTCCCGGTGGCGGGCAGCCGGGCCACCTTGAGGGTGATCTTACGGGCGCTTCCGGGCGACAGGGCGACGGGCAGGTCCACGCACCGGAGCTCGGGCGCGCCCTCGACGGGGCAGGCGTCCCACCGGAGGGAGGGCTGCGGCGGCTGCGGTGACGGGGCGCCGGCCGATGTCGTGAGCATGGCCAGCGCCAGGATTGTGGTGAGCATGCGCGGAACACTAGGAGCCGGGGGCGGCCGGGATCTGCCGCCGAAAGTCATCGACGGCTGTTCACCAAAGTTGACGGTGAACGGCCATCGGGGCGCGATGAGTAAGGTGAGGTCCATGTCCAGGTATGCGCTCGTCAGCGCGGTCGTGGTCGCGGACACGGCGCTGCTGTGGCTGGACGGGACGGACGGGTGGAGGCTCGCCCCGTACGCCGTGGCCGTGGCACTCACCGTGGCGGTGGCCGGCCGCCTGCCGTTCGTGGCCTTCCTCGTGGCGCTGGCGCTGGCGGTGCTCACCGGCGGGTCACTGGCCCTGCTGGTCTGCACCGGCTTCCAGGCCGGGTACCGCGCCTCCGCGCGCAGGGACCTCGTGGTGACGGCGTGTGCCCTGAGCGTGTACGTGTCCGTGCTGCTGCTGGTCGTGCAGCGCGCGCCCGGCGCCGCCGAACCGTGGATGGCCCTGGCCCGCGTCGTGATGCTGACCGTGCTGCCGTTGCTCGCCGGTCGCCACCTCGCCCGGGAACGCGAGCACCTGCGCCGGGAAAGGGCCCTCATCGCCGAGCAGGAGCGGCTGCGCGAGCGGCTGCGCATCGCCCATGACATGCACGACTCGCTCGGTCACCTGCTCAGCCTGGTGTCCGTGCGGGCCGCCGCGCTGGAGGTGGGCTCCCTGCCTCCCGAGCAGCGGCGGGCGGTGGGCGGCCTGGCCGACACCGCCCGTGCCGCCGCGGCCGGACTGCACGAAGTGGTCAACGCGCTGCGCGGCCGCGACACCCCCGGTCTGGACGACGTCGGCGACCTCCTCGCGCGGTCCCGGGCCGCGGGCAGCGCGGTGACGATCGAGACCTCCGGCGAGGCCGTCTCGCTCATCGACGCGAGGGCGTCCCACGCCGCCTACCGGGTCGTCCAGGAAGGGCTGACCAACGCGGCCAAGCACGCGTCCGGCACGCGGATCACCGTGTCGCTCGACTGGCAGCCCGACGCCCTCCTGGTCTCGGTGACGAACGCGATGCCCCGCCGCCCCGCCGCCTGCGTCCCGGCCGACGGGAACGGCCCGCGTGGGAACGGCCTGCGCGGGCTCACCGAGCGCGTCGCAGCGGCCGGGGGGCTGCTGCGCGTCCATCCGGGGCCGCGCGAGTTCCGGCTCGTCGCGATGCTCCCGCTGGTGGCGGTTCCGGCCGGGGCCGCCACGTGATCAGGACCCTGATCGCCGACGACGAGCCCCTCATCACCGCCGGCGTCCGCACCGTCCTGGAGTCGGCCGGGGACATCGAGGTGGTGGCCGTCGCGCGCGACGGGCGCGAGGCGGTGCGGGCCGCCCGCCTGCACCGGGTCGACGTCGCGCTCCTGGACATCTCGATGCCGGTCATGGACGGCCTGGCCGCGGCGGCCGAGCTGGCGGCGGGACCGCGGGTGGTGCTGCTCACCGCTTTCGGCGACGAGGACAACGTACGCGGCGCGGTGCGGCGGGGCGTGTCCGGGTTCGTGCTGAAGACGTGCACCCCCGAGGAGCTGATCCTGGCGGTCCGCGCCGCTCACGCCGGGCAGGCGTACCTGTCGCCGGCCGTGGCCCGCCTGGTGCTCGACATGGCGGCGCCGGGCGACGACGAGCGCGGGCGCGACGCCGCCCGACGGCTGGCCACCCTCACCGCCCGCGAGGCCGACGTCCTCGCCCTGGTGGCGCAGGGCCTGTCCAACGCCCAGGTCGCCCGGCGCGTCCACATGACCGAGGCCAGCGTCAAGACCTACGTCAGCCGCGTCCTGGCCAAGCTGGACTGCGCCAACCGGGTGCAGGCGGCCCTGCTGCTGCGCGACGCGCCGTCGCCGGGGAGAACACCCGTCCGCGACTCGCGCGCTTCGCGAGACTGAGGGTCATGCGCTGGATCCGTCCAGGTTCCGCGCCCGTTCCCGGTCGCCGCCGGGCGCCCCGGATCGGGGGTCGCCGCGCTCGCTCCTGGGAATCCTCGGAGAATTTTCCCGGGGCGTGTCGATCCGGCCGTACCCCGTTCGTCGTCATGGCGAAGGGCGGCCCGCCAGGCGGGGCCGCGACAGAACACGAAGGAGCCAGATCATGAAGTACATGTTGCTGATGTACGGTCCCCCGGCGGCCGACGGGGGCGTCCAGTGCGAATTCGAGGAGTGGGTGACCTACGACAAGGCGCTGCGGGAGGCGGGGGTCCTGGTCTCCGGGTACGCCCTGAAGGACGTGAGCACCGCCACGACGGTCCGGGTCGGCCCGGCGGGCGAGCGGACCGTCACCACCGACGGGCCGTTCGCCGAGACCCGCGAGATCCTCGGCGGCTACGACGTCATCGACGTGCCGGACCTCGACGTCGCGCTCGAATGGGCCGCCCGCTGCCCCGGCGCGCGCTACGGCGGGTCGGTCGTGGTGCGGCCGATCGACGAGTTCGAGGCCTGACGGTGACGGACGAGGGAACGGGCGGGGAGACGGGCGAGGGGCCGGGCGGGCGGGCCGGCGACGCCAGGTCGTCCGTGGAGTCGGTGTTCCGCGAGGAACGCGGCCGGCTGCTCGCCTCCCTCGTCCACCGCTTCGGCGACCTCGACCTGGCCGAGGAGGTCACCTCCGAGGCCGTCGAGGCGGCCCTGGTGCACTGGCCGGTCGAGGGGGTCCCGGCCAGGCCCGGGGCCTGGCTGCTGACGACGGCCCGGCGCCGGGCCGTCGACCGGCTGCGGCGCGACCGGGCCTACGCCGCCCGGCTCGCCGTCCTGCAGGTGGAGGCGGACCGGGCCGCCCCCGCCCCGCCCCCGGACGCCGACGGCGATCTGCCCGACGAGCGGCTGCTGCTGTTCTTCACCTGCGCCCACCCTGCCCTGCCCGCCGAGGACCGCACGGCCCTGACCCTGCGCTGCCTGGCCGGGCTCACGACGCCCGAGGTCGCGCGGGCCTTCCTCCTGCCGCCCGCGACGACGGCCCAGCGGATCGTACGGGCGAAGAGGAAGATCCGCGAGGCTCGCATCCCGTTCCGCGTGCCCGGTGCCGACGAGCTGCCGCGGCGCCTGCCGGGGGTGCTCCAGGTCATCTACTCGATCTTCACCGAGGGGTACGCGGCCAGCTCGGGCCCGGACCTGCAGCGCCTCGACCTCGCCGAGGAGGCCCTGCGGCTGGGCCGGATCCTGCGCCGGCTGCTGCCCGCCGAGCGGGAGGTCGCCGGGCTGCTCGCCTTGATGCTGCTGGTCCACGCGCGGCGCGAGGCCCGTACCGGACCGGACGGCGAGATCGTGCTGCTCGACGACCAGGACCGCGGCCGGTGGGACCGCGCCATGATCGAGGAGGGCGCCGCGCTGGTGCTCGTCGCGCTGACCGGCGGGCCGCCCGGCCCGTACGGGGTGCAGGCCGCGATCGCCGCCCTGCACGACGAGGCCGCCGACGTCGCGACCACCGACTGGCCGCAGGTCGTGGCCCTCTACGACGTGCTGCTCGCCCTCGCGCCGTCCCCGGTGGTCGCGCTGAACCGGGCCGCGGCGGTGGCGATGCGCGACGGGCCGCAGGCGGGTCTGGCGCTGCTCGACGAGCTGGCCGAAGAGCCCAGGCTGCGCGACTACCACCCCTATCCGATGGCGCGGGCGGACCTGCTGCACCGGCTCGGGCGCCTCCCCGAGGCCGCGGCGGCCTACCGGGAGGCGCTGGGTCTGGCCGGCACCGACCCCGAACGGGCACACCTGCTGCGCAGGCTCGGCATGGTCGAGCCCTCCGGCGCCGGCGGCACGACCGCCCCCTGACGGCGGAACGTGCCGCCGTCGCCATCACACGGACAACTGTCCGGGAACGCTCGCGACCGCGTGCACGTGCGCGTGCGCGCCTCGCCGAGAATCCTCACCACCGTTGGACACCCGACTGAGAAGAGCCTGACATGGACAACGAAGAGATCTTCACCTGGACGACGGACGAACGGCTCGGGGTCGCGGCCCTTCTCGGCGAGCTCGACGAGCACGAATGGCGGGCCCCCTCGCTGTGCCCCGGCTGGACGGTCCACGACGTGGCCGCTCACCTGACGCTCTCCACGCACGCCATGGTCCTCGACACGATCAGACGCGCGATCCGGACACGCGGCGACATCAACCGGGTCTTCGCCGACCAGGCGCGGGACCGGGCGGCCGGGTTCGGGCCCGCGGAGCTCGTCGCGCAGCTCCGCGAGACGGCGGGCTCACGGCGCCGCGGCCTCGGCTCCAGCCCGCTGGACACGCTCGTCGACGTGCTGGTGCACGGCCAGGACATCGCCCGCCCGCTCGGACGCGTGCGGGAGATGCCCGCCGAGCGGGCGGTCGCGGGCCTCGGCCGCGTCCTGGGCACCGGCTTCTACGGCGCTCCCAAACGTCTGCGCGGTACGAGGCTGATCGCCACCGACCTGGACTGGTCGGCCGGTGAGGGCCCGGACGAGGTGCGGGGTCCGGCCGGTGATCTCCTCCTGCTGGCGACCGGGCGGGCCGCGGGGCTGGCGGGCCTGTCCGGGCCGGGGGTCGAGCGGAGAGCGAGGAGATCCTCGGCGAGCTCCTCACCGGCCGCCGCGACCGCTTCGTCGTCGCCACCAAGTACACCCTCTCGCGCGACCACGACGACCCGAACGCCGCCGGCAACCACCGCAAGAACCTCACCCTGTCCCTGGAACGCGGCCTGCGGCGGCTGCGGACCGACCACATCGACCTGTACTGGGTGCACGTCTGGGACCGCCACACCCCGGTGGAGGAGACGATGCGGGCGCTGGACGACGCCGTACGCGCCGGGAAGATCCTCTACGTGGGCGTCTCCAACGCCCCGGCATGGGTGGTCAGCCGTGCCAGCACCCTGGCGGAGTGGCGGGACTGGACGCCGTTCGCGGGCCTGCAGGTGCCGTACAACCTGCTCAGGCGCGAGGCCGAGCGGGAGCTGCTGCCGATGGCCGGGGCGTTCGGGATGAGCGTGGCCGCGTGGGGGCCGCTCGCCGGTGGCGTGCTGTCGGGGAAGTTCACCGGCCGGGAGGCCACCGAGGGGACGGAGCGGGCCACCCGGGTCGATCCCGGCTCCCTCACCGCGCGCGACCACGCGGTCGCGGGTGCCGTACGGGAGGTCGCGGGCGAGCTGGGCGCCACGCCGGCCCAGGTGGCGATCGCCTGGACCCGTGCCCGCTCCCCCGCCGTCCACCCGATCGTCGGCGCGAGGAACGCCGGGCAGCTCGCCGAGAACCTGGGCGCGATCGACGTCGTCCTCCCCGAGGAGGCGGTCGGGCGCCTGGAGTCGGCGACGGGGTTCGAGGTGGGCTACCCCGGTGACTTCATCGCCGAGTGCGAGGCCGACCCGCGGGTGTTCGGCAAGGCGCCCACGGAGCCACGCGCCCGGTCGTAGACCTCCGGGTCAGGGGGTGGTTGGGCCCGCGGGTCCCCGGGCCACAGCACCTCCGGGTCACAACGCCCCCGGGTCACAGCCTTCCGGGCACAGCACCTCCGGGTCACAGCGCCCCGGGCATAACACTCCCAGGCACAACGCCTCCGGGTCACAGCACCTCCGGGACCGGCCGGGTCTTCCGGCTGCGGTCCCGATGCCCGGCGAACGCCACGGTGAGTTCCAGCCCGCCCCCCGGGTTGGGGCGCGCCCGCACGTCGGCCCCGTGCGCCTTCGCGATCGAGGCGACGATCGACAGTCCGAGCCCGGCTCCCTGCTCCCGGGTCGTGTGCAGCCGCCGGAAGGGTTCGAAGAGATCGCCGAAACGTTCCCACGGGACCTCCGGGCCGGTGTTCCTGACGGTCAGGATCCCGTGGGCGAGCGTCACCTCGACGGTCCCGCCGGGGTGGTTGTGGCGGACCGCGTTGTCGACGAGGTTGGTGACGAGCCGGTTCAGCAGGACCGGATCCCCGTCGACGACGAACGGTTCCGTCCGTGCCGTCACGGTGACGTGGCCGGAGCCGCCTTCGGCCAGGACGAGGCGCACCACCTCGTCCAGGGCCACCGGCCCGCTCCTTTCCAGACCGTGTTCCGCCTGGGCCAGGACCAGCAGGGCGTCGATGAGGTTCTCGGTGCGGCGGTTGTGGAACAGGAGCTTGTCGCGGATCTCGCCGACGTCCTCGGGCAGGCCGATCTCGATCGCCGCCCGCTGGACGGCCAGCGGGGTGCGCAGCTCGTGGGACGCGTTCGCGATGAACCGCCGCTGTCCCTCGACCGAGCGTTCGAGCCGGTCGAGCATCGCGTCGAACGTGTCGGCCAGTTCCTTCAGCTCGTCCTTCGGCCCGGTGAGCGCGATCCGCTCGTGCAGGTTCGACAGGGACAGCCGCCGGGCGGTGGCGGTGATCCGGTGGACGGGCCGCAGGATCCGCACGGCGACCAGCCATCCGACGGCCAGCGACACCAGCGTCAGGATCCCGACCGTCAGCACGGTCACCTCCCACTGGTAGCCGACGACGTCGTCCACCAGCCGGGGCAGCGGTGGCGGCGACGGCCGCTCCGGCACTCCCCGCACCGCTTCCCCCGGTACCACCGGTTTCACCGGCTTCACCGGTGCCGGCATCGGAAAGCGCGCGATCCGCGTGTGCAGCGCCTGGCTCAGCAGCAGGTTGACCGTGACGAGCAGGACGACCGAGGTGAGCAGGAACAGCCCGGAGTAGATCAGCGTCAGCCGTACCCGGATCGTCGTCACAGCAGGTACCCCGCGCCGGGGATCGTCTGGACGCACGGCGGGTCGCCCAGTTTCGCCCGCAGGCGGCTGACCACGACCCGTACCACCGTCGTGAACGGGTCGGCGTTCTCGTCCCAGGCCTCCTCCAGCAGCCGTTCGGAGCTGACGACCGCGCCGTCGGCCCTCATCAGCACCTCCAGGACGGCGAACTCCTTGAGCGACAGGTGCAGGTGCCGCCCGTCCCGCGACGCCTGGAGGCGGTGCGTGTCGACCACGATGCCGTGCCGGCTCAGCACCGGCGGCACCCGCGACAGGCTGCGCCGTCCCAGCGCCTTCACCCGCGCGACCAGTTCGGCGTAGTCGAACGGCTTGGGCAGGTAGTCGTCGGCGCCCATCCCGAGCCCCTCGACCCGGTCCGGCACCGACGCCGCCGCCGTCATCATCAGGATCCGCGTACGGCTCCCGCGCGCCACCAGCTCGCGGCACACGAGATCGCCGTGCGTTCCGGGCAGGTCCCGGTCCAGCACGAGCACGTCGTAGTCGTGCAGCACCAGCCGTTCGGCCGCCGCGGCCCCGTCGTACACCACGTCGACGGCCATGGCGTGGCGGCGCAGTCCCGTCGCCACGAGGTCGGCCAGGTCGCGTTCGTCTTCGGCCACCAGAACCCGCATGCCGACGTTCTTACCCGAACGGGGGTAACAGCGACGTTAACCATTTCGTTCACCGCCGTGCAACCCGCCTCCGGCCACGCTGGCCGCCATGATCAGAACTCTCTGCGCGGCCCTCCTGGTGACGGCCTGCACCGTGTCCACGACTGCGTCCGCGTCCATCTCCAAGCCCGCGTCGGTCTCGGCCCAGGCCGGGGACTGCGCGCCGGCCACGGCGCCCCCGCCGCAACCCGTGCCGCCGACCTCGGTGAACACGCTCCGGCAGGCGTACTTCTGCGTGCTGGACAACTACTACGGCGGCCCGGCCATGGACCCGAAGGAGCCGTTGAAGAACGCCTTCTCCGCCTACACCCGGGATCTGATGCGGCGCGACGCCGACCGGGCCGGTCTCCGGCTGCCCGCCCTGACCGGCGACCGCGACAGCGACTGGGCCGCCGTCGCGAGGGTCCTGGGCACCGGCGACCCGGCCGCGCTGCGCGCCGCGATCACCGGCATGGTCGCCGGGCTGCACGACAACCACGCCCGGCTGGTCAGGCCGACCCCGCCCCCGGAGGACGAGCCGGACGGGCCGGTCGGAACGGGCATCGCGGGCATCTCCGCCCAGCAGGGCCCCCAGCTCGATCCGGCGGCCCGGCCTCCGCTGTTCATCACCCGCGTCCTGCCCGGCAGTCCCGCGGCCAAGGCCGGCATCAGACCCGGTGACATCGTGGTCGAGGTCAACGGCATACCGCCGTTCATCGGGGACAAGGTGAACCAGGGCTTCGTCGACGCCGTCACCACCGATCCGATACGCGTCACCCTCAAGCGCCCCACGACGGGACGGACCCGCACGGTCGAGCTCAAGGAGGGCCCGATCACACGGCAACCTCCGTCGGTGACGTCGAGGACGCTGCCCGGCGGCGTCGCCTACGTCCAGCTGCCCGGGTTCTACGAAGGCGCCGCCGACCAGGTCATCGCCAAGCTGAAGGGCAGGCCGAAGGCGGTGGTCCTGGACCTGCGCGGCAACGGCGGCGGGTCGCCCCGCGAGGTGACGCGGCTGCTCGGCGCGTTCGCGCACGGCAGGGTCACCAGCTACTTCTGCCCGCTCAAGGGCGACTGCGTGCCCAACAGGACCGACGACAGCGTCCCGCTGCTCGGCTCGCGCCTGGTCGTCCTCACCGACCGCGGGTGCGCCTCGGCCTGCGACGACTTCAGCGCGGCCGTCAAGGGCAACAAACTGGGCACCCTCGTCGGGACCCGCACCGCCGGAGCCGTCTCCGGCCCCGCCGCGGGCTATCTCCTCGACGACGGCAGCGTGTTGCTCCTGCCCAGGGTCCGCCACCTCGGCCCCGACCGCGAGATCATCGACACCGTCGGCGTGCCGGTCGACCACCACGCCCCCATGACCGCCCTCGACCTGGCCACCGGACGCGACCCGGGCGTGTCCAAGGCGCTCTCGCTCCTGTAGCCCGTACCGGCCGCACGGTCCGCGGGCGCCCGCGGACCGTGCGGAAACCCCGGAGCGGGCCGGGGCCGCGGTCCTTCAGAACCTGTCGCGGACGACGCGCCGCTCGACCAGTCCCAGCACGGCGTCGGCGGCCTTGCCGAGCAGGGCGAGCAGCAGGATGGACAGCAGGAGGATGTCGGTGCGGCCGGTGTTCTGGCTGTCGATCAGCAGGAAACCCAGGCCCATCGAGGAGGCGATGAGCTCGGCGGCGACCAGGAACAGCCATCCCTGGGCGAGCCCCAGCCGGAGTCCGGCGAACACCGCGGGCGCGGCGGAGGGGAGCCGGATCCGGACCAGCAGCCGCACCCCGCGCAGGCCGTACGCCCGCCCGGCCTCCACCAGGTGCGGATCGACGTGCGTCAGGGCCGTGAACACCGTGGTGTAGACGGGGAAGAACGCGCCGATCGCGACCAGGACGATCTTCGGCCCCTCGCCGATGCCCAGCCAGAGCACCAGCAGCGGCACCCAGGCCAGGGAGGGCACCGCGCGCAGCGCGGCGACGCTGGGCGACAGCAGGGCCCTGGCGGGCGCCGACAGCCCGACGGCCGCGCCGAGCACCAGCCCGAGGCCGGCCCCGGCGGCGAAGCCGAGCAGCACCCGCTGCCCGCTGATCGCGACGTGCAGCCACAGCTCGCCCCGCCGTACCAGCTCGCCCAGCGCGGCCAGCACGGCCGAGGGCGGCGGCAGCTGGCTCTGCGTGAAGAGCCCGGCGGCGGTGGCCACCTGCCAGGCGGCCACCACGACCAGCGGCACCACCAGCCCGGCGGCCGCCCCGGCGACCGGCCCGGCCCCGCGCAGCCTTCTCCCGGACCGGCTCCCCCGGCGCCCGAAAGCGGCGTACCCCGCAACGTCCCCTGCGGCGTTCTCCGCGCTGTTCCCCGCAGCGTCCCCTGCGGCATACCCCGCAGCGTCCCCCGCCGTGGCGTTCGCGGGGGCGGCCGTGGTGTCCTCCGTCGTGTCCTCCGCCGTGGCAGCGGCGGTGGCGTTCGCGGGGGCGGCCGTGGTCTCCCCTTGCGTGTCACCCGGTGTGTCAACCGGCGTGTCACCCGCGCCGGGGTCCGGGGAGCGCCCCCGGGTGACGAGGCTCACGACGCGCTCGCCTTCTGGGCGAAGGCGGGCTCGAACAGCGAGTCGAGCGCGGCCCTGGCCTCCTCCGCGGAGCGCACCTGGTTCTCCTCGACGAGGGTCGGCAGGATGCGCTCCAGCACGGCGCGCTGGTCGGCTCCCGGCACCGGGCTCAGGTCGACCTCGGTGCGCTCCTTCAGCACGACCCCGGCGACCTCGGGCGCCAGCTTGGCCTCCCGCGCCAGCAGGGCGACCGCCTCGTCCGGGTGCTCGCCGACCCACTCGCGGGCACGCTCGTAGGCGTCAGCCACGGCCTGCACGAGTTCCGGGTGCTCCTTGACGAAGTCCTCGCGGGCGTTGAGGAAGCCGTAGGAGTTGAACTCGGGCTCGCGGTGGATGAGGGTGGAGCCGGACTCGATCTGGCTCTGCGCCATGAGCGGGTCCAGGCCCGCCCAGGCGTCCACGTCGCCGCGCTCCAGCGCGGTCTTGCCGTCCGCGTGCTGCAGGTTGACCACCTCGACGTCGGTGCCGGCCAGTCCCGCCGCCTTCAGCGACTGCAGCAGGAAGAAGTACGGGTCGGTGCCCTTGGTCGCGGCGACCTTCTTGCCCTTGAGCTGGTTCACCTTGGTGATCGGCGACCCCTTCGCCACCACCAGGGCCGCCCACTCCGGCTTGGTGTAGACGGTGACGGCCTTGATGGGCGTACCGTTCGCCCGGGCCTGCAGCGCGGCGGCGCCGGCGGTGGAGCCCAGGTCGATGGCGTCGCCGCGCAGGTTCTCGTTGGCCTTGTTGCTGCCCGCCGACAGCACCCAGGTGACCTTGGTGCCCTTCAGGTCCTGCTCCAGCCAGCGCTGCTCGCGGATCACCAGGCTGAGCGGATTGTAGTAGGCGTAGTCGATCCGCAGCTCCCCCGCGGCCGGGGCGGCGGCGGTGGTGGCGTCCTCGCCCGCGACGCAGCCGGTGGTCAGGCCCGCGAGCAGGACGGGCAGCAGGAGGGCGCGCGGCAGGGCACGGCGGGAGATCATCGGGTGGGCTCCTTGAGGGCGGAGTCGGCGGCGGAGTCGGCGGCGGGACGGGGGACGCCGAGGCGTTCCAGCAGGTCGGCGCGGAGGGCGGCGAGTTCGGGGTGGCCCCGGTCGCGGGGGCGGGGATGCGGTACGGCGAGCGTGGTCACGACCGTGGCCCCCTCCCGCGCAGCCTGGTCGACCGTGGCCCCCTCCCGCCCGGCCCGGTCGCCGAGCAGGACCACGCGGTCGGCCAGGTGCAGCGCCTCGTCGACGTCGTGGGTGACCAGCAGCACCGTGGTGCCCGACTCGCGCTGGACGTCGGCGAGCAGGTCCTGCATGCGCAACCGGGTGAGCGCGTCGAGGGCGGCGAACGGCTCGTCGAGCAGCAGCACCCCCGGCTCGCGGGCCAGCGCCCTGGCCAGGGCCGCGCGCTGGGCCATGCCGCCCGAGACCTGCCGGGGCCGGTGCCGGTGGAAGCGGTCCAGGCCGACCACGTCCAGCCAGCGGCGCACCACCTGGCGGCCCTCGGTCCTGCCGGTGGCCCCGGGCAGGCCGAGGGCGACGTTGCCCGACAGGTCGAGCCAGGGCAGCAGCCGGGGTTCCTGGAAGACCACGGCGCACCGCTCGTGCACGTCCCGTACGGCGGCACCGTCCACGAGCACCCGGCCGCGCGTCGCCAGGTCGAGCCCGGCCACCAGCCTGAGCAGGGTGGACTTGCCGCATCCCGACGGTCCCAGGATCGCCACGATCTCCCCCGGCGCGACGTCCAGGTCGACGTCGCGCAGGACGACGTGGTCGCCGAACGCGCGGCCGACCTCGCGGAAGGTGACGCCCGCCGCGTTCACCGCCCGCTCCGCGCGGAAAGAACGGAAGGAACGGTCACGAGAACGGCCCGGCCGGGCTCACGGGGACGGGAACGAGCATGGGATCTCCTCTGGCACCATCCACATCGGGGTAATACCTATATAAAAAGGGGGAAAAGTGGGGAACTGTCAACTCCGCCTGCGGCGCCTCGACCACCCGGCCCGCCGCCGTATACCGTCAAAGCGGATATTGCCTACCATTTATGCAGGAATTAGGGTGATCCTAACGTGACCCGCAGAACGGATCCAGTATGACTACCGACAGCACGACGTCCCGGGCTCCCGGCCTGCCGGGGGCGCATGTGATCGCCGACGACGCGGAGGCGGTCGCCACGGCCCGCGCGCTGGCCACCGAGTTCGCGCCCGGCGCCGCCGAACGCGACGCCGCACGGGTGCTGCCCGTCGCGGAGCTGGACCGGCTCTCCGCGAGCGGGCTGCTCGCGATCACCGTACCGCGCGAGCACGGCGGCGCGCAGGTGAGCGCCCGGACCCTCGCCGAGGTGGTACGCCTGCTGGCCGCCGCCGACCCGAACATCGCGCAGATCCCGCAGAGCCACTTCGTCTACGTCAACGTGCTGCGCCGCCAGGGCACCCTCGAGCAGCGGAAGTTCTTCTTCGGCGAGGTGCTCGCCGGCGCCAGGCTCGGCAACGCGCAGTCGGAGGCGGGCACCAAGCACGTGCAGGACTACCGCACGCGGCTGGTGCCCGACGGCGAGGACGGCTTCCTGCTGCGCGGGGTCAAGCACTACAGCACCGGCGCGCTGTTCGCGCACTGGATCCCGGTGCTGGCCCGGCGCGAGGACGAGACGCTGCACGTGGCGTACGTGCCCAGAGACGCCGACGGGCTGACGGTGATCGACGACTGGGCCGGGATGGGCCAGCGGACCACGGCCAGCGGCACCGTGCGCCTGGACGACGTGCGCGTGCCCGCGAACCGCGTGGTGCCGCACCACCTGACGTTCACCGGGCCACAGCTGCACGGCGCGGTGGCCCAGCTCCTGCACGCCGCGATCGACGTGGGCATCGCCGGTGGGGCGCTGGCCGAGGCGCTGGAGTTCGTCCGTACCAAGGCGCGGCCCTGGTTCGAGAGCGGGCTGGACAGCGCCGCCGAGGACCCGCTCGTCATCCAGCGGGCGGGCGAGCTGACGATCAGGGTACGGGCCGCGGAGGCGCTCCTGGCCGCGGCCGGCCGGGAGGTGGACGACGCCGCCGCGGACCTCACGGAGGAGTCGGCCGCCGCCGCCTCTATCGCGGTGGCCACCGCGAAGGCCTACGTTGACCCGGTCGCGGTCGAGCTGGGCAGCGCGGTCTTCGAGCTGGGCGGCACCCGCGCCAGCCTGGACGGGCTCAACCTGCACCGCCACTGGCGCAACGCCAGGACGCACACGCTGCACGACCCGGCCCGCTGGAAGATCCAGCACATCGGCCGCTACGCGCTCAACGGGCAGCTCCCGCCCCGCCACGGCCTGCTCTGAACCCACCCCGCCCCAAGACCGCGACCGACGACGGAAGTGCCATGACAAACCTGACGTTCCACTGGTTCCTCCCCACCTACGGCGACAGCCGCGACATCGTCGGCGGCGGCCACGGCCTGCCCGCGGGAGCGGCCGGCGGCGCCCGCCCCGCCACGCTGGCCTACCTGCGGCAGATCGTGCACGCCGCCGAGCACCTCGGCTTCGTCGGCGCGCTGACGCCGACCGGCGCCTGGTGCGAGGACGCATGGCTGACCACGGCCATGCTCACCGAGACCACCGAGCGGCTGAAGTTCCTGGTCGCCTTCCGGCCGGGGCTGGTCACGCCGACCCTGGCCGCGCAGATGGGCGCCACCTTCCAGCGGCACTCGAACGGGCGCCTGCTGCTCAACGTCGTCACCGGCGGCGAGAGCCACGAGCAGCGCGCCTACGGCGACTTCCTGGACAAGGACGCCAGGTACGCGCGGACCGACGAGTTCCTGCACATCGTGCGGGCGCTGTGGCGCGGGGAGAGCGTGAACTTCGCCGGGGAGCACCTGCGCGTCGAGGACGCGAGGCTGAACCGGGTGCCCGACCCGGTGCCCGACATCTACTTCGGCGGCTCCTCCCCGGCGGCGGGCCGGGTCGCGGCCCGGCACGTGGACGCGTACCTCACCTGGGGCGAGCCGCCCGCCGCGGTCGCCGAGAAGGTGAACTGGGTGAACGGCCTGGCCGCCGCCGAGGGGCGCACGCTGCGGCAGGGCATCCGGCTGCACGTGATCAGCAGGGACAGCTCCGAGGAGGCGTGGACGCAGGCCCGCAGGCTGCTCGACGGCATCGACCCGGCCACGATCGAGAAGGTGCAGGCGGGCCTGGCCCGCAGCGAGTCGGAGGGCCAGAAGCGGATGCTCGCCCTGCACGGCGGCAGCCGCGACGGGCTGGAGATCTCCCCCAACCTGTGGGCCGGGGTCGGGCTGGTCCGCGGCGGCGCGGGCACCGCGCTGGTCGGCAGCCACACCGAGGTGGCCGACCGGATCGAGGAGTACGCCCGCCTGGGCATCACCGAGTTCATCATGTCGGGCCACCCGCACGTGGAGGAGGCGTACTGGTTCGGCGAGGGAGTGCTGCCGATCCTGCGCGAGCGCGGGCTGTGGGAGCACCCCGACGCGGCACCCGCGCCCGAGCCGGCCTCGATCCCGTTCGCGTCTACCGGATCGAGCTGAACGAGGCTCCGCTCGTCCCCGGTCCCGGTGCCGGTCCTGGTCCCGGTGCCGGTGTCGCCGGTCAGCCCAGGTTGTTTGGGGTTCCCGGGTCGCCCAGGTCCAGGCGGTCGGCCAGCCCGGCGGCGGTGAAGGCGGCCACCAGGTCGTCGCGGCCCTCGGTGAAGTGCGCCCAGCTGTCGTAGTGGACGGGAACCACCCGGCGGGCACCGAGGATCCCGGCGGCCTCGGCGGCCTGGACGCTGTCGAGGACGATCGGCGCCCCGTCGAAGAGGGCGGGGAAGCGGGGCGCCCCGGCGAAGAGGATGGCGGTGTCCACCGGGCCGAAGTGCGCGGCGATCTCCTTCACCAGGTCGAGCGAGGCGTTGTCGCCGCTGACGTAGACCGCAGGCAGGCCCTCACCGGTCAGGACGAACCCGACGACCTGGCCGGTGACCGGCTCGACCTCCTCGCGCGCGCCGGGCCCGTGGACGGCCGGCACGCCCGTCACGGTGATCGTGCCCCCGCCGGGACGGTCCAGCTCGATCGCCTCCCAGTCGGCCAGCCCCCTGGCCCCGCCTCCCAGGCGCCGTCCGCCCCCGGGCGTGGTGAGGGTGAGCGGGACGCCGGCGAGCAGGGCCCGGCCGGAGTCGTCGAGGTTGTCGGGGTGCTCGTCGTGGGAGAGCAGGACCACGTCGACGCGGCCGAGGTCGGCGGGGCCGGCGGAGGAGGGTGCGGTCTTGGTCAGCATCCTGCGGCCCTCCCTCGGGTAGTCGCCGGGCGCGTCGAAGGTGGGGTCGGTGAGAAACCTCAGGCCGCCGTACTCGAAGAGGGCGGTCGGGCCGCCGAAGACGCGGACGGGAACCTGCTCATGACTCGTGCCGGCAGCGGCCACGGGAAACTCCTCACGGATGAATGCTTGGCTATCCGTGAAGGACGGTAGCTGTTTCTCACGGATGAGCGCAAGTCGTACCATGAGAGTCATGAGCGAGTCCCCGATCGCCGGATCCCTGCCCCCGCCCGCGCCCGGGGCGGAGCACTATCTCGCCCTCGACTTCGTCAACAGCGCCCTCGCGCTGCCGGGCGGGCACTTCGTCGACCTCCTCGGCACCCCCGAGGCGGCGAACCGCTGGCTCACGGGGCACGGCCTAGCTCCGGCCGACGCGGGGCTGCGAGAGATGTGCACGACACAGCTGCGCTCGATGCGCGAACACCTCAGGGCGTTGTTCGCCGCCCGGGTCGGCGGGCTTCCCGCCCTGCCCGCCGCCCTGTCCGCCGTCAACGACGCGCTGACCAGGGCTCCCACGGCCGCCCTGCTGCGGTGGGACGACAGGACCGGCCCCTACCGCGCGGCCCCGCACCCCGCCGACGAGATCCTCGACCACACCCTGGCGGCCCTCGCGGCCAACACGGCCGACCTCCTCACCGGCCCCGACGCCGGGCGCCTCACCGCCTGCGGTTCCGCCCCCTGCAACCGCTACCTGCTGCGCCACGGCCGCCGCCACTGGTGCTCCACCCGCTGCGGCGACCGCGCCCGAGCCGCCCGCGCCTACGCCCGGCGCGCCCGTCCGACGGCGGGCTGAAGCGCGGCGGCCGTCACGGGAGGAGCCGACCGGCGCCGGGGTCGCCGAGGCCGCCCGCTCCCCCGCCGTCGCGGGCGAGCGTCGCCGGGCCGTCGTCGCCGGGCCGTCGTCGCGGTCACTCCCGGTGTGCGCGGCCGGGGTCCGTGCCGTACAGCGTGGTGAGGTCGGCGACGGTGGCGGCCATCAGCTCGCGCAGCTCGGGCGGCTCCAGCACCTCGATGTCGGCGCCCAGGCGCAGCAGCTGCCACTGGGCGTGCCGGGTGGACTCGGTCGGCAGGCGCAGCACGACCCAGCCGTGCTCGTCGGGCGGTCCCGCCCCGGCGAGCGCGGCTTCGGCGACCTCGGCGCCCACCGTGTAGCTCAGCATCCCCTCGGTGCCGGGCGCCATCCGCACCACGGCCTCGCCGGTGTACATCCGCTCGCGGAAGCCGGCGGTGTGCTCACGCCAGAAGGCGGCCAGGTCGAAGCCGGCGGGGCGCTCGAAGTGCCCCGCCGCGAGCTCGGCGCTCACGATCCGCGACACCCGGTAGGTGCGCGGCCCTCCCTCACCGGCGAACGCCACCATGTACCACGCCCCGCCCTTGAGGACCAGCCCGTACGGGTGGGCCAGCCGCTCGACGTCGCGGGGCCCCCAGCGCCGGTAGGTCATGCGCAGCGGCCGCTGCTCCCACACCGCCTCGGAGACCTCCCCGAGGAAGGGGGCCGGGTCGGCGTCGCGGTACCAGCCCGGGACGTCCAGGTGGAAGCGCTCGCGCATCCGGGAGGCGTGGAAGCGCGGCTCGGGAGGGAGCGCGGCGAGCATCTTCAGCTCGGCGTTGGCCGCGACCTCGGCCAGCCCCAGGTCGGCGGCGGGACCGGGCAGTCCGGCCAGGAACAGCGAGGACGCCTCCTCGGCGGTCAGGCCGTTGAGCCGGGTGCGGTAGCCGTCCAGCAGGCGGTATCCGCCGGCGGGGCCCCGGTCGGCGTAGACCGGCACCCCGGCCGACGACAGCGCCTCCACGTCGCGGTAGACCGTGCGCACCGAGACCTCCAGCTCCCCGGCCAGCTCGGTGGCCGTCATCCGGCCCCGGGTCTGCAGGAGCAGCAGGAGTGAGAGCAGCCGGCTCGCGCGCATGGCGGTCATTGTCCCGTACGTTCGCCCCGCGCACTCGCCCTCGTGCGGCCACCCGCGTCCCCGTCCGCACGGCTGCTCCACCATCTGTTCCACACGCTGTTCCAGACGCTGTTCCAGACGCTGTTCCGCGTACTCGCCGCGCGGCCGTCCACGTGCGGCTTTTCGCGTGTGCGCCCGCACGGCCGTTCCACACGCCCGTCCTGCACGGTCGTCCCGCCCGTTTGCCAATCTCACATGGCCCGTGTTCAAATGAACACGTGGAAAGCAACAATCGCATCCGTGCGATCATGTCGGCGTTGCGTGACAGCGACGTCGTCTCCGTCGCGGAGCTGGCGGTCGAGCACGCGGTCTCGGAGATGACCATCCGCCGCGACCTCGACGAGCTCGCCCAGCAGGGCGTGGTCAGGCGGGTCAGGGGTGGCGCGGTGAGCCTGCTGCTGCGCGGGGAGGAGCCGCCCTTCGGGGTGCGCGAGCGCGAGGCGGTGGAGTCCAAGCGGCGGATCGCCGCCGAGGTCGCGGCCCTGCTCGCCGACGGAGAGGCCGTGCTGCTCGACAGCGGCACCACCTCCCTGGAGATCGCCCGCGTGATCCGCGACCGCCGCCTGACGGTCCTGCCGCTCTGCCTGCAGTCGGCCACCGAGCTCAGCGCGGCCTCCCGGATCCGCCTGGTGCTCCCCGGGGGCGAGGTCCGCCCCGGCGAGCTGAGCTTCACCGGCCCGCTGACCGAGAGCGCCATCCGGGCCCTGCGCTTCGACACCGCGGTCATCGGCTGCTGCGGCCTGTCCGCCGAGCACGGCCTCACCGCCCACGACCTGTCCGACGTCGCCGTCAAACAGGCGGCGATCGCCTCCGCCCGGCGCGTGATCGTGGCCACCGACTCCGGCAAGTTCACCCGCACCGCCTTCGGCGCGGTCTGCCCGCTGGACCGTCTCGACATGGTCGTCACCGACACCGCACTGCCCCCCGCCGAGCACGACGCCATGATCGCGGCAGGCGTCGCCGTCCGCACCGTCTGACTGGAGCCCCTCCCCATGCACGTCACCACCCTCGACCGAGCCGTGCTGCTACGCGGCCGGGTGGCGGTCTACCTGCTCTTCCTGCTCGCGGGCATGGCCATCGGCACCTGGACCGCGCGCATACCGTCGATCAAACAGGGGCTGGGGCTGAGCGAGGGCGAGCTCAGCATCGGGCTGCTCGGCATCGCCGCCGGGGCGATCGCCGGCATGCAGGTGGTCGGCCGCCTGGTCGACCGCTACGGCAGCGTCAAGGTGATGCTGCCGATGGCCTTCGCCCAGGGCATCGTGCTGGTCCTGCCCGCCTTCGCGCCGAACCTCATCGGCCTGGCCGTCGCGCTGTTCGCCTTCGGGGCGGTGCACGGCACGCTGGACGTGGCGATGAACGCCAACGCCGTCGAGATCGAGCAGGCCACCGGCCGCCCGATCATGTCGTCCTTCCACGCCGTGTTCAGCATCGGCGGCTTCCTCGGCGCCACCACGGGAGGGCTGCTCGCCCAGGTCGCCCTCAGCCCGGGGCTGACGTTCGCCGCGGTCGCCGCCGTGACCGTCGCCCTCGCGCTCTGGGCCGCCCGCTGGGCGCTGCCCCTGACCGCGCGGGCCACCCCCACCGGCACGGGACCGGCGACCGGCGGGGGTGGCGGGGTGCTGCTGCTGGGCGTCCTGGCCTTCTGCTGCATGATCGGCGAGGGGGCCGCGGCCGACTGGAGCTCGGTCTACCTGAGCGAGAGCCTCAACAGCTCCGACGGGTTCGCCGCGGCCGCCTACGCCGCCTTCTCGATCATGATGACCGCGGGCCGCCTCGCCGGCGACAAGCTGGCCACCCTGCTGGGGCCGGTCAAACTGGTGCGCGCGTGCGGGGCGCTGGCCGCCGCCGGGCTCGGCCTGGGCCTGCTCGCCGACCACCAGATCGCCGCGGTCATCGGTTTCGGCTGCTTCGGGGCCGGCCTGTCCTGCATCGTCCCGCAGGTCTTCTCCGCGGCCGGCAGGCGCGACCCGGCTCAGGCCGGGAAGGCGCTGGCCCGGGTGGCGAGCCTGGGCTACGTGGGTTTCCTCAGCGGGCCCGTGCTGATCGGCGGCGCCGCCGAACTGATCGGCCTGCCCCGCGCGCTCGCCATCCCCGCCCTGCTGGCTCTTTTCGTCGCACTGGCCGCGAGAGCGCTCCGGACCCCGCCCTTTACAAAGTAGATCAGGTACGGATCGTCGCCGGGCTCCCGCGGACCGCTGCGGGCCACGGTGGGCCGCAGCGGGCCCGGCCGGGCCGGAACGTGGATCACAGCAGCGCCAGCGCCTGGGCGGCGACCCCGGCCATGCCCAGGCGCTCGGCCAGGCGCAGCGCGCGGCGGAGCAGGTGGGCGGCCTCCCCCTCCCCCTCCCCCTCCCCCTCCCCCTCCCCCGTCCCCGCCACCTCCCTCTCGGACCGCGCCGATCGCCCGGCGCTCCCGGCGCTCCCGGCGCCCCGTGCGGGCCCCTCTTGGGATCTCCCCTGCCCCGAAGCGCGCGTGCCGTCCCGCAGGCGCAGTGCCCTGGCGCGGTCGAGGTGGAGGTGCGCGATCAGCGGTGAGGCGGCTCCGGCGAGCAGGAGCGCCTCGTCGAAGCACCGCAGCGCCTCCTCGGCGTCCCCCTCGGCCAGCGCGAGCAACCCGAGATAGCGGTTCGTCGGCCCCAGCAGGATCGTGGGCCACCCGGCGAGCGCGATCTGCCCCCGGTGGGCCGACAACCGCTCCCGTACGAGGGCGGCACACCGCAACAGCTCGGGGTCGCCGTGGCCCGCCTCCATGAGCAGCGCGCACGACTCGGCCAGCAGGGCCAGCGTCGGCACCGACCACCCGTCGGGCGGCAGCGCCCCCAGATCGGAGGTCTCGCGGAAGAACGCCCTCAGCCGGTCCCTGGCGTCCTCGTGCCCGCCGATCTCGCAGAGCGCCAGGACGAGCGCCGCCCGCCAGATCGGGAAGTACTCGTACTCGGCCACCTGCCTGGCCAGCCCGGAGCCGAAGAGCTCCCCCAGCCTCCCCTGCTCGCGCAGCAGCCAGTAGTGCTGCCCGATCAGGGTCTGCCGCAGGGTGTCGGCGGACACCACCTCGCCCTCCCCCTCCCCGTCGAGCCGCTTCCACTCGGCCAGGACGCGCTCCTCGGCGCGGGCGAACTCCCCGTTCCACACGTCCATCAGCGTGTCGAGGGTGGTCTGCAGCCAGGGGCCGAAGACGCGGTGGTTGCGCGCGACGTGCCTGCGGTGACCGGCCACGGTGGCGGCGGCCTCCCTCAGACGGCCCAGCCTGAGCTGGTCGATGGTGAGGGCGACCATGGCCTCGCTGCGAAAGTGCGCGGACGCGGCCTGGATGCTCGCCTCCTGGAGCCGCTCGGAGATGCCCAGCAGTTCCTCCGGGGACGCGAAGTCGTACAGGCCCCACCTGCACTCGTTCAGCACCTCGCAGCGGATGAGCGGCCCGGCCCCGGACTCCTGCAGCTCGCGCAGCGTCGCGCGGGCCGTCTCCACCCCGGGCCGCAGGCCCGCGTAGGTGGGGTCGAGGCTGTCGCTGACCGCCATCGTCTGCTTGTGGGCGAGATGCGCCTGCAGCTGCAGCCGCAGCGGGACCGCCTCGTCGCCGGTGTCGTCGCGCAGCGCCTCCAGGCAGCCGCCCAGCACGTGCAGTAGCTGCCGGTCGGCCTGCCCGGGGTCCGACCAGCGGCGCGCCAGCCTGATCGCCGCCACCGCCGCGAGCCTCGGCAGTTTCCCGCTCTCGCCGTGGGCCCGCAGGTATAGGCGTTCGGCCTCCTCCAGGTCACCGGCGTCGTTGCGCGCGTCGCCCAGCGTGATCAGCAGGCTCACCCGGGTCTCGGCGTCGCACCGCAGCTCCAGCCCGGCCAGCGCCCACGTGATCGCCGCCTCGGTGGCGAAGCCGCGCTGCTGGGCCCGCGCGGCGCCCAGGCAGGCCGCGGCGACACGTTCCCCGGGCAGCCCGCCGCCCGAGGACCGGGCGTGTTCGGCGACGCGCACCGGCAGCGCCGGGTCGATCCAGCCGTCCCCGGTCGTCTCCGTCGTCCGTGCCAGGCGCTCGTCCAGGATCTCGAACGCCCGGCGGTGCAGCTCCATGGCGAGGGCCGGATGGCGCCCCAGCTCCTGGAGCAGGCTCTCCCTGGCCGTGTCGTGGCCGAAGCGCAGCCCCTGGTGGTCGAGGACCGTCCCTGCCGTCACGGCCACCGCGCGCCTGCGGTTGGCCTCCCGGTCGTCGAGCTCCAGCATGCCGGCGACGAGGCCGGGGTCGATCTCCCGGCCCGGGGCGGTGACGGCCGCCGCGGCGAGCCAGCGGAACATCGGGCTGGAGGCGGTGTCGTGCCGGGGGAGGTCGCGGGGAAGCTCACCGGCCTCGGTGATCCGGCACAGGTCCAGCGGCAGTCCCCCGGTCTCCTCCACGGCCCTGCCGGTCTCCGCGCGCGTCGGTTCGCGGCCCCACGTCGCGCCCAGCCACTCCGCCACCTCCTCGGCCCCCAGCCGGGACAGGGCCAGCACGTCCATCCTCCCGCGCCAGCGCGACGGCTCGGAGCGGTCGGTGAGCACGAAGCCGACGGGGACCTCCCCCAGGGCCTCCCGTACGTTGTGCAGCAGTTCCTCGGCGTCGGCGCGGAGCAGGTGGGCGTCGTCGAAGGCGACCAGGAGGCCGGCACCGGCGGTGAGGCGCAGCAGGGACACCAGGAGGGCGACCAGGCGCCGCGGGTCGCGTTCGTGGCCGGGCCCGCCGAGCGAGACGAACAGGCCCGCCGACATCAGCCCCTCCAGCGTCTCGCGTTCCTCGGCGCCGATCGGGACGGAGGGGCCGGCCAGGTCGCGCCGCAGGTCCTCCCACAGGGTCCCGACCAGCACCCGCCACGGCTGCAGGTCGCCGAGTTCCTGGCACGGGACGGTCACCATGCGCACCCTCGACGGCAGGAGCACGGCCAGTTCCTGTACCAGCCTGGTCTTGCCGACGCCGGGGACGCCGCAGACGGCCAGGGCCACCGGCTCCCCGCGCTCGAGCCGCCCGGCGAGCGCGGACAGCAGCAGGATCTCGTCCCGGCGGCCGATCAGGGAGCGCGGGCCGCCGTGGCCGTAGGCGTGCCCGTGGGCGAGCGCGGCGGGCGGCGACGGCGGGCGGCCGAGGCCGTGCCCGCGCAGGGCGAGCAGGTCCCGCGCCCGGCTCACCGCGTCGTCCCCGGGGGAGATCGCGCGGCGCCGCTCGATCAGCTCCCTCGCGGTGAGCGCCCCCTCGTCGCGCAGGGTGATGAGGAAGCGCAGCAGCCACAGCGGGCCGCTGTCCTCCTGGCCCTCGGCGGCGACCTCATCGGCGAGGAATCCCGCGTCGCCCAGGAGGTCGAGCCGGATGGCGACGCGGGCGATGAGCCTGATCAGCTCCCGGCGCCGCTCCCGCAGCGCGGCGTGGTAGTTCTCGCAGACCCTGGGCGGGATCCAGCCGCCCGCCAGCGACGCGAACGGGTCGCCGGTCCACTCCCCGAGGGCCTCGCGCAGCGTCCGCAGGGAGGCGGCGAGGTCGCCCCGTTCCAGCAGCGTCCGCCCGTCGCGCAGGTAGGCCTCGAACCGCCGCGTGTCGACGGTGGCGGCGAGGCGGCCCGGCGCGTCCTCGACCAGCTCGTAGACGTGCGAGCGCCTGGCCCGCGGGATGTCCAGCCCGCTGCCGCGCAGCAGCGCGCGCAACCGCGAGACGGGCGGCGCCACCTCCACGTGCCTGCCGGAGGAGGGGGCGGACAGTCCCGCGGCCAGGGCGACCGGGGAGATGGGGCCGCGGGCGGAGACCAGCATGGCCAGCGTCTTGGCCAGCTGGGGGTTGATCTCGCGGGGCACCCCGTCGACCACGATGTCCACGGCACCGAACAGCTTGATCTCGAAGCTCGCCACGTCCACCGCCCGGGGGAATCGAATCGTGTTTTTTCCGGCGACGGCTCCGGCTGCAAGGTCATCGCAAGGTTGTCCGCTTCATTGTGGACACGAGCGTGGAAAGCAGCTCGAAGCGCTCGACAACGATGGCACAGGAGACGACCGCATGGCCAAGATCGAGGATTTTTCCGTCGGCCCGACGGGCGACGGCCCGCGGAGAAAGGCCAGGGAGAATGTTCGACGTGAAAGGAGCGCTGAATCAGATAAACCACTAAGTGTGGCAATAATGGGACAAACGGGAGTAGGGAAGACGTCGCTGCTGAACTGCCTGTTCGGCACCGATCTCGCCGTCGGCCACGTCCGGCCGGTCACCCGGAGGCCGGAGCCGGTCTCGATACCCGGAACCTCAGGTCACATGCTGACCTTCTGGGACATGCCGGGGATCGGGGAGTCGGGCGCCGCCGACGAGACCTACCTGGCCATGTACCTGGAGAGGCTGATCCAGTGCGACGTCGTCATCTGGGCCTTCCACGCCGACAGCCGCTCCACCGTCTATGACGAGCGCTGCCTGAACGGGCTGCTCAACAGCGTCGCGGTCGAGACGCGGCGGCTCATCATGAGCAAGCTGACCTTCGTCCTCACCAAGGCGGACACCCTGACCCCGCCCCCGTGGATCTTCGACATGCGCGGGAAGCAGGGCACCTTCGGGCCCGGCGGGGCGCTCCTGCGCCGCCTGGAGGAGAAGGCCGCCTACTACGAGAGCGTCTTCCTCGAACCGCGCGCCGACATCCTGCGCACGAGCACCTACTGCACCGGGGAGTTCACCGTCTCCGACGAAAGGCTCGGTTTCGACCGTCGCGGCGTCCACTACCGCGGCCATTTCTCACAACAGGTGTGCGACGCCTACTCGGAACGCTATCCGGCGCACAAAGAGGTTTTCTCCCGTTTACGCGACAATCACCGCGTGCTGCCCTGCTCGGCGCTGTTCAGGTTCAATCTCACGCGGCTGATGACCGGCGTCGTGAACAGGCTCGGCCCCGCGGCCGTCTTCCACTTCCGGCGCCTTCTGCAGGAGGTGGACGAGCTCACCGGCGTGCCGGTGGACACCGCGCGCACGTACGGCAACATGATGATCTGGGACGGCGAGCGCGGCACCAAGGCCTTCGACCTCACCGAGCTCCCGCTCTGAGAAACCAGGCCAAGGGGGACCAAGGGGACGGCCGCGCCGCGACGGCGTCCCGCCGGAAGGGGAGACCCGGCGGGACGTCGTCGCGGGTGGCCGGCGCCACCTGACCGGCCGGACGGGGTCGGGCCGGTCAGGTGGCGCCCGGGGCCGCCGGGACGCCGGCGGCCCCGAGTCGGGGATTCTTCAGAAGGGTCAGGCCGTACGGAGCCAGACGGCGGTGTCGGAGGGCAGCAGGTTCCCCTCCAGCGGGCCGCTGGCCAGCAGGAGCGACTCGTGCTCGGGCAGGGAGACCGGCTCCCGGCCGAGGTTGACCACGCAGACCAGACCCGACTCCCGGCGGAAGGCCAGCACCCCCTCCTGCGCGTCCAGCCAGGTCAGCGTGCCGTCACCGAGCAGCTCGCGGCGCAGGTGCAGCCCGGTGCGGTAGAGGGTGAACATGGAGGTGGGGTTGGCGGCCTGCGCCTCGGCCGTGAGCGCCTTCCACTCCAGCGGCTGCGGCAGCCACGTCGGCCCGGCGCCGAACCCGAACGGCGGCTCGTCCCCCGACCACGGCAGCGGCACCCGGCAGCCGTCGCGGCCGTGGTCGGTACGGCCCGAGCGGATCCAGATCGGGTCCTGGCGCAACTCGTCGGCGATGTCCTCGACCTCCGGCAGCCCCAGCTCCTCGCCCTGGTAGACGTACAGGCCACCGGGCAGCGCCATCGCCAGCAGCGCGGCCGCGCGGGCCCTGCGCTCGCCCAGCACCGGGTCCGAGGGCATGCCGTGCTTGCGGTCGGCGTGGCTGAAGGAGGTGTCGGCCCTGCCGTACTTGGTGACCGGGCGGGTCACGTCGTGGTTGGACAACACCCAGGTGGGCGGCGCGCCCAGCGGGATGTGCGTGGCCAGGGTGAGGTCGATCGAGCCGCGCAGCGCCGCCGCGTCCCAGCTGCAGGCCAGGAAGTCGAAGTTGAACGCGGTGTGCATCTCGTCGGGGCGCAGGTACTGGGCGAACCGCTCCTGGTCGGGCAGCCACACCTCGCCGATCAGGATGCGGTCGTCGTACTCCTCGGCGACCCGGCGCCAGCCCCGGTAGATCTCGTGGACGCCGTCGAGGTCGGTGTAGGCCTCCTCGCCCCCCGTGCTGTCCATGTCCTTGACCAGCAGGGCGGCCGAGTCGATCCGGATGCCGTCCACGCCCCGGTCGAACCAGAAGCGCAGCACGTCGTGGAACTCCTGGACGACCTCGGGGTTGTCCCAGTTGAAGTCGGGCTGCTCGGGGGCGAACAGGTGCAGGTACCACTCGCCGTCGGCGATCCGGGTCCACGCGGGGCCACCGAAGATCGACTTCCAGTCGTTGGGCGGCAGCTCGCCGCCCTCCCCCCGGCCCTCGCGGAAGTGGAAGCGCTCCCGCTCTGCGGAGCCCGGTCCGGCCTCCAGCGCCTGAAGGAACCACTTCTGCTGGTCGGAGCCGTGATTGGGGACGATGTCGGTGATCGTCTTGATCCCCAGGGCGTGCGCCTCGGCGATGAACTCCTCCGCCTCGGCGAGCGTGCCGAACGATGGCTCGATGTCACGGTAATCGGCCACGTCGTACCCACCGTCGGCCATCGGCGACGGGTACCAGGGGTTGAGCCAGATCGCGCCGACGCCCAGGTCGGAGAGGTACGGCAGGCGCGCGCGGAGTCCCGCGAGGTCGCCGATGCCGTCGCCGTTGCCGTCGGCGAAGCTCCGGAGATAGACCTGGTAGATCGCGGCTCCCCGCCACCACGTTTCGGACATGCTGGAACAACTCCTTAGTAGTTGTCAGTGGGTGACGAGGTCAGCCCTTGAGGCTGCCGGCGGTGAGGCCGGCCATGATGCTGCGCTGGAAGATGAAGAAGACAATCATCGTCGGGATGCTCGCGATCACCAGCGCGGCGATCAGCACGTTCTGCGGCATCTGCGCCGAGAGCGAGGCGATGCCCACGCTGATCGTCATCTTGTCCCCGTCCGGCAGCACCAGCAGCGGCCAGACGAAGTCCTTCCAGACGTTGACCACGGAGAGGATGGACACCACCCCGAGGATCGGCCGGGAGACGGGCAGCACGATCGACCAGAGGATACGCGCCGGGGAGGCGCCGTCGATCTGGGCGGCCTCCAGCAGTTCCTTGGGGATCGAGTCGAAGAAACGCTTGAGCAGGAAGATGAAGAACCCGTTGGCCGCGGCGGGAAGCCAGATCACCCAGGGGGTGTTCAGCAGGTCCCAGCCGAAGATCGGCATGTCCTTCACCGTCAGGTAGGCCGGCAGCAGGATCACCATCGGCGGGATCATGAGCGTGGCCAGCATCAGGCCCAGGACCAGGTTGCCCAGCACCGGCCGCAGCTTCGACAGCGCGTAGGCGGCCGAGACGTCGATGGCGAGCGTGAACAGCAGGGCGCCGCCGGCGTAGATGACGGTGTTGGTGAGGAAGGTCCCCAGCTCCAACTGGTCCCACGCCTCGGCGTACACCCCGAAGTCGAAGGAGCTCGGGAAGAAGCTCGGCGGGATCTGGGCGAGCTCCTCGGGCGTCTTGAGCGCGCCGGTGACCATCCAGTACAGCGGGAACACGAACACGGCGGTGAACAGCAGCACCACCGAGGTCAGCACGATGCGGTAGATCCAGCGCCCGTGCGAGGTGGTGAGGGTGTGCGGGGAGACCAGGCTCCGGAACTCCCTGGCCGGCTCCTTGGACCTGCGCGGCCGCCTCGGCCTCTTCTCGGAGCCCCGCTCCGGCGGCCGGGCGGGAGCCGGGCGACTCGGTTGAACGGTGAGGTTCGACATCGGCTCAGCTACCTCCTTAGCTCTGGTTGTCCCGCGACAGGCGCAGGTAGAAGGCGGAGAACACCATCAGCACGACCATGAGCATCAGCCCGAGCGCGCCTCCGGCGCCGAAGTCGCCGAAGTTGAAGGCGTACTGGTACATGAGGTAGGCGACGGTGAGCGTCGCGTTCTCCGGGCCGCCGCCGGTGAGCAGGTACGGCTCGATGAAGACCTGCATGGTCGCCACGATCTGCAGCAGCAGCATCACCAGCAGGATGAGCCTGGTCTGCGGGATCGTCACGTGCCAGACCCGCTTGAAGAGCCCGGCGCCGTCCAGCTCGGCGGCCTCGTACAGCTCGCCGGGGATGCTCTGCAGCGCGGCGAGGTAGATCAGCGTGCCGGTTCCCAGGTTCATCCAGGTGGAGACGATGACGAGGGAGATCAGCGCGGTGTCGGTGGAGTCGAGCCAGCTCAGGGCCGGCAGGCTCGCCAGGTCCAGGATCTGGTTGAACAGGCCGGCGCCCGGGTCGTAGAACCACTTGAACAGCAGCACCCCGACGGCGGGCGGCAGCATCACCGGGAGGTAGACGATGAACCTCAGGTAGGCCCGCGCGTGCCGCAGCTCGTTCAGCACGATCGCCGCGACGAACGGCACGACGTAGCCGAAGACGAGCGCCAGGCCGGTGAAGGCGAGGGTGTTGAGCCACGCCTGGGCGAACGCCGAGTCCTCCGTCACGGTACGGAAGTTGTCCAGGCCGACCCAGGTGGGGTCGTCGACGAAGTTCGTCTGCTGGAAGCTGAGCAGGACCTCCCTCACCATGGGGTACCAGGAGAAGAAGGCGAAACAGATCAGTGCCCCGCACAGGAACCCGTAGGCGGTCAGGTTGCGTCGCAGCCCTCGCCGGAACGCTCCCGGCTTCCGCCGCCGTGGACCTTTCACGGTCATAGTGGTCATCGGTTGACTCCCGATATCGACATGAGTGTCGGGGTGCCGGCCGACGGGCCGGCACCCCGGGTGTCAGAAGGTCAGCTCGACTTCGCCAGCACCTTGTTGGCCTTGGCCTCGGCGTCGGCGAGAAGCTTGTCGATGTCGGCGTCCTGCCTGGTCAGCACCGCGGACATGGCCACGTCGAGGATCGCGTAGAGCTCCTGCGACTTCGGCGGCTCAAGCTTGTTCTGGATGGCCGCGGAACCCTCCACGAAGGGGGCGAAGTTCTCCACGGGCACGGTGGCGTTCGCCTTGCGCAGCTCGGTGATCTCCTTGCCCGGCGCGGTGTCGCCGTACAGGTCGGGGATCGGCAGGCCGACGGGGCGGCCCTGCTGCTTGCTGCGGGCGTAGTTGAACTGGCCCTGGCCGGGGGTCAGCTCGTGGAAGTCCAGCCACAGCATGGCGGCCTTGATCTTCTCGGGCGTGGCCTTGGGGTTGATCATGTAGCCGTCGCCGCCGCTGAGGGAGGCCTTGGCCTCGGGCAGGGCGGTGACCCCGTAGTCCTCGAACTTGCCCTTGAAGTCGTTGTTGACGGCCTGGACGACGTCGGGGGCGCCGATCATCATGCCGAGCTTGCCGCCGCCCATCATCCGCATCAGGTCCTCCCACTGGAGGAGCTGCTTGGCGCCCATGCTGTTGTCGGTCCAGCGCATGGTCTTGAGGTTCTCCAGGACGGCCTTGCCCTCGGGGCTGTTGAAGGCCGCGGACTTGCCGTCGGGGGTGACCATCTCGCCGCCGCGCCCGTAGAGGGAGGCGGCGAAGTGCCAGCCGCCGGTGTTGCCGGCGCTGTACTCGCCGAAACCGACGTACCCGGGACCCAGGGCGCTGATCTTCTTGGCGGCCGCCTGCACCTCGGCCCAGGTCTTGGGCGGTGCGGCGGGGTCGAGACCGGCCTGGGTGAAGAGCTTGCGGTTGTAGACCAGGCCCATGGAGTAGTTGTTCCTGGGCAGGCCGTAGAGCTTCTCGCCCTCCTTGAAGGTGGCCAGGACGTCGGGCCGGATGTCGTTCAGCAGCTTGACGCTGCCGACGTACGGGGTGATGTCGGCGGCCTGGCCCGCGGCGATGATCTTCTTGATGTCGGTGAAGTAAACGTAGAAGACGTCCTCCATCGAGCCACCGGCCAGCTTCGCCTGGAAGGTGTCCGGGTTGATGCAGGGGAAGGCGTCCTTGCTGTCGATCGTGATGTGCGGGTGCAGCTTCTTGAACGCTGCCACGTCCTCGTCCCAGGCGGTCCGCTCCAGCGGGTTGCTCTTCGGCGGCTGGCAGCCGACGGAGATCGTGACCGGAGCCTCGGCACCGGCGGCACTCGGCTTGGTTTCCGCGGCCTGTGATCCGCTGTCGTCGTTGCCGCACCCGGCGGCGGTGAGCGCGATGGCTGCGGCGAGCAGCATCGAGAGCTTGGGGGATTTCATCCGAGGCACTCCTTGGCGGGTCGGTTGCGAGAAACATATAGAGGCGTGCAGGAAGTAGCAAGAGCCCGTCAATCTAGATGCAAAAAAGTGACAGTGATCGATCCGCCATCTCCCGGCAACACGCAAGCCACGAGCGGGAACCCCTTTCCACCTGGGGCTACACACGGATGACACGGAGTGGAGTCATCCACTTGCGGGAAGATGCATGATGACGTCATCTTCCTGTCGAAATTTTTAGAGACGATCGCCAGGGAGACCGGAAATAGGGGCGCGAGGCGCCGGGTTCAAGGGCGGGAACGACACGGCCACCGGCCGGCGAGGCGGTGGGGGGAAAGGTCCGGCCGAGGAGTCTGACCTGGGAGAGACGAGGGGCCTGACCTGGGAGAACGGCGGGACCTCCGGCGGCCGGGAGGCACCGGTCACGGCGAGGCGGCCCGGCGCCGGGGCGACGTCGCGACGGCCCCGGACCGGTCACGCGCCGGCCCTGAAACGGTCAGGCCGATATCGCCCCGGGCGCCGCCGGGGCGGTGGAGGCGCGGACCACGAGTTCGGGGTCGAACAACAGCTCGCCCCCCGGCAGGGCGGCGGCGTCGATCTGGCCGACCAGCAGGTCCACGGCCGCGCGGCCCATCGCCTCGATCGGCTGGCGCACCGTGGTCAGCGGCGGGTCGGTCCGGTTCATCATGGCCGAGTCGTCGTACCCGATCACCGAGACGTCGCGCGGCACCGCCAGCCCCTCGCGCCGGGCGGCGCGCACCGCGCCGAGCGCGAGCAGGTCGCTGCCGCAGATCAGGCCGGTGACGCCGCGCCGCACCAGCCGGGTGGCGGCGGCCTGGCCGCCCTCCATCGAGAACATGGCGTGCTCGACGAAGCGGTCGCCGAACTCCATGCCGTGCGCCCGCGCGTAGGCGGTGAAGGTCTCCAGCTTGCGGCGCGAGGGCATGTGGTCGGGCGGCCCGAGGAGCATCCCGACGCGCTCGTGGCCGAGGGCGCGCAGGTGTCCGGCCGCCATCTCGGCCGCGGCGACGTCGTCGCAGGAGACCTGGGAGAAGCCGAGGTGCCCGGCCGAGGCGTTCACCAGGACCGCGGGCAGGCGCCGCTCCAGGATGCGCGCGTAGTGCTCGTGGGAGGCGTCCCCGTCGGCGTACGCTCCCCCGGCGAAGACCACGCCCGAGACGTGCTGCGCCAGCATGAGGTCGACGTAGTCGGCCTCCTGCAGCCCGCCCGCGGTGCGCGTGCACAGCACGGAGGTGAACCCCTGCTGGGCGAGCGCCCCGCCGACGACCTCGGCGAACGCGGGGAAGATCGGGTTGTGCAGGTCGGGGAAGACCAGGCCGATCAGGCGGGCGCGGTCGCGGTGCAGCCGGGTCGGGCGCTCGTAGCCGAGGGCGTCGAGCGCCGTCAGCACCGCGTCCCTGGTCGACTCGGAGACGCCGCGCCTGCCGTTGAGCACGCGGCTGACCGTCGCCTCGCTCATCCCGACCCTCTTGGCCACCTCAGCAAGCCTCCGCGTCATACCCGCAAGCATACGGCGGCTTTCGCAAGTGTTTACATCCGCTTTGCGGATCAATGTCATACCGACTCGTGATCATGACGGGTTATGGTGACCCGAGATGCGGGCTTCATGCCCCGATAGAGGTGATTGCCGGACCTCACCTCGCCGTTCGTACGGCCCTGTCACGCAGCTCCGCGCGCCCGCGGGGCGTGGAGGGACCCGTCCGGCGTCGCGTCCACGACAGTGGGAGGCGCCGCGTGATCAACTCTTTGCGATACCCAGATTAAATATTGCGGCTGTCTGTTCGTCATCCTATGGTTTTTGTGCCGCCCGATACCGCTCTTCTGTCAGGGCGGCAGCATCCCCGAGCCGTCCAGCGGTCGCCATGCGAGGAAGGGAGCGCCGCCTACTCCCCCGGTCGTACGTCCGGACGGGACCGCTCCCCCGTACGCCAGGGGAAGTACGGCGGGGCGCTTCGCGGGGGTGACGACGCCCGCGCCCCGGGCCGGGAGCCTGGACACCGAATCCCACGGAGGTGTCCATGAGTTCCCCACCCGCTCCGGCCGGCCGGGCCCGCGTACCGGCCCCGGCGAACCCGGCGGACGTGCCCGCCCGGACCGGTCCGGCCCGCGTGCCCGCCTGGATCGTCTGGTCCCTGCGGGCCACCGCCACCCTGCACCTGGTGACCGTGCTCGGCCAGGCGGTCATCGCCGGCATGTTCGTCACCGGGGAGGTGGACCTGCTGGCCCACCACAACCTCGGCGCCACCGTCACCGCGGTGCTGGTGGGCCTGCAGCTCATCGCCGCGATCACGCTGTGGCGGCCGGGACGCGGCCCGCTGTGGCCGCTCGGGGTTAGCCTCCTGCAGGCCGCGCTGGTGAACGCCCAGATCGTGCTCGGCCAGGAACGCCTGGTCGCGCCGCACATCCCGCTCGCGATGGTCATCTTCGGCCTGGCCGTGTCGATGACCGCCTGGACGTGGCGGGGACCGCGAGGGGCGGCGGCGTGATCTCCAGAAGGCGTTTCCTGGGCGGCGCGCTCGGCGTGACGGGCCTGACCGCGGCCGGGTGCGGCGCGGTGTCGGCCGAGACCGCGGGCCAGGTCCTGTCCAGCGCGCTGCCGCTGCCCGAACCGTTCACCGTCCCGCTGCCGGTCCCCGTCGTGGCGCGCCCCGCGCGACCGGGACACTACGAGGTGGTCCAGCGCGCCGCGAAGGTGGAGATCGTCCCGGGGACGACGACCGAGGTGTGGGGGTTCGACGGGACCTTCCCCGGGCCGACCTTCCAGGTGCGGCGCGGCGACCCCGTCACGGTCCGGGTCCGCAACGAGCTGCCCGTGCCGACCTCCACGCACCTGCACGGCGGGGTGACCCCGGCCGGCTCCGACGGCTACCCCACCGACCTGGTGGTGGCCGAGGGACGCGGCTTCCGGCCCCCGCCCGGCGGCCACTCCCACCACGGCATGCGCGTGGACCCCTCTCGGTGGACGCTGCACGCGGGGGCGCGGGACTACGCGTACCCGCTGGACCAGCGGGCCGCCACGCTCTGGTACCACGACCACCGGATGGACTTCACCGCCCCGCAGGTCTGGCGGGGGCTGGCCGGGTTCATGATCGTGGGGGACGACGAGGACGACGCGCTGCCGCTGCCCGGGGGCGAGCGGGACGTCCCGCTGATGATCTGCGACCGCGCGTTCGAGGAGGACGGCTCGTTCCGCTACCCGGCGGTCGATCCCAGCCTGCTGGTGAGCGCCGGGGTCGAGCCCGCCTACATGGAGGGGGTCGAGGGTGACGTGATCCTGGTCAACGGCGCCCCCTGGCCGGTGCTGGAGGTTTCGGCCACCCGATACCGGCTGCGGCTGCTCAACGCCTCCAACGCCCGCCGCTACCGGCTGGAGCTGACCCCCGGCGGCGACCTCGTCCAGGTCGGCAGCGACGCCGGGCTGCTGGCCGCCCCCGTCGCGCACCGGGCGATCACGATGGCCCCCGCCGAGCGGTTCGACGTGGTCGTCGACTTCTCCGCCCACCCGGTCGGCAGCGAGGTGACGATGGTCAACACCCTCGGCACCGGCCCGGCGCGGGACGTGATGCGCTTCCGCGTCGCGCGCCGGGCCCGGGAGGACAGCGCGGTGCCGAAGCGTCTGGCCACGCTCGAACCGGCCGTCAGGTCGTCGGCCGCCGCTTCTCGGCTCTTCGACTTCCGCAGGACCGGGCAGGGCCCCGAGGCCTCCTGGACGATCAACGGCCTGCCGTTCCGGCCCGGCGACCCGCTGGCCCGCCCCCGGCTCGGCACCACCGAGATCTGGCGCCTGACCAGCGACTTCCACCATCCCGTGCACGTGCACCTGGCCCACTTCCAGGTGCTCTCGCGCAACGGCCGGGCCCCGGCGGCGACGGACGGCGGCTGGAAGGACACCGTCGACGTCCGCCCGTACGAGGTGGTCGAGGTCCTGGTGCGCTTCGAGGGCTTCCGTGGGCGCTACATGATGCACTGCCACAACCTCGAACACGAGGACATGGCGATGATGGCCGACTTCGAGGTGGTGTAGCGGACCGTTTCCGCCATGTCCCGGTGGCACCTCCGGTACGCCCGCCCCGGCCTCTGCGCACCCGCCCGGCGCGTCGCCGGGTGTCACCCCGCCGGACGCGTTACCCCACGTTCGGGGTCAGGTGCGGGGTCAGGTGCGGCGGGCGGCCCAGACGGTGCGTTCGGTGCGTACCGTCAGGTCGTCGCGGCGCAGGACGCTGTGCGGGCCGCCGGTGTCGAGGAGCCGGGCGAGCGCGGCGAGGTCCTCGGGAGAGAGCATGTCGGCGACGAAGCTGTGAATACGCTGCAGGACACCGAGAGCGTAACGGCCGATCGCTTCGTTGTGGTCGCCCTCGATGTTCACGGCGACGGTGCGTTCGCCTTCGACGGTGAAGCCGGCGGCGGTCAGCATCGGGCCCCAGTCGGCGCCGCGGTGGGGCATGAGTTCGGCTTGGAGACGATCGGCCGCGGCGTGGACGCGCTCTTCCAGGCCGGGCCGGTCCTCGGGGGCGTCCCCGGGCAGGAAGCGAGGGTGACCGGCCAGCTCGACGACGGCGAACAGGCCACCGGGCGCGAGCGCGTCGTGGACGGCGTGCAGTGCGCGCTCGGGGCGGGCCATGTGGTGCATCGAGGCCGATGCCCAGATCAGGTCCGGTGAGCCGAGGTCGGGCCAGGCGTCTTCGTCCAGGTCGGCCTGCACGGTGCGCACGCGTTCCTCGACGCCGCGGGCGCACGCCTTGGCGCGTAGGCGCTGAAGGTGTTCGGTTGAGGTGTCGACGGCGGTGACGTGCGCGTCGGGGAAGCGGTCGAGAAGGGCGAAGGTGCCCGTGCCCGTGCCGCAGCCCAGGTCCACGATCTGACGCGGGCTTGTCTCCAGTGGCAGCCATGCGGTGATGGAGGCCGTGTGCTCGGCGAGGACCTCGGCGTCCAGGTCGAGGATCTCCGCCTCGCCGCCGGTGTCCCGCTCGTGGTGGTGGCCGTGCGAAGCGCCATGGTGGGGAGTGTGCGTGTGCGTTCGGGTCATGCTCTTCACACTAGGACCACTATGCGCCACAGGCGTGACATCTTGCCGTTTACGCAAGACGATGGTCGCGGGTGCTGCCTGGCGCGCAAGAGGTCACTGCCGCGGAGCCGGTCGCGCGGCTCGCGCCGTCATCCGGGAGAGCTTCGAACGCCGCCGCCGCCGCGCTGTTCAGAAGAGCCTTGAGCGCCGCCGTCGCGCTGTTCGGGGGAGCCTTGAGCGTCGCCGCCGTCGCGCTGTTCGGGGGAGCCTTGAGCGTCGCCGTCGCGCTGGTGGCCGCGGCGGGCGTCATGGTCGAAGAGGCCCAAGATCTCGCAGGGCCCGCCCTCGGCGCCGATCGCGTGCGGCATCATCGTGGGGAACTCGGCCGCCTGGTTGGTCTCGACGCGGAAGCGGCGCCGGCCGAGCAGGAGGATCGCGGTGCCGGACAGCACGACGAACCACTCGCGCCCCGGGTGGGCGCGCATGCGGGCGGGATTGTCGGGCGGGGGGTCCGTCAGGCGCTGGCGCATCACGCTCATGCCGGGGTCGGCCTTCAGGGTCCAGCGCATCCGGCCGTGGGTGCTGTCGATCGTCGGGCTGGTGATGACGTCGTCGGCGGCGGTCTCCACGAGCTGGTCCAGCGTGGTGTCCAGGGCGCGGGCGAGGGTGACCAGCTGATCCAGCGCGAGGCGGCGCTGGCCGTTCTCGATGCGGCTCAGCGAGGACTGGCTGAGGTGGGCGCGGGTGGCCAGTTCCTCCAGTGACAAGCCCTGCGCCACCCGCAGCGCGCGGATGCGTTTGCGTACGAGGCTGTCCAGCTCTCCATTTTCTTGCGCCATAGGCAACATTGTATGCCTTGGATGCAACGCGGGGTTGGCGTCGTGTGCACAGGGTCCACACCGCCGGGGACCACACACGATGAAAGAGCAGGAGGACATGGCCGTGACGACTTCCCCGTACGCGACGCGCACGGCGTGACGCGCACGGCGTGGCGCGGCGGTCGTTTGAGCGGGTCCCCTGGTGGAAGCCGTACCATCGGCGGTCCACAGGGGGGAGCGGGAACCATGGCCGAACGACTGGTGGTGATCGGCGGCGACGCCGCGGGGATGAGCGCGGCCTCCCAGGCCAGGCGCAGGCGCGGGCCCGAGGACCTGCGGATCGTCGCCTTCGAGAAGGGCGCGCACGCCTCCTACTCGGCCTGCGGGATCCCCTATCTCGTGGGCGGGGAGGTCACCGACGTGGAGTCCCTGGTCACCCGGCGCCCGGAGGTGTTCCGCGACGAGCTGGACATCGACCTGCGGCTGCACAGCGAGGTCGTCGAGATCGACCTGGACCGGCGCGCGGTGGCCGTACGCGGCGAGGGGGGCGGCGACCCGGCCTGGGAGCCGTTCGACCAGCTCGTGGTCGCCACCGGCGCCGTTCCCGGCCGCCCCGACCTGCCCGGCGCCGACGCCGAGGGGGTGTACGGGGTGCAGACGCTGGACGACGGCGTCGCGCTGCTGCGGGCCCTGGAGGACAAGCCGCGCAGGGCCGTGGTGGTCGGCGGCGGCTACATCGGCCTGGAGATGGCCGAGGCGCTGGTGCGCCGCGGGCTGGAGGTCGCGCTCGTCGACGCCGCCGAGCAGCCGATGAGCACGCTGGATCCCGACATGGGCGCCCTCGTCGCCGACGCCCTGCGCGACCTGGGCGTGGAGGTGCACCTCGGCGAGTCCATCGAGGGCTTCGAGGAGTCCGGCGGGCGGGTCACGGCGGCCCGTACCGGGAACCGGACCCTCCCCGCCGACCTGGTCGTCCTCGGGCTCGGCACCCGGCCGAACAGCGCGCTGGCCGAGGCCGCGGGCATCCCGGTCGGCGACACCTCGGGGATCGTGACCGACCGGCGGATGCGGACCCCGGTGGAGGGCGTCTGGGCCGCCGGGGACTGCGTCGAGACCTTCCATCTGGTCTCCCGGCGGCCGGTCGCGATCGCGCTCGGCACCCACGCCAACAAGCAGGGACGCGTCGTGGGCATCAACATCGGCGGCGGGCACGCCGCCTTCCCCGGCGTCGTGGGTACCGCGGTTTCCAAGATCTGCGAGTACGAGGTGGCGCGCACCGGCCTGAGCACCACGGAGGCGACGAGGGCCGGGTTCGAGCCGGTCGGCGGGATCGTGGAGTCCACCACGCGCGCCGGATACTATCCCGGCGCCCGCACGATGAAGATCAAGACGATCGCCGACCGGGGGACGGGCCGCCTGCTGGGCGCCCAGATCGTCGGCCAGGAGGGCGCCGCCAAACGGATCGACGCCCTCGCCGTCGCCATCTGGAACGAGATGACGGTGGAGGAGGTGTCGGGGCTCGACCTGTCGTACGCTCCCCCGTTCGCCCCCGTGTGGGACCCCGTGCTGATCGCCGCGCGCAAGGCGGCCGAGCACATCGACCGCCTCGACGGGAAGGCCTGAGCCCCGGTTCGCGAAAGGGGCTTGGCGGGCCGCACCGGTCATGGGCCCGGGGCCGGTTCCCGTCGCCTCCGGGTCCACCCGCGTCGACCGAGGCCCGCGCGCCCCCCTTGAGTTCGGCGTCCCCACCTGAACGTGCCCCCGTCCCCTCCGAGCGTGCCCCCGCCCCTCTCGCACGTGTCCCCGTCCCCTCCGAGCGTGCCCCGTCCTCTCCCGAGCGTGTCCCCGTCCGCGAGGTGAGCCGATCCGCGCGGGCCGGCCGTGAGGTACCTCACGCGCGCAAAACTGACCAACAGAACCATTTTGGTCAGTTAGTCATTTATGGTGGAGGCAGGCATCTGGAAGGAGTCGTCATGACGAACACCGGCAGGGGCGGCCGGGCCCTGGTGGTCGGTCTCGGGATCACGGGCATCGCCACCGCGCTGCGGCTGCGCCAGGTGGGCTGGGAGCCGGTGATCGTGGAACGCGCACCCGCGCGCCGGGCGGGCGGGTACTTCATCATGCTGTTCAACGCGGGTGCCGCCCCCGCGCGCAGGCTCGGCGTGCTGGAGGCGATCGGCGACCGCGCCGTCCCCGGGAGGGTCACCCACGAGGTGAACCGCGCCGGGCGCCGCACCCCCGGCATGAGCCCGGCCAACCTGCCGGTCAGGCCCAGGCAGCTGCTGCGCGGCGACATCGAGCAGGCGCTGTTCTCCGCGCTGCCCGCCGACGTGGAGATCCGCTACGGCACCGTGCCCACCCGCATCACGCAGGACGACCTCGCGGCGCGGGTCACCCTCCACGACACCGCGTCCGGCACCGACGTCACCGAGCGCTTCGACCTGGTGGTGGGCGCCGACGGGATGCGCTCGACCGTGCGCGCTCTGGCTTTCGGACCCGGACGGTACCTGCACCCGCTGAACTACATGGTCGGCGCCACCGTCCTGGACGGGCCGGTCGAGGGCTTCCGGCAGGACGAGGGGCTCACCCTGGCCGAACCGGGACGCTCGGCGACGGTCTTCCCCTTCCGCGACCACGCGCCCAGCCTGCTGTTCTCCTACCGCACCGACGACATCGACGCCCAGTTCGAACGACCGGCGATCGAGTCCATCCGCGCCGCCTTCGGCCCGAAGCCCCCGGGGCCACTGCTGGAGCACCTGTTCACCCGCTTCGAGCAGGCCCCGGAGCACCTGTTCGACTCCGTGAACCAGGTCAGGATGCCGCACTGGCACCGCGGCCGGGTCGTCCTGATCGGCGACGCCGCCTGGTGCGTCACCCTGTACGCGGGCATGGGGGCCTCCAGCGGCATCGCCGGAGGCGAGCTGCTGGGCACCATGCTGCGGCGCCATCCGGGCGACCTGCCCGGCGCGCTTCGCGCGTGGGAGGCCCGGATGCGCCCCTTCGTCCGCACCGAGCAGAGCAGCGCCCTGCTCATGCGTAAGATGTTCGTTCCGCACGACCGCAAGGAACACCTCCTGCGCGCCGCGATGCTGCGCCTCATGCACGCCCCGCTCCTCGGGCAGGCCATGACAAAGATCATTAAGGGCCCCGACACGAACAACAAGGAGCTGGACGTCGCCGCCGTCTGAGGCGCCCCCGCTCCGGAGGAAAGGGAAGCGATCCCGGTGAGCCAGCTGGTCGAACACCACTCGCGCAAGGCCGCCCGCATCCTCGACAGCGCACGCGAGCTGGTGCTCGACCACGGGGCAGGCAAGATCACCGTTTCGGAGATCAGCCGGGCCGCCGGTGTCGGCAAGGGCACCGTCTACCTGTACTGGCCCAGCAAGGAGGACCTCATCCGCGGGCTCTTCGCCCGCGACCTGCTCACCGGCCTGGAAGTGATCATCGACCGCCTCGGCGCCGACCCCGCCACCGTCCGGCCCCACCGCCTGGCCGCGCTGCTGCTGCACACCACGCACCACCTGCCGCTGGCACTCCGCCTGCACCTCGGTGACGCCGACCTGCTGCGGCTGCTCATGCACCGGACCGGCGACCGCGAGCTGTTCGCCCGCACCCAGCCGGCCGCCCTGTGCCAGACGGTCATGCCGATCCTGCACAGCCACGGCCTGATCCGCCACGACCGGCCCCTGCCCGACCAGGCCTACGCCGTGCACGCCGTGCTCACCGGGTTCCTCGCCGCCGTCTCCGACCCGTCCTCCGCCCCGCCCGGCGTCGGCGACCCGTACGCGGTTCTCGCCGACACCGTGGCCCTGATGGTCGAACCCCCCGCCCCGCCCGGCGGGACGACCCTCGCCGCGGCCGCCGAACACGTCATCGCCACTCTCCAGGAGACCCGGAACGCGGTCCTGGACTTCATCGACCGAAGCCAGGCGCCCGGCCAGTGACGGCCTGACCTGTGGTGGCGGCACGCCGGACCACGGCGCGCTCGCATGATCGACCGGGCGCGGGAAAAACCGCGGGGATGGTTGGGCCGGATGAGAGCGGGCAAGGGCGAAGAATCCAAGTCCCGATCCCGACAAGGAGTAGCAATGCTCACATTGACGGACACGGCAGCCCAGGTAATCCGGGATCTCAGCTCGCAGGTGACAGACTCTCCGGACACCGGGGTTCGCATTTCATCCCAGAGCGACGGAACCGGATCGCTCGTGCTCTCGATCGCGGAACACCCCGAATCCGCCGACAGGGTGGTGGAGTCGGAAGGGGCACGAATCTTCCTCGACCCGCAGGTCGTGGACATGCTCGACGACAAGTCGCTGGACGCGGACGTCGACGAGGGGGGCGGCGTCGCGTTCCTCGTCACCGAACAGCTTCACTGACCACCCGGGGTACACCCGGCGGCGGGCCCCGGTCCCCTTGAAGGGGACCGGGGCCCGCGTATTCCTCCTGGCGACTCCAAGCGACTCCTGGCGACTCCTGGCGACTTCGAGCGGCCGGTGGCCGCCGGTGGGGCACGCCCTCCGAGATCCGCCGGACGTACGAGAGGACGCGTCGTCTCCCCGCGAGGGCGCCTCGCCTCCCCAGGGCCCCGTGCCCCCGGGGGTCAGGAGTGGGCGCTGCTCAGGGCGAGCGGGTCCTTCGGCGCCCCGGCCTTGGCCTTCTCCATCTCCTCGCCGAGCTCCTGGAGCCTCTTGCGTCCCATGGCCTCCCGCACCTGCGGGAACCACTCCTGCTCCTCCTCCTCGACGTGGTGGCGCACGTTCTCGATCAGCACCGTGACCTTGGCGTCGAACCGCTCGTCCTGCGGGTCGAGCCCCCTCAGCTCGGAGAGCATCCAGACCACCACGTGGTGCTCCTCGACGCTCTCCAGGACGTGGTCGGAGGTCTCCGGAACGCTCTCGCGGGCGGCCGGGTAGAAGATCTGCTCCTCGATGTGGGCGTGGGCGGTGAGCTCCTCGATGATCTGGTCGACGAGGTCCCGCTTCTTCTTGTACGCCCGCTCGCCCGCGTTCTCGAACTCCTTGAACAGCTTCTCGACGGTCTTGTGGTCGTCCTTGAGCAAAACGATCGCGTCCATTCTTCTCCTTCTAGAAACTTGTCCGGTGTGATCAGGGGTTGAGCAGGACCTTGACGGCCCCGTCCCGCTTCTTCTGGAAGATCTCGTAACCGTGCGGCACCGGCCCGAGGACTCGGGGAAGGATGTCAGCGCAGCCTGGGCAGGACCTCTCTGGCGTAGAAGTCGAAGAAGGCGTCCTGCTCCTGGCCGATCTGGCTGATGTAGACCTCGTCGAAGCCCGCGTCGACGTACTCCTTGATCGCCTTGATGTGCACCTCGGGGTCGGGGCCGCAGGGGGCGGTGATGTCGTCCTCGGTCACCATCTCGGCGAGTTCCTCGAAGTGGCGGGGCAGCGGCAGCAGCTGCATCGCCTCGCCCTGGATGCCCTCGGTCGGCCAGATCCGGTGCGCGGTCCTGCGGCCGGTGGCCTCGTCGGCGGCGTGGCAGACCTTCAGCCCGCCCTGGGAGGGCTTGCCCGCCCCGCCCGCCTTGTGGAACTTCTCCACCAGGTCGGCGCTCGGGGAGGTGCAGATGTAGCCGTCGGCGATCTTCCCGGCCAGCTGCACCGCCTTGTCCCCGAAGGCGGACATGTAGACGGGCGGCGGCTCGTCGGGAAGGGTGTAGAGGCGGGCGGTGTCGACGCGGTAGTGCTCCCCCCGGTGGGTCACCAGCTTCCCGCTCCACAGCTTCCGCATGAGCTCGACCGCCTCCTCGAGCATCTCCAGCCGCTCGGAGGCCGGGGGCCAGCGCGAGTCGAGGATGTGCTCGTTGAGCGCCTCGCCGGTGCCGACTCCGAGCCGGAACCGTCCGCCGGACAGCGCCGCGCTGGTGGCGGCGGCCTGCGCGATGATCGCCGGGTGGGTGCGGACCAGCGGGCAGGTGACGGCGGTGGTGATGGGCAGCGAGGTCGCCTGGGCCACCGCCCCGATCACCGACCAGACGAACGGGCTCTGGCCCTGCGCGTCCAGCCACGGATGGAAGTGATCGGAGATCCACAGACTTTCGAAGCCGGCCCGCTCGGCGAGCTTGGCCTGCCGTACGAGCTCCGCCGGCCCGTGTTCCTCGCTCGACAAGAAGTACCCGAACGTGGTCATTTTCCCTCCCCGATCGCCTGAGCTGCGGCGACGTCTCCCTTACCCTGTCCGGGAAGGTCAAACGAGGGAGCGCGAGAAGGTCGGCGCGATCTCCTCCCTGACCTCCCCGGGGACGCGGCGCAACCCGTCCGCGAGCCCGGGAAGGCAGGTCGGCCGGGTCAGTACGGCCAGGTCCAGTCGCGGATCTCGGAGGGGTCCTCGCCGTGCTCGCGGGTGTGGGCGCGGGCGTGCAGCCGGGCGTCGACCATGTGCTGGCGCAGGTGCGCCGAGCGCTCGGCCAGCCCGGGAACGCGGTCGACGACGTCCATCACCAGGTGGAAGCGGTCGATGTCGTTGAGCATGGCCATGTCGAACGGCGTGGTCGTGGTGCCCTCCTCCTTGTAGCCGCGCACGTGGATGTTGGCGTGGCCGTTGCGGCGGTAGGTCAGGCGGTGGATGAGCCACGGGTAGCCGTGGAAGTTGAAGATGACCGGCCGGTCGGCGGTGAACAGCGTGTCGAACTCGGCGTCGGACATGCCGTGCGGGTGCTCGGTGGGCGGCTGCAGCCGCATCAGGTCCACCACGTTGACCACCCGGACCCGTAGCTCGGGCAGGTGCTCGCGCAGCAGGGCGGCCGCCGCCAGGGTCTCCAGGGTGGGCACGTCGCCCGCGCAGGCCAGCACCACGTCCGGCTCGGTCCCGGCGTCGGTGCTGGCCCACTCCAGCACGCCCAGCCCCCGCGTGCAGTGCGCGATCGCCTCGTCCATCGGCAAAAGGTCCAGCACCGGCTGCTTGCCCGCCACGATCACGTTCACGTAGTCGCGCGAGCGCAGGCAGTGCTCAGCCGTCGACAGCAACGTGTTGGCGTCCGGCGGCAGGTAGACCCGCACCACCTCGGCCTTCTTGTTCATCACCACGTCCAGGAAGCCCGGATCCTGGTGGGAGAAGCCGTTGTGGTCCTGGCGCCACACGTGCGAGGACAGCAGGTAGTTCAGCGAGGCGACCGGCCTGCGCCAGCCGATCTTCCGGGAGGACTCCAGCCACTTGGCGTGCTGGTTGAACATCGCGTCGATGATGTGGATGAACGCCTCGTAGCAGTTGAACAAACCGTGGCGGCCGGTCAGCAGGTAGCCCTCCAGCCAGCCCTGGCACAGGTGCTCGCTCAGCACCTCCATCACCCGGCCGCCCTGCCCCAGGTGCTCGTCGGTCGAAAGCAGCTCGGCGTCCCAGGCCCGGTCGGTGACCTCGAAGACCGCCTGCAGCCGGTTGGAGGCGGTCTCGTCGGGACCCATCAGCCGGAAGTTCTCCGGGTTGGCGGCGATGACGTCGCGCAGGAAGGCGCCCAGCACCCGGGTGGGCTCGGTGCTGGCGGTGGCGGGCGACTTGACCTCGACCGCGTGCTCGCGGAAGTCGGGCAGCGCCAGCGGGCGCAGCAGCTCGCCGCCGTTGGCGTGCGGGTTGGCGCTCATCCGCAGCGGCCCCTCGGGGACCGTCCCGAGGACCTCGGCCACCGGCCGCCCCTCGGCGTCGAACAGCTCCTCCGGCCGGTACGAGCGCATCCACTCCTGCAACATCGCCAGGTGCTCGGGGTTGTCGCGCACCCCCGACAGCGGCACCTGGTGGGAGCGCCAGGTGCCCTCCACCGGCAGCCCGTCGACCTCGCGCGGCCCGGTCCACCCCTTCGGGGTCCGCAACACGATCATCGGCGGGCGGCCGCCCTCGGCGATCTGGTCGAACACCGTCTCCAGGGTCTCGGCCATGATCTGGTGCACGGCCTCGGGCTCCTCCCCGGACACCAGGTGCGGGCGGTATCCGTACCCCTCCATGAGCTTGACCAGCTCGTCGGTGGGGATGCGGGCGAGCACGGTCGGGTTGGCGATCTTGTAGCCGTTCAGGTGCAGGATGGGCAGCACGGCGCCGTCGCGGCCCGGCGCGTGGAACTTGTTGCTGTGCCAGCTGGCGGCCAGCGGCCCGGTCTCGGCCTCCCCGTCGCCGATGACACAGGCCACCACCAGGCCGGGATTGTCGAACGCGGCCCCGTACGCATGCGCCAGGGAGTAGCCCAGCTCGCCGCCCTCGTGGATCGAGCCGGGCGTCTCGGGCGCCACGTGGGAGGGGATGCCGCCGGGGAAGGAGAACTGCCGAAACAGCCGCCGCATCCCCTCCCCATCCCGGGTGATATCCGGATATTTCTCGGTATAGGAGCCCTCCAGCCAGGCGTGCGCCACCGCGGCGGGCCCGCCGTGCCCCGGACCGGCGATGTAGATCATGTCCTGGCCGCGTTCGGCGATGACCCGGTTCAGGTGGGCGAAGCAGAAGTTCAGCCCCGGCGTGGTCCCCCAGTGCCCCAGCAGCCGGGGCTTGATGTGCTCGGCCCGCAGCGGCTCGGCCAGCAGCGGGTTGTCCAGCAGGTAGATCTGGCCGACCGACAGGTAGTTGGCCGCGCGCCAGTAGGCGTCGACGTGCGCGAGTGCGTCCATACCTCGACAGTTCCCAGCTGAGGCGTTCGAACCCCATCCGGCGAACTCCCCCTACCGCATTGGGATGGAATGTACGAAGATCTCCGGATGAGTCTGGAGCGACGCAAGGGTGCGTTCGAGACTGCTGTGGTTCCCTAAATCGGGAACGTCGGGAGTGAACGATGAGGTTTGTCGGGTTTCGGGACGGGCGTCAGATCCACGTGGGCGTGCTGACCGGCGACGGCCGGGTGGCGCCGCTGGCCGAGGCGGGCGAGTTCTACGAGGACCTGCCCGCCTGGACCGCCAGGGCGCGCGAGCTCACCGGCGGCGAGCCGGGGACGCGCGAGCGGGCGCTCACCGGAGAGGAGCCCGCCGGGCGGGAGGCCGCGGAGCTGGAGCTCTCCGGGCTGACCCCGGCCCCCGCGGTGGCCGGTTCCGCGCGGGTGATCTGCGTCGGGCTGAACTACCGGGCGCACGCCGCCGAGGGCGGTTTCCCGATCCCGGAGACACCGGCGATCTTCGGCCGGTGGACGGCGTCGCTCGCGGTCGACGGCACGCCCGTCCCGGTGCCGCCGGACGAGGAGGGCCTGGACTGGGAGGTCGAGCTGGTCGCGGTGGTCGGCACCGAGCTGCGCTGCGTGGACGAGGAGACCGCGCTGGCGGGGGTGTTCGGCTACGCGACCTTCAACGACCTGAGCGCCCGCCGGGCGCAGCGGCTCACCGCGCAGTGGACGCTCGGCAAGAACTCCGACCACAGCGGGCCGATCGGCCCCGTGGTGACCGCCGACGAGGTGGGCGACCCGGCGAAGGGGCTCCGGCTGGTGACCCGGGTCAACGGCGAGGTCGTCCAGGACGGCGACACCAGCGACATGATCTTCCCGGTCGGGCGGGTGCTGGCGCACCTGAGCCGGACCATGACGCTGCGCCCCGGCGACCTGGTGGCGACCGGCACTCCCGCCGGGGTCGGGTACGCGCGCACCCCGGCACGCCTCCTGGTGCCCGGGGACGTGGTCGAGGTGGAGATCGACCGGCTGGGGCCGGTGCGCAACCCGATCGTGGCCTGGCCGGAGAGCTGACCGATGTCGCGGACCTCGCATCTCAGCCACTCCCACGAGCAGGGCCCTCATGAACAGGGTCCCGCTCATGAACAGGGTCCCGCTCATGAGCACGGCGCCCTCCATGAGCACTCCCCTGCCGGGCAGCACTCCCCCGCCGGGCGGACAGCGCGCTCGGGTCTTGAGGAGCGTCCCGGGGACTTCAACGTCACTCTGATCACCTTCGCCGCGATGGCGCTGTACGACGCCCTGGACGGCGAGCAGCGCTCCCGCGCGCTGCTGCCCTTCGACGACGCGGACCGCTCGAACTGGAACTTCCTGCCCGCCTCGGGACGCGCCGGGGTGCCGCTGCGCGACCTGAGCTTCGACCAGGGCATCCTGGCGCACCGGCTGATCGCCCAGTGCTGCTCGGAGCGGGCGTACGCGCAGGTGGTGCAGGTGATCTCGCTGGAGCACGTGCTGCGCGAGCTGAACCTGGAGCGGTTCGGGCACGTGGCCAGGGAGTTCCGCAATCCGGGGATGTACTTCCTGACGTTCTTCGGCCAGCCCAACCCCGACTCGGTGTGGGGATGGCGGCTGGTCGGCCACCACCTGTCGCTGAACTTCACGGTCGTCAACCAGGACCACCTGGCGGTGACGCCGTTCCTGCTGGGCTCCGAACCGGCCCGCTTCGGCCCGTACCGGGTGCTGGGCGAGGAGGAGGACCTGGGGTTCGCGCTGCTGCGCTCGCTGGACGACGGGCGGCGGGCGCGGGCGATCATCCACCCGGTGCCCCCGGCGGACTTCGTCACCCGTACGGTGCCGAGGATCGGCGAGGTGGAGCTGCCCGACCTGCACGGGGTCGGCCGCCGGGACGCGATGATCACCGAGGCCGACCGGCAGGCGCTGCGCTACATCAGGTCGCACCCGCGCGGGATCTCCGCCGCCGACCTGACCGCCCCGCAGCGGCGCGCGTTCGACGAGCTGCTGGAGTGCTACCTCGACCGGGCCAGGCCCGGCCAGGTGGCCGCCGAGATGGACCGCGTCCGCGCCGCGGGCGACGGTGACCTGCACTTCGCCTGGGCCGGCGCCGACGACTACGGGCTCGGCCACTACTACCGGATCCAGGGCCCGGTCACGTTGATCGAGTTCGACAACACCGAGGACGACGCCAACCACGCCCACAGCGTGTGGCGCGACCCGGCCAATGACTTCGGCGAGGACCTGCTGATGAGACACCTCATCGAGGAACACCGCGGTGCCGCGGGGTGAGACGCCGCCCGACGAGAGGAACCCCTGAGTGAAGATCGCCATTGTCGGAGGAGGGCTCGGCGGGCTGGCCACCGCGCTGCTGCTGCGCCAGGCCGGCCTCGACGCCGTCGTGTACGAGCAGTCCGCCGAGCTGCGCGAGGTCGGCGCGGGCATCGTGGTGGGCCCCAACATGGTCCGCCCGCTGGTACGGGCCGGGCTCGGCGAGCGCCTCGCCTCCTTCGCCGTACCCCTGGAGACCGCCTGGGAGTTCAGGCGCTGGCAGGACGGCCGGGTGCTGTCCGCCCAGCCGATGGGCGAGGAGTGCCGGCGGCTGTACGGCACCGACTGCTACGTCGCGCACCGGGCCGACCTGCTCGACATGCTGCTGGAGGCGCTGCCCGCGGACGCGGTGAGGACCGACCGGCGGCTGGAGGTGCTGCAGCAGGACCACGACGAGGCCGAGCTGGTCTTCACCGACACCAGTGGTGTGAAGACGACGGTGCTCGCCGACGTGGTGATCGGCGCGGACGGCATCCACTCGGCCGTACGGCCCTCGGTCGTCGACGAGGAGCCGCCGCGCTTCTCCGGCCTGTGCGCCTACCGGTGCCTGGTCGACGCCGAGCGGGCACCGGAGCTGGCGCTGCGCCGGGTGCAGACGCTCTGGCTGGGCCCTGGCCGCCACTTCGTCCACTACCCCATCCGGGACAAAAAGCTGATCAACATCGTCGCGATCGTGCCCGCGGGCGAGTGGCGCGTCGAGTCGTGGACGGCCGACGGGCGGATCGAGGACCTGGCGCGCGAGTTCGAGACCTGGGACCCCCGCCTGGGGCAACTGGTCGCCGCCGCCACCGAGACCAAGCGCTGGGCCCTGTACGACCGCTCCCCCCTGGAGCGCTGGACGTCGGGACGGGTGGCCCTGCTCGGCGACGCCGCCCACTCGATGCTGCCCTTCTTCGGCCAGGGCGCCGCCCAGGCGGTCGAGGACGCGGTGGTCCTGACGAGCTGCCTGCGCGACGCCACCCCCGGGACGGCGGAGAAGGCGCTGGCCCGCTACGAGGAGATCCGCAAGCCCCGGGCCTCACGGGTGCAGCTGATGAGCCGGGGCCGCGAGGTGCAGAACCACCTGCCCGACGGGCCCGCCCAGCTGGAGCGCGACGCGGCCCTGGCCGGCAGCGACCCGCTCCGGCAGAGCGCCTGGCTCTACGGCCACGACCCCGAGGCCGCCATGGCGGGCTGAGCGGGCACGGCCTGAGCGGGCACGGCAGGTCTGGCGGACGCGACGGGCGGGCGGTGCGGCGGGACCGCCCGGCCGTCGGGCAGCAGCTCGCCGGTGTCCTCGAAGAGCACCACCCCGTTGCAGAGCAGGCTCCAGCCCTGCTCGGGGTGGGAGGCGATCGGCCTCGCGGCCTCCCTGCCGGGCGCGTACGCGGAAGGGCATGGTGTCTCGTGCGGGCACATGGTGTACCTCCTTCTCGCAGGATGCGCCTCGGGGGGCGCCCTGTCCCGGTAGAAATCCGCACACAGGGGCCCCCGAATCCCGCCGGGCCTCACTCGATCTTGCGCACCCCTCCCAGGAACCGGTGGGCGATCACCACGAGGGCGAGGAAGAGGCCGCTGACCACCTGCTGGAAGGAGGCGTTGAGGTTCCCGACCTGGTTGATCAGGTTCTGGATCACGCCGAGCAGCAGCGCCCCGGCGATCGTGCCGCCGAGGGCCCCGGCTCCCCCGGTGAGCAGGGTGCCGCCGATGACGACGGCGGCGATCACGTCGAGCTCCAGCCCGATGCCCAGGATCGTCACCCCCGACGACAGCCGGGCCGCGTTGAGCGCCCCGGCCAGCCCGGCCAGCAGCCCCGACATGAGGTAGACGGCGATCTTGGTGCGGGCCACCGGCACGCCCATCAGGCTGGCGGCGTCCTCGCTCCCGCCGATGGCGTAGACGTTCTGCCCGAAGCCGGTACGCCGCAGCAGGACCATCCCCACGCCCAGCAGGACGGCGGCCACCAGCACCGGGTAGCCGACGTTCATCACGGAGCCCTGGCCGAGCAGCGCGAAGGAGGGGTCCTCGACCAGGTAGGTCGCGGCGCCCTCGTCGGAGACGGCCAGCATCAGCCCGCGCGCGGCGAGCAGCCCGGCCAGGGTGACGATGAACGGCGCCATCCCGGTCCTGGCGATGATCACCCCGTGGACCAGGCCGAACAGCCCGGACACCGCGAGCGGCAGGGCGAGCGCCACCAGGAGCCCGTACTGGGAGCCGTACGCCGCCAGGACGCCGCCGAGCACGAAGAGCGAGCCCACCGACAGGTCGATGCCGCCGGAGATGATGACGAAGGTCATGCCGATCGCGATGATCGCCAGGAACGAGGAGGAGGTGGCGATGTTGCCGACGTTCGCCACCGTGGCGAAGGAGTCGAAGGCGAGCGAGCCGACGACCGCGAGCACGGCGAGCACGATCAGCGCGCCGTGCCCCTGGAAGATCCTCCCGGCGCGCTCGCGGGCGGACTCGGTCTCCGCCGGAACCGTGGTGAGGGTCATCGGCGCTCCCTGGCGGCGTAGACGGCGGCGAGGATGATCACGGCCTGGGCCATCTGGGTCCAGGACTGCGGCAGGTTGTGCTTGATCAGCGTGGCCTGGAGCAGCTGCATGAGCAGCGCGCCCATCACGGTCCCCAGCACGCGGACCCGGCCGCCGCTCAACGGGGTGCCGCCCACCACCACGGCGGTGATGGCCGACAGCTCCATGAACAGGCCGAGCGAGGTGGGGTCGCTGGCCTGCAGGCGGGAGCTGGCCAGGATCCCGGCGATCGCGGCGAGCACCCCGGAGATGACGTAGACCAGCAGCAGGATGCGCCGCACCGGCAGCCCGGCCAGCTCGCTGGCCACCCGGTTGCCGCCGACCGCGACCACCTGTCGCCCGAAGGTGCTCTTGCGGACCACGAACAGCACGAGCAGGGTGAGCGCCACCGCCACCAGCACGACGTACGGCACGCCGAGCACCGACTCGCTGCCCAGCGCGGTGAGTGTGGGGTTGCCGATCTCCTTCAGCTGCGGCAGCAGCACGTTGGCCAGCCCGCGTATCCCGACGAGCAGCGCCAGCGTCGCCACGATCGGCTGCACCCCGACCACGGCGACGAGCGTCCCGCCGACGGCTCCGACGACCGCCCCGGCGAGGATCGCCATGAGCATCGCGGGCCAGGCGCCGTAGCCGAGGTAGAGGGCGATCATCGACGCCGACAGCGCCATGACGGAGCCGACCGACAGGTCGATGCCCTCGGCGCCGATGACCAGGGCCATGCCCAGGGAGACCACGACGACGGGGGCGACCTGCAGGAGCTGGGTGCGGAAGTTGCCGACCGCGAGGAAGTTGGGGGTGAAGGCGGCGTTGAACAGCACCAGGACGACGACGGCGACGTAGACGCCGTACCGCTGCAGCCACGACAGTAGCTCCGCCCTGCCGGGCAACGGACGGGCGGCGACCGGAACGGCCTTCATCGGGGGACCTCCACCGGACGGGCGACCACGGACACGACGGCCTTCATCCGGGGAACCCCGACCTGCTGGGCGACCACGGACACGACGGCCTTCATCGGGGGACCTCCACCGGACGGGCGATCATGGACATGATCGCCTCCTCGCTCACCTCGGTGCCGTGCAGCTCGCCCTGGACGGCGCCGTCGCGCAGCACCACGACCCGGTCGCAGCCCTCGACGATCTCCTCCAGGTCGGAGGAGATGAGCAGGACGGCGAGGCCGTCCACGGCCAGCTCGTCGATGAGCATCTGCACCTCGGCCTTCGCGCCGACGTCGACGCCCCGGGTGGGCTCGTCCAGCAGCAGCACCTTGGGGCTCATCGCGAGCCAGCGGGCCAGCAGCACCTTCTGCTGGTTGCCGCCGGACAGCTCGCCGACCAGCTGACCGGGCCCCGCTGCCTTGATCCGCAGCCGTTTCATGAAGGTCTCCACGATCCTGTCGACCCGGCGGTCGGAGACGATGCCCGCCCGCGAGAGCCGGGGCAGCGCGGCCAGCGCGATGTTCTCGCGCACCGACAGGGTCGGCACGATCCCCTCGGCCTTGCGGTCCTCGGGCAGCAGGCTGATCCCGGCGCGGATCGCCGCGGAGACCGAGCCGGTGCGCAGCGGCACGCCCGCCACGACGACCTCTCCGGAGTCGACCTTGAGGGCGCCCGCGATCGCCTTGGCGGTCTCGCTGCGCCCGGCGCCGAGCAGGCCGCCCAGGCCGACGACCTCGCCGGGCCGCAGCGCCAGGGAGACGTCGTCGAGCTGGTGCCTGCGGCTGAGGCCGGTCGCGGTGAGCACCGGCGGGTCCTGCTCGTCCTGCCCGCCGGGCCCGCCCTGGCCGTCCGGGGTGTGGGAGCCGCTGAACTTGGTGGCGCCCTCGGCCCGCACCTCCGACAGCTTGCGCCCGAGCATGAGCGAGACCAGGCGCAGGCGCTCCAGCTCGGCCATTTTGCCGGTGTGGACGAGCCTGCCGTCGCGCAGCACGGTGACCCGGTCGCAGATCTGGTAGAGCTCGTCCAGCCGGTGGCTGACGTAGATCACCGAGCGGCCCTGGCCGCGCAGCCCCCTGATCACCTCGAAGAGCCTGCCGACCTCGCGCGGTTCCAGCGAGGAGGTGGGCTCGTCCATGATGACGACCTGGGCGTCGACGGAGACGGCGCGGGCCAGGGCGACCATCTGCTGGGTGCCCATGCCTAGGGAGCCGAGGGGGCGGCGGACGTCGACGTGGACGCCGTACCCCTTGAGGATCTCCCTGGCCCGCTCGTGCACGGCGCCGAAGTCGATGAGCCGGAAGCGGCCCCTGGGCTCGCGCCCGAGGAACAGGTTGCGCGCCACGCTCATGGAGGGGACCAGGTTGACCTCCTGGTAGATCGTGGAGATTCCGGCCCGCTGCGCGTCGAGCGGGCTGGAGAAGCTCACCACCTCGTCGCGGTACCTCACCTGGCCCGCGTCGGCCTGGTAGACGCCCGTCAGTACCTTGATCAACGTTGACTTGCCCGCGCCGTTCTCCCCCACCAGGGCGTGCACCTCGCCCCTGCCGAGGGTGAACGACACGTGGTCCAGCGCGCGGACGCCGGGAAAGACCTTCAGCACCCCGGCGGCTTCCAGGACTCGGCCGGTCGTGGCCACAGGGCTCCTCTCCTCAGATCTCCCGATCCCCCGGAAAGGCCCGGGGCGGCGGCGCCCCGGGCTCCCCGGTGACCGGGTTCGGTGATCAGGTTCGGTGGTCGGTGGACCTTGGGTCAGTAGGCCTCGGAGAGGGAGCTCTCCGCGTTGGCCTTGTCGTACTCGCGGTCGGAGATGATCACCTTCTCGGGGATGGCCTGGCCGTCGAGGAACTTCTGGGCGGTCTCGAAGGCCAGGGCGCCGAAGCGGGGGTTGGACTCGATCACGGCGACCAGCCAGCCGTCGGCGATGGCCTGGACCGCGCCGCGGGTGCCGTCGATGGAGACGATCTGGACCTCGCCCGCCTTCTTGCCCGCGCCCTTGAGCGCCGTGACCGCGCCCAGCGCCATCTCGTCGTTCTCGGCATAGATGCCGTCGATGTCGGGATTGGACTGGATGAGCTGCTCGGTGACCTGCTGGCCCTTCTCGCGGGCGAACTCGCCGGTCTGCTCGAAGGTGATCTCGATGTCGGGCGCCACCTCCTTGATCCGGTCCTTGAAGCCGCTGGTCCGCTCGGTGGTGACGTTGTTGCCCGGCGCGCCGAGCAGGATGGCCACCTTGCCCTTGTTGCCCAGCGCCTTGGCCATCTGGTCGGCGGCGCGCTTGCCCTGCTCGACGAAGTCGGAGCCGATGAAGGTCAGGTAGTCCTTGCAGGGGGCGGCGTTGATCTTGCGGTCGATCGTGATGATCGGCACCTTCTTGGCCGCGGCCTGCTGCAGGACCGGCTCCCAGCCGTCGGAGTTGAGCGGGGCGATCACCAGCAGCTGCGCGCCCTGGGCGATGAGCTGCTGGACGTCGCTGATCTGCTTGGAGAACTGCGACTGCGCGTTGGTGACCTTGAGGTTGGCGATGCCGAGCTTGGCGGCCTCATCCTTGATCGACTTCGTCTCGGCGATCCGGAAGGGGTTGGCCTCCTTCTCCGACTGGGAGAAGCCGACGACGGCGGACTTGAGGTCGAACTTCTGGGCACCGAAGGCGTCGATGGTGCATCCGGCGCCCGCGTCGGCGGCCGGCGTCTGGACGACCTGGCCGCCCTGGGTGCTCGAACCGCTCGGCGCGGCGGCGGTCTCCTCGCCCTTCGCGCAACCTGACGCGACGAGGGCGACGGCGGCCAGCAGCGCGGCGACTCTTCCCTGACGACTCGTGAGCAGGGTCATGGTGCCCTCCTGGACAGGACGATGGAACGTCGATGCGCTCGATGTTCATCCGACCAGGAAACAAAATCGTAAAGAAATGGACATCAGTAGGTCACGATTGATCGCATTCGATCAGATTCGGTCAACAGATTGTCGGAACCCTGGTCTTTCCCGATCGCCGGACGGGCTTGTCCCGATCGCCCGACCACGCCTTTCCCGGTCGCCGGACCCGGCCTTCGGTGATCGCCAGCCCGCTCCTCGGCGATCGTCAGATCCTGGCGACATGGATCCGGACCCCCCGTCCCGTCAGGTCGTCCAGCACCTCCCTGGGCGCCTCGTCGTCGGTGATCAGGTGGGTGATCTCCTCGGTCGGCACGGTCTGCACCATCGTGTCGACCCCGACCTTGGTGTGGTCGATCAGCACGACCACCTCCTCGGCCGCCGCCGCCAGCGCCCGGTCGACGCTCGCGACCTGCATGTTCGGCGTGGACAGGCCCCGCTCGGCGGTGAGCCCGTTGCCCGAGATGAAGGCCCTGCGCACCCGCAGGCCGGCCAGGGAGCGCTCGGCGGCGCTGCCGACCAGGGCGTGGATGGAACCGCGCAGGGTGCCACCGGTCATGACCACCTCGACCCTGGGCGAGTCGGTGAGCGCCTGCGCGACCAGCAGGGAGTTGGTCACCACGGCCAGCTCCGTCACCCGGGCCAGGCGCCGGGCGAAGTCCTGGGTGGTGGTGCCGGCGCCGACCACGATCGCGTCGCCGTCCTCGACCAGGGAGACCGCGAGGTCGGCGATGGCCCGCTTCTCCGCCGCCGCCGTCTGCATCTTCTGCGAGTACGTCGGCTCGCGGGACAGCTCGCCGGGGAGCGTGGCGCCGCCGTGGTGCCGGTTGAGCAGGCCCTCGGCCTCCAGCGCGCGCAGGTCGCGCCGGACCGTCACCTCCGACGACTGCACCGACTGGGCCAGATCCCGGAGGGAGACCGCGCCATTGGCACGTACCAGTTCAAGGATGCGCTGACGGCGCTCCGCGGCGAACACGGGACGACGATACTCCGCCTGACCCGAACTCTCTCCCCCACTTTTCACGACCGACCCCATCCGCTCCGAATCATGTGATCTGAGCCGATCATAATCGGTCGTCGAGTGACAGGCCGGGCGACGAAACCCCTAGCCGCGAGCCTCGGCGCGCAGCTCGGCGAGCAACTCCCCCTGCTCGGCGAGCACCTCGGCCAGGATCGAGCGCGCCACGGACATCAGCTCGGCCAGGTCCTGGGTGGAGAGGGCGTAGACGACGGTGGCGCCGTCGCGGGTGGCGGTCACGACTCCCGCGCGGCGCAGCACGGCGAGCTGCTGGGAGAGGTTGGAGGCCTCGACGTCGATGGCGCTCAGCAGGTCCCGGACCGGCAGGGGCCCCTCCCGCAGCAGCTCCAGCACCTGGACGCGGACCGGGTGGCCGATCGTACGGAAGAGTTCGGCCTTGGCCTGGTGCAGCGGCACCGGCATGATCACACGGCCCCGGCGACGGGCCCGCCACCGGCGTACCGCACGTCGACGCCGTGCCGGTCGGCGATGCGCAGCAGGTTCTCCAGCCGTCCGGTCAGGACCTCGACCGCGTGATCGTCGAAGGCCTGGCGCATGAGCTCCAGCTCGCCGTCGACATCGGCGACGCGCGCTCGTAGCTCAGCCGCGAACTCGCTCATGTCCCCCACCTCCCGTGGATCAGTCACTCCCCGGCGTCTGGTTTATCGGCACACCGTTCCTCATGATGTGGCAAATTGCATAATTCTTCAAATCGTAATGACGTTGGCTATGATGGCGAAGGCCGTTTTCCAACAGGGCCCGCAGCCGGTTCGAGCCCGATCGATGACGGATCGACCACGAAGCGGGATACTTGGTACGGCTACCGCAGACTGACCTGCGGCGTCAGAGCGCGCCAGCCGGCGATGCGACAGTGACGAGAGGCCGAGCACGGCCTGCGCGAGGGAGTACAGCCAATGGGACGGGGCCGAGCGAAGGCTAAGCAGACGAAGGTTGCGCGTGAGCTGAAGTACAGCAGCCACAGCATTGACATCGACCGGTTGCGCAAGGAGCTCGGCGCCGGCGACGATCCCGCGCCGGAGAGCGAGGCCGACGACCCCACCGGTGAGCCGACCGGCAGGTGACACCGCGGGCGGGCCATCCCATCGGTCCCGTCCGGCCGCCGCGGCACCGGCGGACGCCTGTGACGGCGTCCGGCGGGCGACGGCGAATTCCGCGCAACATCCGGCAACATCATTGAGGCACCCGCCCGGGGCTGTTTACCGTCACGGTTGTGCGTACCGCAGCGCGGCGGTCACGCACCCCCGGTCAGCACGTCGACGGAGAGCTCTGGCGGGTCCCATCTCATCCCACGGTGCCCGGCTGCCCTTCCCCGCCGGGCACCGGGATCTGCCAGTTCACACGCCGTGGCCCCGGGACGAATCGCCGTGTCGCGCGAGGTCGTGCCCCGCGCGGGCGGAAAGTCTCCCAGGGCCACGGCCACCATTCGCCTTCCCGGGGGCCGCGGTGAACCACACCGACCCGCGCCGTCACCGGCCGTCACAGTCCCTCGCCGGTTCCAACCTCCCGGCCTGGCTTCCCGGACCTGACCTCACGGACCTGAGTCCCCGGGCCTGATCTCCCTGCCTGTCTTCCCGGGCTTGGCTTCCCGGGCCTGACCAGACCTCGCGTCCCGCCCTCCGGTCCGGTACTTCCCGGACACGCGCCCCGCACCACCCCTTTTCCGGCCTGTCTGGTCCAATGGACCCACCGGGTGGAGTTCCCGACGGAGATCTCCCCGAGGACGGCCGAGGCCGCCCCGCGAGCCGTGCCCGGCGGCGACGGGCCGCGTCCGCGGACCGGTACCTTCCCGCCGGAGGAACAGTGACGAACCGCTACGGTCCCCAGTTCGGGCCCGACATCACCTTCCTCGGCGTCGAGCGGTGCTCGCTGGAGGACCCCGAAAGTTACGCGGACGCCGACATCGTGATCGTGGGGGCGCCGTTCGACGGCGGCACCTCGCACCGGCCGGGCGCGCGCTTCGGGCCGCAGGCGATCCGGATGACCGACTACCTGCCGCACGACGGGGCGCGTCCCAGCCTGGCGCTGCGCACCGACGGGTTGCGCGACCTGCGCGTCCTGGACGCGGGCGACGTCGAGATGCCGCCCGGCGACATCCTGACGTCGCTGGCCGCCCTGGAGGCCGCCGTCGAGAAGGTCGCCCGCTCGGGAGCCATCCCGGTGATCCTGGGCGGTGACCACTCGATCGCCTTCCCCGACGCCAAGGGGGTGGCCAACGTCCTCGGGCACGGCCGGGTCTCGATGATCCATTTCGACGCCCACGCGGACACCGGCGACATCGAGTTCGGCTCGCTGTGGGGACACGGGCAGCCGATGCGCAGGCTCATCGAGTCGGGGGCGCTGCGCGGCGACCGGTTCCTGCAGATCGGCCTGCGCGGCTACTGGCCGCCGCCGGAGACGCTGGACTGGATGGCGGAACGGGCGATGCGCTCGTACGAGATGACCGAGATCACGCACCGCGGCCTGGAGGAGTGCCTGACCGAGGCCTTCGCCATCGCCGTCGACGAGTGCGACGGCGTCTTCCTGTCCGTCGACATTGACGTGTGCGACCCGGGCCACGCGCCGGGCACGGGAACGCCGGAGCCCGGCGGCATCACCGCGCGCCAGCTCCTGGACTCCGTACGGCGCATCTGCCTGGAGCTGCCGGTCGTCGGGGTCGACGTCGTGGAGGTCAGCCCGCCCTACGACCACGCCGACATCACCGCCGCGCTGGCCAACCGCGTGGTGCTGGAGGCGTTGAGCGCCATCGCCCGGCGGCGGCGCGACGCCCGGGACGGGACCACCTGGAACCCGCTGCTGCCACTGCTCGCCGAACGCCCGGACCGCGCGAACCACACAGACCACGCAAACCATACGAACAGCACGGAGCGTACGGACGGTATGGACAGCGCGGACGCTCCGGGCGGCTCGGACCGCTGACGCGCCCGCCGGGTCGCCGGCTCACCCGCGCGGCTCGCCTCTCCCGCGGGCGCGGGTGGGCTATCGGGTCTTCGGGCGGTTACCCCACTTGGGCCTTCGGAACAGGTCGCGGCGTTCCAGCAGGTAGACGAGCTTCGAGGCCGCGATCCTGACGGCCTCCTCGTGGCGGTGGCGCTTCTGCGGGACGACGGCGCTCCAGCGTTCGAGCAGGAGGGCGATCTCCTCGGCGAGCTCGCCGATCACCCGGTAGCGGGTGCTGAAGGCGTAGAGGTCGCCGTGCACCTCGCCCACGAGGTCCTCGTCGACCCGGTGGGCCAGCGGCCTGACCCGCTTGAGGATCCCGGTCTCCATCGCCGGGGTGACCGGTGCCCGCCGGGCGTCGCCCTCGGGGACCATGATGAGGGCCCGTACCCGCGCGACGGCCAAGGTGCGCTCGGCCTGCGGGGTCGCGGGGTGCTCGGCGAGGTCCAGGAGGCGGCGAAGGGTCTCCTGCGTCTTGTCGTCGAACATGGAAAACCCATTCCGCCTTCGCGTCCCCGTTTTCGCCGGACCGGGAGGGGTGGTCTCGGCGTCGGCGCATGCCGCGCACGTGCCATCACATGCTATTCGACCCGATGAGCTGGAAGGCGTACCGGTGTGGCCCGTGAACGCGGGGTGAACCGGGATATGCCCGGTATGCGCGAACGACCGGGCGGCGCCCTCGTACCCTCGCGGGCTGGAACCGGAGCGGCGGCGGCCGGGGGTGGCGTCCCGGAGCCGGGCGTCCCGAAGCCGGTGGCCAGTCGATGGTAGGTGCTGCGGGGGCGCTTTTCCCGCCTTTCGCCGAATCCGGTATTCGACAGCCTCTCGCCTCAGCTTTTTAAGCAAATAGGCCTACTTTTCCGTTTTTCTGCGAATACAGTCCAGCTTTGTCGGACGGCGCCCCTTCTCGGAAGGGCGGGGGAGAGTGGACGGGGTGGCTCACAGCGATGGATCCGATCGGTGACGATCTGCTCAGGACCATCAAGCCCGAACTCGGGTACCGGGAGGGATCCGGCCAGCACAGCAAGTTCGGTGAGTGGTACGCGGTCAACGTGGCCCAGGACCCGCAGTACAGGACGGCCCCCTGGTGCGCGATGTTCATCGCCTGGGCCGCGGAGAAGGCGGGCGTGCAGGAGTACGTCGGGCAGTTCGCCTGGACCCCGTCGCAGGCCCGCTGGTTCGAGACCCACGACGCGTGGACGCGGACGCCGGAGCCGGGCGCCCTGGTCTTCTTCGACTGGTCCGGCGGCAAGGACATCAAGGGCATCGACCATGTCGGCGTCGTCGAGAGCGTGAACGGTGGAACGATCCACACCATCGAGGGGAACGTCGACCGGATCTGGCTGAAGCGCAAGACGCGCGACCAGAGCAAGGTGGTCGGGTACGGGTTGCCGCGCAAGGTCAAGGAGAAGCTGACGGGCGCCGCCGGGAAGGACGCGGCCCCACCGGCGGCCGGGCGGATCGAGGTCCGCCCGGCGCTCGCCCCGGGCTCCGCTCCCCCGGCGGACACACCGGGAACGCTCCCCGTCTCCATGGAGACCGCCGCGATCGCCGGGTTGCTGGCCTTCGTCCTCGGCACGACGTTCGTCCTGTCCCGGCTGCGCCTCCGCGTCTCGGCGGGACGGCACCGCAGGAGGGCCGGGTCGCGGGAGCGGGTGGACCCGTGGACCGGCGTGACGCCCGCGGCCGAGGAGGCGATCCCCCGCGCGGAGACGCTCCCGGTCTGGAAGGCGCTCCCCCGGAGCGCGGCGTTCCGTCCCGATGGACTGGGCCAGCCGGCCACCGCGCCCCCCAGCGCGCCCCCCAGCGCGCCCCGCGGTCGCGAGACGCTTCGCGTGAGCAGGCCGAGCTGGGCGTGCGAGCCGTACCGCACGGGCGTCCCGGAGCGCGCCGACGGCACCGGGACGCCCGGCCGTACCGGCACCCGGCCCGCCCCCGGACCGGACCTCGACGGGAGGACGCGGCGCGGCGCGCTGGAGGCACGCGAGGGCGAGGAGGCGCGGGCCGCGTGACCGCACGAGACGAAAGCCGCGACCGTACCCGCCGGAAGCCGCGTGGCCGCACCGGCGGAGGATCACCGGGCCGTACCGGTGAAATGTGACGAGAACAGGACAGAACGGAGATCGCGCCGGCTTGCCGAATAAGGTTAGGCAAAGCTAAGTTGCTGGGGACGCATTCCCCCAGTGAAGGTGGCACCATGACAGCGGGCGAGCAGACCCTGGAACGCGCGGCGGAGGTCCCGGCCTATCGCGGCCACCAGGTTGAGGTCCTGCGGACGGTGCGGCTCAGCCCGAGCTTCGTCCGGGTCACCTTCGGCGGCGAGGATCTGGCGGGCTTCGCCGACCAGGGCTTCGACCAGCGGATCAAGGCGATCCTCCCGCTGCCGGACGGCAGCATCACCCCCCTGGGCGACGGCGGCGACTGGTACCAGCGGTGGCGGGCGCTCCCCGACGAGCTGCGCAACCCGATCCGCACCTACACCGCCCGCGCCGTACGGCCCGAGCTGCGCGAGCTCGACATCGACTTCGTCCTGCACGGCGAGAGCGGCCCCGCCTCCCGCTGGGCGACCCACGTCACCCCCGGCGACCGGATCGTGGTGGTCGGCCCCAACGCCGCCCACCCCGGCCCCCTCGGCGGCCAGGAGTGGGCCCCGCCCGCCGGAGCGACACACCTGCTGCTGGCCGGGGACGAGACGGCCGTGCCCGCCATCGCCGCGATCGTCGAGTCGCTGGCCGGCTCCGTGCGCGCCACGGCGCTTCTGGAGGTCCCCGAGGCCGCCGACGCGCTCCCGCTCGACGTCCGTCCGGGCGTGGACGTCACCTGGCTGCCCCGCGAGGGGGCCCGCCACGGCGACCTGCTCATCCCGGCCGTACGCGACGTTCTGAGCACGCTCACCGCGCAGGGCGGCACCGTCGCCGGTGAGCCCGTCCCCTCCGCGCCCGCCTCCGTGACCCCGCTGGAGGACGTCGACATCGACGAGGAGATCCTCTGGGAGGTCCCCCAGGCCCCCGAGGTCTCGGGCGGCGACGGCCTGTACGCCTGGCTGGCGGGCGAGGCGGGCGTGGTCAAGCTGCTCCGCCGCCACCTGGTCCAGGAGGCGGGCATCGACCGCTCCTCGGTGGCCTTCATGGGCTACTGGCGACTGGGACGCTCGGAAAGCGCCTGACGCCTGACGCCTGAGGCTTGAAACCGGGAGCCCGGAACCCGAACGCCGGCTCCCGTCCGGGAGGGACGCCCGCGCCCGGTGACGGGAGGCACGCCGCGCCCGGTGACTCGGGTGACGCGGCCGTCGCCGGGTGGTCTTTGCCGTCGCCTGCGGGAAATGTTCCGACTCCTTGACGCGGGACGGAACCGGGCAGGTCTCCGGGGCACGTAGCTTGAGGGCGTGAGACGCCCTGCTCGCGACGTGAGAAGGCCGAGATGACAGCAGCGGAATCCGCTCGTCAGGACCCGGCGGGCGCCCCCGGGTACCGGCCCATCGCCGACCACGGGCTGATCGGCGACCTGCACACCGCGGCGCTGGTGGACACCGGCGGCACCATCGTCTGGTACTGCTGCCCGCGCTTCGACGCGCCCAGCGTGTTCGGCTCGATCCTGGACTCCGGCCGGGGCGGGTCGTTCGAGCTGAGCACGGCCACCCCGGCCAGGACCAAGCAGTTCTACTTCCCCGACACCAACGTGCTGATCACCCGCTTCTCCGCCGCCGACGGGGTGGGCGAGGTCCAGGACTTCATGCCGATCGTCGGCGACACGCGCGACGGCGCCCGGCACCGGCTGATCCGGCGGGTGAGATGCGTGCGCGGGTCGCTGCCGTTCCGGGCGCGGGTGGCCCCGCGGTTCGACTACGGCAGGCAGCCACACGTCCTGACCATGCACCAGGGCCGGGCGCTCTTCGAGTCGCCGTCGCTGTCCCTCACCCTGTCGTCCAGCGCCACCCTGGAGGTGGACGGCCAGGACGTGTGCGCGGAGTTCAAACTCAACGAGGGCGAGTGCGCGGTGTTCGCCCTCGACAGGCACGGCGAGGACGTGGCGCCGCGCTCGTGCCCGATCGAGGAGGCCGAGGAGGAGTTCGCCTCGACGGTGGCGTACTGGCGCCGCTGGCTGGCCTCCTCGCACTACCGCGGCCGGTGGCGGGAGATGGTCCACCGGTCCGCGCTCACGCTGAAGCTCCTCACCTACGCGCCGACCGGCGGGATCGTGGCCGCCGTGACGACCAGCCTGCCCGAGCAGATCGGCGGGGAGCGCAACTGGGACTACCGCTACGTCTGGATCCGCGACTCGGCGTTCTGCGTGTACGCGCTGCTGCGGCTGGGCTTCACCGAGGAGGCCGAGGCGTTCATGGGGTTCCTGTCCCGGCACGTCAGCCGCGACGGCGACGGCGCCTCGGGCCCGCTGCAGATCATGTACGGCATCGACGGGCGCACCGACCTGCCCGAGAGCGAACTGCCCCATCTTGAGGGCTATCAGGGCTCGGCCCCGGTGCGCGTCGGGAACGCCGCCGTGGACCAGCTCCAGCTGGACATCTACGGCGCCCTCCTCGACTCCGTCTACCTCTACGACAAGTGGCACCGGCCGATCTCCAGCGCCCTCTGGGACGACGTGCACATCCTGGTGGACTGGGTCTGCGACAACTGGGACCAGCCCGACGAGGGCGTGTGGGAGACGCGTGGCGGGCGCAAGGACTTCGTCTACTCGCGGCTGATGTGCTGGGTGGCGATCGAACGGGCCATGCGGATGGCCGCCCACCGCGGGCTGCCCGCCGACACGCCGCGCTGGCAGCTGGCCCGCGACGCGATCTACCGGCAGATCATGCGGCGCGGGTGGTCGGAGGAGCTGCGGGCGTTCGTCCAGCACTTCGACGACGACGTCCTCGACGCCTCGGTGCTGATGATGCCGATGGCGAAGTTCGTCTCCCCCACCGACCCCAAGTGGCTGTCGACCCTCGACGCGCTCGGCGCGAACCTGGTGTCCGACTCGCTGGTCTACCGCTACGACCCCGCGGCCAGCCCGGACGGGCTGCGCGGCGAGGACGGCACCTTCTCCATCTGCTCGTTCTGGTACGTCGAGGGGCTCACCCGCGCCGGACGCCTGGACGAGGCACGGCTGGCGTTCGAGAAGATGCTCACCTACGCCAACCACCTCGGCCTGTACGCCGAGGAGATCGGGCAGACCGGCGAGCAACTCGGCAACTTCCCGCAGGCCTTCACCCACCTCGCGCTGATCAGCGCCGCCTTCAACCTCGACCACGCCCTGGGCTGAGGCCGAAAACCCGGCTGCTCGCGCGGATCCGCCCGGCTCGGGTTCGGGACCGCGTTCGTGAGGAGGGCGCCGATACGGTGGGGTGGCCATGCGGGAGGGCCGCTCCGAGCGGCGTCCGCGCCGGTTCGAATTCGCCTCGACATGACCGTAGCGATGCCCCGGAAGTCCGCGATACCCAGATATGGAACAAGGTCGCGACGAACCGGCCGCCGAGGAACCGGAGCGTCGTCCGGCACACGAGGCACGCGCTCGGGTCGCCTCGGTGGTGCGCAGAACGGGAAGCGACCTGCTGAAGCTGTCGCCGCAGGCGGTCATAGCGACGTTGTGCGCGAGCGCCCTGGTGCCGCTCGCCTTCGCCGGCCCAGGTGGCCTGGTCGCCGCCGGGATCCAGGTGGTCGCCGGGGTGGGCGGCAACGTGCTGGCCGATGTGATCGGCAAGTCGATGGACGTGGTACGGCGGCGTACCGGCGGCCGCCCGCTTTCCCAGGAGGAGGTCGAGGGCGAGCTCGGCGCTCAGCTGCTGGCCGCGCTGCAGGGCGTCGACGGCGGCCCGCCGGAGCTGCGCCGCGCGATCGCGGCCGTACTACACGAGACAGACGCGCCCGGGGCCGCTCTGGAGGCGGCGATCGGCAGCGGAGATCGGCACCTGCAGTCCCATCTGACGGCGGCCTTCTCGGAGCTGGGCGAGCGCTTCGCCGAATTCGGCCAGCTCCTGGAAGACCTGTCGGGCAAGGCCGTGCAGCTGCAGGAGATGCTGCACCACCAGGCCGCCGAGCAGCGCCAGGATCGCGACCTGGCACTCCAGCAGTCCGTGCAGCTCATTCTGATCCGCGAGGAGATCGCGGCCTTCAACCGGCGCACGGCCCCCACGCGGCCGGACGGCGCCACCGGCCCCCGGTGGCGGGACGAGGCGCCGTACCGGGGCTTGTGGCCGTTCGAACGCGACCACTCCCCGATCTTCTACGGCCGGGAACGCGCCACCGCCAAGCTGCTGGGAAAGCTCGCCGAGCGGCTGTCCGGGCCGGGGCTGGTCATGGTGACGGGGGCGTCGGGCGCGGGCAAGTCGTCGCTGCTGCGGGCCGGGCTGCTGCCCGCGCTGGCCCGGGGCCTGCTGCCCGGCGCTCCGGACAGCGAGCACTGGCCGCAGGTGGTGATGACGCCGACCTCACGTCCTCTCGACGAGCTGGCGGTCCGGCTGGGCGCCCTGGGCGGGCTGGAACCGCCGGCCGTCCGCCGTTCGATCGCGGCCAACCCGCAGGACGCGCATCTGATGGTGCGCCATGCGGTGCTCGCCGACGCCGAGCGGCGCGAACGACGCGAGCAGGGCCGGCTGGTGCTGGTCGTGGACCAGTTCGAGGAGGTCTTCCTGCTGGCCGGGAGGAAGGAGCGGGAGGCGTTCCTCGACGCCCTGGTCGCCGCCGCGCGTGCGCCCGCGCTGGTCGTCCTGGCCGTACGCGGCGACTTCGCCGCCGAGTGCGCCGGCCACCCGGTGCTGGCCGACGCCCTGGAGGACGGGCAGTTCGTCCTCGGCCCGATGAACGAGTCCGATCTGCGCCGTACCATCACCGGGCCCGCGGCCACGGCGGACGTCGAGCTCGAACCCGGCCTGGTCGACAGCGTGCTGAGCGACCTGCGCTCGCACGCCGACGAGGGTGGCTACGGCGCCGGCGTGCTGCCGTTGCTGTCCCAGGCGATGCTGCTCACCTGGGACAGGCGCGACGGCCGTACGCTGACGAACAGGGCCTACGGACTGATCGGCGGAGTGGCGCACGCCGTGGAGTCGGCCGCCGAGGAGGTCCACGAGTCCCTGCCGGCCGACCGGCGGCGGCTCACACGGGACGTCTTCCTGCGGCTGGCCGGCATCGGGCCCGAGGGGCAGCCTGTGTCGCACCGGGTGCGGCGTGCCGAGCTGCTCGGCGCGTTCCCGGCCGAGCGGGCCGCGGACGTCGAGGCGGTGCTGGAGGCTTTCACCACCCGGCGGCTGCTCGTCGCGGGCGGCGGCGGCCAGGCCGGCGACGGCACCGTGGAGATCGCCCATGACGCGCTGCTGCGCTCGTGGCCCAAGCTGAGCGGCTGGCTCGACGAGGGGCGCAGCGATCACCTCGTCTTCCGCCAGTTCACGAACACCGCCGCGGACTGGCAGGCGAGCGGCCGCGATCCGGCGTTCCTCTACCGGGGCACCCGCCTGGCGGCGCTGCGGGAGGCGTACCCCCGCTGGGACGGCGACCCGGCACGCCGGGTCGCGCTGACCGGCACGCACCGCGCGTTCCTCGGAGCCAGTGAGCGCGCCTCGGCGCGGGGCGCGCGCCTGCGCCGCGCCACTGTCGCCGCGCTGGTGGTCCTGCTGCTCGCCTCCCTGGCCGGTGCCGGGATCGCGGCGGACCGCGCCGCCCGGGCGACCGCGCAGGAGAACGCCGCCCGCTCGCGCGAGCTGGCCGGGCGCAGCGTGGACCTGAGCGAGACCGACCCGGCGCTGTCCCGGCTGCTGGCGGTCGCGGCGCACCGGGTGGACGACACGCCCGAGTCCCGGCACAGCCTGCTGACCGCCCTGCTCAACCCGGCCCGCGCCGTGTTCACCGGGGACCGCGACGGCGTCTGGGACATGGCGTTCTCCCCCGACGGCAGGACCCTGGCGACGGCGGGACAGGAGGGCGCCGTCCGGCTGTGGGACACCGTGACGGGGCGGCCGATCGGAAATCCCATGACCACCCCGGGGGCGTCGGTGTACGCGGTGGCCTTCAGCCGGGACGGCGCCTCCCTGCTCAGCGCGAGCGGTTCGAGCATGGACGACGCCAGGGGTGCCGTGCGCGTGTGGGACGTCAGGAGTCAGCGTCCCCTCGGCGCGCTCCTGGAGCACCCGAGGCGCTTCGACAAGATGGACCTCAGCCGCGACGGCCGGACGGTGGCCGCCGTCAGCAGCGACAGCAGACTGTACGTATGGGATCTCGCCACCCGGCGGCAGATCGCGAGGCTCACCGGCGACCCGGTCACCGACTCGATCTCCGATGTCGCGCTCAGCCCGGACGGGCGAACGGCGGTCATCGCCGGTAGACACACACGGGTGTGGGACCTGACGCGGCGCCGGGAGATCAAGCCGGGCCTGGCCCGCGAAAGTGACCGCCAGCTGATGGAGGTGGCCTTCACCCCGGACGGCACACGCCTGCTCAGCACCGAGGACGAGGGACCCGCGCGCTGGTGGGACACCGCCGGCTACCGTCAGGTCGGCGAGCCTCTCACCGGCGCGGGCGAGACGCTGGCCATCAGCCCGGACGGCACGACACTGGCCACCGACGGCGACGGCTACGCCATCGCCCTGTACGACCTCGCCACCCGCAAGCCGGCGGGCACCCCGCTCGTGGGCCACACCCGCCCGGTGCAGGCTGTCACCTTCTCTCCCGACGGCACGACGCTCGCCAGCACCGACGCCGGCGGAACCGTACGCCTGTGGGACCTCACCGTCGGCAGGCAGGCCGGACGGCCCGTCACCACGGGCGACACCCGCCCGATCATCGGCATGGCGCTCAGTCCCGACGGCGGTACGATCGCCACGGCCCGCCAGACGGACGTCCTGCTCTGGGACCTCGCCACCCGCGGTCGTAAGGGAGAGCCGCTGGCGGCACGCACGGTCCTCGATGGACGCCTGACGGCCTTCGGCCCCGGCGGGAAAGTGCTGGCCACCGGCGAGTACAGCGGGAAGATCCGACTGTGGGACGTCGCCACCGGGCGGCAGACGGGAACCGCGCTGCCCGGCCACCTTCCCACGAACGAGACGGGGGGAAGGGCGTGGGTCCTCGAAGTGGCCTTCAGCCCCGACGGCACGACGCTCGCCAGCACCGGCTCGGACGGCAGGTTGCGGCTCTGGGACACGCGCGGCCATCGGCAGATCGGCCAGTCCCCGCAGGTGGGCGACGTCGCCCCGCTCGCCTTCAGCCCCGACGGCACGACACTGGCGACAGGCACGCCCGGCGGGGTGATCCGGCTGTGGGACCCCGCCACCGGCTGGGAGAAGGGCGCCCCCCTGCGCGGCCACACCGACAACATCAACGCGCTCGTGTTCGACACCCGGGGCACGACGCTCGCCAGCATGGGCTGGGACCGCACCATCCGGCTCTGGGACCTGCGCACCAGGAGCCAGATCGGCCAGCCCATGGTGATGCGGACGGGCGAGGAGATGTCGGCCTTCAGCCCCGACGGCCGGCTGCTCGTGAGCACCGGCCCGAACCGGGCGATCCGGTTGTGGGACGTCGCCACCCAGCGCCAGCTCGGCCGTCCGATGACCGGGCACACCAAGGCCGTGTCCGGGGTGGCCTTCACCCCCGACGGCCGCACCCTGGTCAGCGCCGGGCGTGACGCCACCGTCCGGTTCTGGAACCTGGCCCTGCCCACCGACCTCGAGGCCCGCGTCTGCCACCTGGCCCAGCGGCCGATCACCCCGCAGGAGTGGAACTTCCACCTGCCCGGCAAACCCTACGAGGCGGTGTGTCCACCGGCGGCATGACACACCCCCGGACACCCGACGACGTGCCGGCCCGGCACGTCGTCCCGGGCGGACCCGCCGCCGGGGCCGGTGAACCCGCGTGTCAGGCGCCGTCCTCCAGGTCGCCCTCGGACTTGAGGTAGACCTCCTGGAGGTCGCGCAGGATGGCGGGGTCGGGGTGCTCCCACATGCCCCGGTTGGCCGCCTCCAGCAGCCGCTCGGCGATCCCGTGCAGTGCCCACGGGTTGGACTTGGCCATGAACGCCTGGTTCTCCGGGTCCAGCACGTAGGTCGCGGCCAGCTTGTCGTACATCCAGTCGGCGACAACGCCGGTGGTGGCGTCGTAGCCGAACAGGTAGTCGACGGTGGCGGCCAGCTCGAAGGCGCCCTTGTAGCCGTGCCTGCGCATCGCGGCCAGCCAGCGGGGGTTGACCACCCTGGCGCGGAAGATCCTGGACGTCTCCTCGGAGAGCGTCCTGGTGCGGACCGCGTCCGGCCTGGTGCTGTCGCCGATGTAGGCGGCCGGGGCCTTGCCGGTGAGCGCCCGTACGGTGGCGATCATGCCGCCGTGGTACTGGAAGTAGTCGTCGGAGTCGGCGATGTCGTGCTCGCGGGTGTCGACGTTCTTGGCCGCCACGGCGATCCTGCGGTAGGCCGTCTCCATGTCCTGCCTGGCGGGGACGCCGTCGACGCCCCGGCCGTAGGCGAAGCCGCCCCAGACCGCGTACACCTCGGCCAGGTCGGCGTCGTCGCGCCAGTTGCGGCTGTCGATCAGCGGCAGCAGCCCGGCACCGTAGGCGCCCGGCCGGGAGCCGAAGATCCGCATGGTGGCCCTGCGCTCGTCGCCGTGCCCGGCCTGGTCGGCGAGCACGTGCGCCCGCACGTAGTTGAGCTCCTCGGGCTCCTCCAGCCCGGCCGCGAGCCGTACGGCGTCGTCCAGTATCGCCACGACGTGCGGGAAGGCGTCGCGGAAGAAGCCGCTGATCCTGACGGTGACGTCCACGCGCGGGCGGCCCAGCTCGGCGGCGGGGATGGGCTCCAGGCCGGTGACGCGGCGCGAGGCCTCGTCCCAGACCGGCCGCACGCCGAGCAGCGCCAGCACCTCGGCGACGTCGTCCCCGGCGGTGCGCATGGCGCTGGTCCCCCACACCGACAGCCCGACCGAGCGCGGCCAGTCGCCGGTGTCGGCGCGGTAGCGCTCCAGCAGGGAGTCGGCCATCGCCTGCCCGGTCTCCCAGGCCAGCCTGCTCGGCACGGCCTTGGGGTCGACCGAGTAGAAGTTGCGGCCGGTGGGGAGCACGTTGATCAGCCCGCGCAGCGGCGACCCGCTCGGCCCGGCCGGGACGTAGCCGCCGTCGAGGGCGTGCAGGATCGCGTCGATCTCGTCGGTGGTACGCGCCAGCCGGGGTACGACCTCGACGGCGGCGAACCGCAGGATCCGCTCCACGGTCTCGAGGTCCGCGCCACGCGCCCGGCTCTCAGCGGCCGGACCGGCCGGGTCTGCCGGACCTCCCGAGCTTTCCGGGCCTGTGGAGCCTGCCGGGCCGTCCCGATGGCCGGTCGCGCCCGCCGAGCCGGTCGAACCGGTCGTGTCGGAGCCGCTACCCGAACCGGTCACGCCGACGTCTCCTGCCGGGGTGTCCGCCCGGCCCAGGACCTCGGCGGTCACCTCCCCCGCCGCCGACGGGTCCCAGCCCCGGTGCTCCATCGCCTCGACCAGGGCGCGGGCCAGGGTCTCGGCCTCGTCGACGCCGATCCGTCCCGCGCTGCCGTCCTCGGCCAGGCCCAGGGCCTCACGCAGCCCGACGAGCGCCTCGCTGCCCGCCCACATCTGCCGGGCGCGGAGCATGGCCAGCACCAGGTCGACGCGCGGCTGTCCCTCGGGGGCGGCCCCCAGCACGTGCAGGCCGTCGCGGATCTGGACGTCCTTGACCTCGCACAGCCAGCCGTCGATGTGCAGCAGGAAGTCGTCGAACTCGGCGTCGTGCGGGCGGTCGGCGACGCCGAGGTCGTGGTCGAGCCTGGCGGCCTGGATCAGCGTCCAGATCTGGGCGCGGATCGCGGGCAGCTTGGCCGGGTCCATCGCCGCGATGGAGGCGTGCTCGTCGAGGAGCTGCTCCAGCCTGGCCATGTCCCCGTAGCTGTCGGCGCGGGCCATCGGCGGGACGAGGTGGTCGACCAGGGTGGCGTGGGCGCGGCGCTTGGCCTGGGTGCCCTCGCCGGGGTCGTTGACGAGGAAGGGGTAGATCAGCGGCAGGTCGCCGAGCGCGGCGTCCGGGCCGCAGGAGGCCGACAGGCCCGCCGACTTGCCGGGCAGCCACTCCAGGTTGCCGTGCTTGCCCACGTGGACCACGGCGTGCGCGCCGAAGCCGTCGGCCAGCCAGCGGTAGGCGGCCAGGTAGTGGTGGCTGGGCGGCAGGTCGGGGTCGTGGTAGATCGCGATGGGGTTCTCGCCGAAGCCGCGCGGCGGCTGCACCATGACCACCACGTTGCCGGAGCGCAGCGCGGCCAGCACGATCTCGCCCTCCGGGTCGCGCGACCTGTCGACGAACAGCTCGCCGGGAGCCGGGCCCCAGTGCTCCTCCATCCGCTCGCGCAGGTCCGCGGGCAGGGTGGCGTACCACTCGGCGTACCGGCTCGCCGCGATGCGCACCGGGTTCCCGGCGAGCTGCTCCTCGGTGAGCCAGTCCTGGTCCTGCCCACCCGCGGCGATCAGCGCGTGGATGAGCGCGTCGCCGTCCTGCCCGGTCACCCCGGGCAGCTCGTCCTCGGCGCCGATGTCGTAGCCGCGCTCGCGCAGCGCGGCCAGCAGCCGTACCAGACTGGCCGGGGTGTCCAGGCCGACGGCGTTGCCGATGCGGGCGTGCTTGGTGGGGTAGGCCGACAGCATCAGCACCAGCCGCCGCTCGGCGGGCGGGATGTGCCGCAGCACGGCGTGCCGCACCGCGATGCCCGCCACCCGCGAGGCCCGCTCGGGGTCGGCCACGTAGACGGTGAGCCCGTCCTCGTCGATCTCCTTGAAGGAGAACGGCACCGTGATGATCCGCCCGTCGAACTCGGGGATCGCGACCTGGGTGGCGGCGTCCAGCGGGGACAGGCCGTCGTCGTTCTCCTCCCAGGAGGCCCGGCTGCTCGTCAGGCACAGGCCCTGCAGGATCGGCACGTCCAGCTCGGCGAGCGCGCCGACGTCCCAGGCCTCGTCGTCCCCGCCCGCCGACGCGGTCGCCGGACGGGTGCCGCCCGCCGCGAGCACGGTCACCACCAGGGCGTCCACCGTACGCAGGACCTCCACCAGGCCGGGCTCGGCGGTGCGCAGGGAGGCGCAGTACACCGGCAGCGCCCGCGCGCCCGCGTCCTCGATCGCCGAGCAGAGCGCCTCGACGAAGGCGGTGTTCCCGGCCACGTGGTGGGCCCGGTAGTAGAGCACCCCGACGACGGGCCCGTCGTCTCCCTCCTGGTCGCGCGCCTCGCGCTCCAGCGTTCCCCACGTGGGGGTGGGCTCGGGCGCGGCGAACCCGTGGCCGGTGAGCAGCAGCGTGTCGGACAGGAAGTGGTGCAGCTCGGTCAGGTTGGCCGGGCCGCCGTGGGCGAGGTAGGCGTGCGCCTCGGCGCAGACCCCGCCGGGCACGGTGGACAGCTCCATCAGCTCGGCGTCGGGCGCCTGCTCGCCACCGAGCACGACGACGGGCCGGGGACCGGCGAGCAGGGCGTCCAGCCCCTCCTCCCAGGCGCGGCGCCCGCCCAGCAGGCGTACCACGACCAGCTCGGCGCCCTCCAGCAGCGGCGGGAGGTCGGCGGCGGTGAGCCTGGCGGGGTTGCCGAGCCGGTAGTCGGCGCCGCTCGCGCGGGCGCTCAGCAGGTCGGTGTCGGAGGTCGAGAGCAGGAGGATCACGCGCCACACTCCAGGAGAGGCAGGGCGGTACGGCCCAGGGGTGCCACTTCGTGGCAGGGGAACGGCGATGCCACGGTGTCCACGGTGTCGCGGGGGAACGGCGAAGAGCGCACGGAGCTTCCTCCCTCGGGGTCCTCGCCCCGGGTCGTCGTCGGCCGCGACGGCTGGAGTCTCCTGGCTCCCGGATCGGTGCTCACCCCGGCCTTCCCGCCCGTCGTCGGACAGTGGCCCGGGTGGGGTTCGCTCCCCGGTTACAGTGGCGGGACCGCGCCGGAATCACACCGGCTTCCTCCCTTTGCCGTCGCCACCGATGACACTACGGCAGTCCGGTTCGTTGCAAGAAACTGGCGTTAACATCCTTCGAGTGTCCATTGCCGACTTTTCCGGACGATCGCGACTCGACGCGTGCCCCGGGGCGCTCCAGGTCCATGCCGCCGCGGACGGCGGCCTGGCCCGCGTCCGCGTGCCCGGAGGTCGCCTCACCCCCTTCCAGCTGCGCGAACTCGCCGAAGCCGCCTCGGCGTACGGCGGCGGCGTCATCGAGCTGACCTCCCGCGCGAACGTCCAGGTGCGCGGCCTCGGCCCGGAGGACCCGGACAGCGGTACGGGCGGCGGTGCGGAGAACGGGTTCGCCGCGCGGATGGCGAGGGCGGGCCTGCTGCCCTCGGCGACACACGAACGGATCCGCAACATCCTCGCCTCCCCGCTGACCGGACTGGACGGACCCACCGGACCGGCCGAACCGACCGGGCCCGCCGCACCGACCGCACCGACCGCACCGGAGTATCCGCGCGGTGGGATCGTCGACGTCACACCGCTGGTCGGCGAGCTGGACCGGCGGCTGTGCTCCCGTCCCGCCCTCGCCGCCCTGCCGGGGCGGTTCATGTTCGCCCTTGACGACGGCCGGGGGGACGTGGCCGGTCTGGGCGCGGACGCGGGAATCCTGCCCACGGGACCGGACGAGGCCGCGCTGATCCTCGCCGGGACCGACACCGGACTGCGCGTCCCGCTCGGCGGAGCCGTGACGGCCCTGCTCGCCGCCGCCGAGGCGTTCCTCGACGAGCTGGCCACCCGGGACGTCACCGCCTGGCGGATCGCCGAACTCCCGGACGGCCCCTCCCTGATCGCCGCCCGGGTGCGAACCGCCCTCGGGATCTCCGGTACGCCTCCATTCACCCCGGTGAGGACGCGGGTCGTGACCCTCTGGCCGGTCGGCGTCATCGGGGGCACCGAAAACAACCTCGGAAACAACCTCGGGAACGCCCCCGGAAACGACCCGAGCAGCGGCATCGGGGACCCGGGCGCGCGGGTCGCGCTCGGGGTGGCGATCCCGCTGGGTCGGCTCACCTCCGAGCTGGCACTGCTGCTCGCGGAGGCCGCCTCGGGCGGGGAGATCCGGCTCACGCCGTGGCGCGGCGTGGTGTTGCCCGGCCTGGACCGTACCGAGGTCGCGGGCACGGCCGCCCGCCTGGAGGCCGCCGGGCTGGTCGTCGACCCCGCGTCGCCGTGGATCGGTGTGACGGCCTGCACCGGCCGTCCCGGCTGCGCCAAGTCCCTGGCCGACGTCCAGGCCGACGCGGCGACCACCATCGGCGTCGCCGTCGGCATGGCGGCCACACCGCCCGGAGACGAGCCATCCGAAAACGAGCTGTCCGGAAGCGAACCGTCCGGGAGCGGGCCGTCCGTGGCCCCGCCGTCCGGGAGCGGGCGGGGCACCGGTACGCTCCCCGTGCACTGGGCGGGCTGCGGCAGGCGCTGCGGCCGTCCGAGGGGGCGGGTCGCGGATGTGGTCGCCACCGGTGACGGCTACCGCCTGGAACTGGACGGCACCGGCCTGACCTGTTCCGGCATCGAGGAGACCGCGGCCGCGCTGGCGGCCGCCAGAGGGGAACTGTGATCGACTACGTCCGCGACGGCGCGGAGATCTACCGCCGCTCCTTCGCCACCATCCGCGCGGAGGCCGAGCTGTCCGGCCTGCCCGCCGACGTCGCCCGGGTCGCGGTCCGCATGATCCACGCCTGTGGAATGGTCGACCTGGTGAGCGATCTGCGCTGGTCACCCGGTGTCGTGGCCTCGGCGCGCGAGGCGCTCCTGGCGGGCGCGCCGGTGCTCTGCGACGCCATGATGGTCGCCTCCGGGGTGACCCGGCGACGCCTCCCCGCGAACAACGAGGTGCTCTGCACCCTCGGTGACCCCCGGGTGCCGGAACTCGCCGCCGAACTGGGCACCACCCGCAGCGCCGCCGCGCTGGAGCTGTGGCGCGACAGGCTCCAGGGTTCGGTGGTCGCGATCGGCAACGCGCCGACCGCGCTGTTCAGGCTGCTGGAGATGGTCGAGGAGGGCGCGGGCCGCCCCGCCGCCGTACTCGGCGTCCCGGTCGGCTTCATCGGTGCCGCCGAGTCCAAGCAGGCCCTCGCCGAGCACCCGGCGAACCTGGAGTACCTGGTCGTGGACGGACGGCGGGGCGGAAGCGCGATGACCGCCGCCGCGATCAACGCGATCGCTAGTGAGGAAGAGTGAGCGACGACGTGACCGGACGCGTGACCGGACGGCTGTGGGGCGTGGGGCTCGGACCCGGCGACCCCGAACTGGTGACCGTCAAGGCCGCCCGCCTGATCGGCCAGGCGGATGTGATCGCCTTCCACAGCGCCCGCCACGGCCGGAGCATCGCCCGCTCGGTGGCCGCCCCCTACCTGCGGGAGGGCCAGGTCGAGGAGGCGCTCATCTACCCGCTCACCACCGAGACCACCGACCACCCGGGCGGCTACCAGGGGGCGATCGACGACTTCTACGCCGCCTGCGCGGTGCGGCTGGCGGCCCATCTGGACGCCGGGCGCGACGTGGTGGTGCTGTGCGAGGGCGACCCGCTCTTCTACGGCTCGTACATGCACATGCACAAGCGCCTGTCGCACCGCTACGTCACCGAGGTCGTGCCGGGCGTGACGTCGGTGAGCGGCGCCTCGGCGGTCCTGGGGCGCCCGCTGGTCGAGCGGGACGAGGTCCTGACCGTGCTGCCGGGAACGCTCCCGGCCGAGGTGCTCGCCGAGCGGCTGGCGTCCACCGACTCGGCTGCGGTGCTGAAGCTCGGCCGTACGTTCACCAAGGTCCGTGACGCGCTGGCCGAGGCCGGGCGGCTCGACGAGGCCTGGTACGTCGAGCGCGCGACCACCGGGCAGCAGCGCCTGGCCCCGCTCGCCGAGGTCGACCCCGGCAGCGTCCCGTACTTCTCGCTGGCGCTGATCCCGAGCCCCGTCAACGCGGCGGGCCCCGCGCCCGCCACCGCCGCCCCGGCCGCCCCGAAGGCGCGCGGCGAGGTGGTCGTGGTGGGGCTCGGCCCCGCCGGGCGGCCGTGGCTGACGCCAGAGGCGCAGGAGGCGCTGGCCGGTGTCGACGAGCTCGTCGGGTACGGCCCCTACCTGGACCGCGTCCCGCCCAACCCGCGCCAGCGCCGCCATCCCACCGACAACCGGGTGGAGGCCGAACGGGCCGCGCACGCGCTGGAGCTGGCCGCGGCCGGATCGAGGGTGGCCGTGGTCTCCTCGGGCGATCCCGGGGTGTTCGCGATGGCCAGCGCGGTGCTGGAGGTGGCGTGCGAGCCGAGGTTCGCGGACGTGCCGGTACGGGTGCTGCCCGGCCTGACCGCGGCGCACGCGGTGGCGAGCAGGGCGGGTGCGCCCCTCGGCCACGACTACTGCGTGCTGTCGCTGTCGGACCTGCTCAAGCCCTGGGAGGTGGTCGCCGAGCGGATCGGTGCCGCGGCGAGGGCCGACCTCGTCCTGGCGATCTACAACCCGGCCTCGAAGAGCCGTACCTGGCAGGTGGCCGCGGCGCGGGACCTGCTGCTGGAGCACCGGGCGCCGGAGACCCCCGTGGTCGTCGGCCGCGACGTCGGCGGGGCCCGGGAGAGCATGACCGTCACCACCCTCGGCGACCTGGACCCCGACGCGATCGACATGCGCTGCCTGCTGCTGGTGGGCTCCTCCACCACGCGGGTGGCCGAGCGGGGTGACGGCAGCCGGGTGGTGTTCACCCCCCGCCGCTATCCCGCCTGACGCACCGGGCCGGGCTGGGCCGAACCGGACCGGACCACACCGAACCGGGTCGCACCAGGACTGGCCGCATCAGGGGGCGGCGGGGGCGGCGTTGAACCGCCGCCCGCCCGCGGCCTCAGTCGTCGAGGAGCCGCCAGGTGGTGAGGGCGACCCCGGCCCGTACCAGCCCGGCGGGCTCGGTGAGTTCGACGCCCAGGGCCTTCCCGATCTGTTCGAGGCGGCGGGAGACGCTGCTGTGGTGCAGGTGGAGGAGGTCGGCGGCCCGGCGCAGGGAGCCGGTGGCGCAGTAGGCGTCCAGGGTGTCCAAGTCCTCCGGGTTGGCGGCCAGCCGGGCGATCGCGGTCACGTCGGCGTTGTCCCGCGCGGCGTCCCGGGGCACCTGCGCGAGCAACGCCAGCACGCCCAGGTCGTCGTGGTGGACGACCGGCCTGCGTGCGGTGGTGAAGCGGAGGGCGGTGCGAGCCTCCCGCCAGGATCGGTCAGGGCTCCCGGCGGCGCCGATGCCCGCGCGCGCGCCCGCAGGGAACCCGGCCGGGTCCACGGTGGTGGCCAGGATGACGCCCACGTCGGCGACCGGTGCCGCCTTCACCGGGCGGGCCGGGCAGATCAGGGCGCCGACCTGGTCGAGCGGGCGCCGCGACCGTACGGCGACGACGCGGATCGGCAGGTCGGCGGCGAAACCCAGGAGCCGCAGGGCCCGGGCCCTGGCCGCCTCGTCGCCGTCGGAACTGACCACCAGCTCGACGAGCGCGGGGTCGGCCATGCTCGTGCGGGCCGGGCCGTACCTCTCGACGACCGCCGTGGCGGCGATGGCGAGCCGGTCCAGCACCAGCTCGTCGAGCGGGCCGGGCGGGCCGGGGCGCTCCAGCCACACCGTGCCGACCTCCTCCCCGTCGAGAACGATCGGCGTCGTGGTGGAAGCGAGTGACGTCGCGCTGGACGCGGACGGCGTCACGGTGGACGCGGATGACGTGCGGTGCTGAGCGCCGAGCCGCTGCCGCAGGCCCGCGAACCGGTCGAGCCGGTACGCCATGACCTGGAGTTCGAGTCCGTCACCTTCCGGCAGGGCGGCCGCGCGGTGATCGACGGCCTGTCGCTGTCCGTACCCGCGGGGCAGCGGCTCGCCGTCGTCGGCCCGTCGGGGGCGGGGAAGACCACGTTGCTGCGGCTGCTCGCCCGCTTCCACGACGTGGACGAGGGCGCGGTGCGCGTGGGGGGCGTGGACGTGCGCGCGATCCGTACCGAGGTGCTGATGGCGCGGATCGCCATCGTCTTCCAGGACGTATACCTCTTCGACGGCACGATCGAGGACAACGTACGCCTGGGCCGTCCCGACGCCGGCGAGGACGAGGTACGGGCGGCGGCGACCGCGGCGCGGCTGGACGAGGTGATCGAGCGGCTGCCCGGCGGATGGGCGGCGAACGTCGGCGAGGGCGGCGCGCGGCTGTCTGGTGGTGAGCGCCAGCGTGTCTCGATCGCGCGGGCGCTGCTGAAGGACGCGCCCGTCGTGCTGCTGGACGAGGTGACCTCCGCCCTGGACCCGGTGAACGAGACGGCCCTCCACGAGGGGGTCGAGCGCCTGATGGCGGGCCGGACGGTGGTGACGGTGGCACATCGGATGCGGACCGTCCGGCGCGCCGACCGCGTCGTCTTCCTGGACGGCGGCCGGATCGTGGAGGAGGGCGGCCACGACGAACTGCTGCGCCGAGGCGGCCGCTACGCCGACTTCTGGGAGATCTCCACGACATCGGCGGGCACCCCCTGACGCCCCCTCAGGAGCGGTCACCCAGGCGGGAGGCGGGCGTGACGTGCCAGGGCCCGTCGATGACCTGGGTGTCACCGGGCGGGGGCGGTCTCCAGCCAGGCGAGCGCGGCCTCGACCGTCGCCACCGAGGCCACCCCCCCGGGCGGGGGCGGGCGGCGCACGATCACGACCGGCAGCCCGAGCTCGCGGGCGGCGAGCAGCTTCGCGGTGGTCATCTCACCGCCGCTGTCCTTGGTGACCACCACCTCCACCCGGTGCTCGCGCATCAGGGCCAGCTCGCCCTCCACGGTGAACGGCCCCCGGCTGAGCAGCACCTCCAGGCGTCGCGGGACGACCGGCCCCGGCATGTCCACCGAGCGGGCCAGGAACCACTGCCCGTCGAGCCCGGCGAAGACCGGCAGGCTGCGGCGTCCCGTGGTCAGGAACACCCGCTCCCCCAGCGAGGGCAGCAGCCCGGCGGCCGCCTCCAGGGAGGGCACCCAGCGCCAGTCGTCGCCGGGAGCCTCCCGCCAGCCGGGCCGCCGCAGGATCAGCAGCGGCAGGCCGGTCCGGCCCGCCGCCTCCACCGCCGAGGCGGTCATCCTGGCCGCGAACGGGTGCGTGGCGTCCACGACGACGTGGACATCGTGCTCCGCCAGCCACGCCGCGAGCCCGTCGGGACCGCCGAAACCGCCCTCGCGCACCTCCCCCACCGGCAGCTTCGGGTCGCGTACCCGGCCCGCCAGCGAGGACACCACGCGCGTCCTCGCGCGACCGTCGAGCGCGGCGGCGAGCCGCCTGGCCTCGTCGGTGCCGCCCAGTATCAGCACGTTAAGTGTGTCCGGTGTGTCCGGCACGCCGTCACCTCGGGACGTGGGGTCAGTCACGGCAGCGGGCGGCCGAGTACAGGTGGCTGTCGGGGAACTCCGAGGCGGTCAGCACCCGGCCGACGACGATCACCGCGGTCCGGAGGATCCCCGCCTCGCGGACCTGCCCGGCGATGTCGGCCAGCGTGCCGCGCAGGATCACCTCGTCGTCGCGGCTGGCCCTGGCCACCACGGCCACCGGGCAGTCGGCGCCGTAGTTGGGGACGAGCTCGGCCGCGACGGCCTCTACGCGCTGCACCGCCAGGTGCAGGACCATCGTGGCCCGGCTGCGGCCGAGCGTGCCGAGGTCCTCCCCCTCGGGCATGGGGGTGGCGCGCACCGAGGTACGGGTCAGCACGACCGTCTGCCCCACCCCCGGCACGGTCAGCTCGCGCCGCAGCGACGCCGCGGCGGCGGCGAAGGCGGGCACGCCCGGGATCACCTCGTACGGCACCCCCTCGGCGTCCAGCCTCCGCATCTGCTCGGCCATCGCGCTGAACACCGACGGGTCGCCGGAGTGCAGCCTGGCCACGTCGTGCCCGGCCCGGTGGGCGGCGACCATCTCCGCGACGATCTCCCCCAGGGCCATCCTCGCGGTGTCGACCAGCCGTGCGCCCGGCGGGCACGACTCCAGCAGCTCGGCCGGGACGAGCGACCCGGCGTACAGGCACACCGGCGCGGACTCGATCGCCCGCTGGCCCCGCACGGTGATGAGATCCGCGGCGCCCGGCCCGGCACCGACGAAACGTACCGTCATCGCTTCCCCTCCGGAGCGGGCGGCTTGACCGCGGTCCAGATCGTGACGGGCATCATGGGCCGCCAGCCGGTGAACCCGCCGACCGGGGCCGCCCTGCTGACCGCGAGCCTGACCATGCCGCCGCCGAGCCTGCCGTGCCAGAGCGCCAGCACCGCCTCGGACTCGACGGTCACCGCGTTGGCCACCAGCCTGCCGCCCGGCCGCAGCGCCTCCCAGCACGCCTCCACCATCCCGGGAACGGTCACCCCGCCGCCGACGAAAACGGCGTCGGGCGTCTCCAGCCCGGCGAGCGCGGCGGGCGCGGCACCGGTCACCACGTCGAGACCGGGGACGCCCAGCGCCGAGGCGTTGCGGACGACCCCGGCCGCCCTCTCCCGACGGGACTCCACCGCGATCGCCCGGTTGTCCGGGTGCGCGCGCATCCACTCGATGCCGATACTGCCCGCCCCCGCGCCGACGTCCCACAGCAGCTCGCCGGGTACGGGCGCCAGCCGGGACAGGGTGACCGCGCGCACCTCGCTCTTGGTGAGCTGGCCGTCGTGCTCGAACGCCTCGTCAGGCAGGCCGGGCAGGCGGGGCAGCGGTACGGTCCCGGCGTCGGCGCGGCACTCCACGGCGACGACGTTGAGGTCGTGGGTCACGGGCGCGGACCAGGCCGCGGCCGTACCGGAGAGCACGCGCTCCCCGGCGCCGCCCAGCCGTTCCAGGACCGTCACCGAGCTAGCGCCGTAGCCCCGCGCCGCGAGCAGCCCGGCGACCCGTGCCGGGGTACGGCCGTCGGCGCTGAGGACCAGGACGCGGCGGCCGTCGTGGACGACCGGGTGCAGCGTCTCGACGGGACGTGCCACGAGGCTGACCACCTCGACCCGGTCGGCCGCCCACCCGAGCCTGGCGCAGGCCAGGGAGACCGACGACGGGTGCGGCAGGACCCTGACCCGGTCCGCGCCGAGCAGCCGCACCAGGGTCGTGCCGATGCCGTGGAACATGGGATCACCGCTGGCCAGCACACACACCCTGCGCCCCCGATGGGAGTCGATCAGCGCGTGCAGGGCCGGGAGCAACGGCGAGGGCCAGACGACCCGCTCGACACCCGGTTCCACACCGGACCCGGCATCGAACCCGGCCCTGCGCTCGGCGTCGCGCTCGACACCGACCTCGGCGCCCGGTTCCACACCGTGCCCGATCCCGGACCCGATCCCGGTTTCGACGCCGTGCCCGGCACCGGATTCGGCACCGGATTCCGGGATGAGCCCCAGCTGCCGGGCGCCGCCCATCAGGACCTCGGCGGCGCGCAGCTCGCGGCGCGCCGCCTCGGAGAGACCGGCCCAGCCGTCGTCCCCGACGCCGACGACGGTGACGACGGCGGTGACGGGGTCAAGGGTGGCGAGGGCGGCGAGGGCCGCGAGGTCAGGGGCGACAGGGTCAGACATTGCCCAGCACCCGGGTGATGCGGATCTCGACCACGACGCGGGCGGGATTCACCCGGGGCGCGCGGTAGCGCTCGGTGTAGCGGCGCTCGGCGTCGGCGACCGACTCGGGGTCGGTACGGACCACCGCGCGCCCCTCCAGGGTCGACCAGCGCCTCCCGTCCACCTGGCAGACCGCGACGGCCGCGCCCTCGTCCCCCGCCGCGAGCACGTGGCGGACCTTGTGCGACCCACCCGAGGTGATCACCCTGGCGATCCCCGCGTCGGCGTCCAGTGTCACCCCCACCGGGATGACGTGCGGTGTGCCGTCGGCGCGCACGGTACTCATCGTGCACAGGTGACGCTCCCGCCAGAAGGCGCGGAGGTCCTCCCCGAGTTCCTTCAACAGCCGATCCTTCCCCGATACCGTTCCACCGGGCGACATGGTAGCCCCGGACCGCGTCCACCACCGGCCCCGGCCACCGCTCACGCCGCCTACGGTCTCCCCCTCCCCCGCCGGGCCGGTGCCGGTCAGTCCTCCGCGACGGGCCGGTCGCGCTCCTCCTCGTAGGCCCGCAGGACCTCCTCACGCCGCTCCGCCGGGAGCCGGTCGATGTAGAGGCGGCCGTCGAGGTGGTCCGTCTCGTGCTGCAGGCACCGGGCCAGCAGCCCGGTGCCCTCGACCGTCAGGGGCACCCCGGTGACGTCGACACCGTGCACGACCGCCCGGTCGGGCCTGGCGAGCGACGCCCGCTGTCCCGGCACCGACAGGCAGCCCTCCTCGTAGTCCGCCAGGGTGCGCGTGGCGGCCTCGGGCAGCACCAGGACGGGGTTGACCACGACGCCCTTGCGATATTCCTCGGTGTCGTCCGGGCAGTCGTAGACGAACACACGCAGGGGGACCCCGATCTGGTTGGCCGCGAGCCCCACGCCGTCGGCGGCGTACATGCTGGCGAACATGTCGTGCACCAGCGTGGCCAGGTTCTCGTCGAAACGGGAGACCGGCTCGCAGGGCCGGTGCAGCACCGGGTCGCCGACGTGACGGATGGGCGCGGGACGGCCCTCTCCACTCACCTCCACCGCTCAGCCCTCCGGGGTGAGGACGACGTCGGGCGTGACCCTCACGGCGACACACCGATCATCCGGAGCCCGGAGCCGTTCCCTGACCTCTTCACCGAGTTCTCCCACCGGGACCTCCACGTTGTCGACAATGCCCACGAGGCCATCGAACATCATGTACGCCCGGCAGCTTCCCCTGACCCCGGGAAACCGCCGGGCACGCGCCCGGCCCGGGGCGGGCCGGAGCTCCAATCGATTACTCGGCGTTGACTATTGATTACTCTGCGTGTTACCACTTGACCCGGCATTCCGGTGGCGACCTGAGGGGATCGATGTCGTTTCTCGACCGGTACGAATCGGCGGCGGAGGATCGGCGGGCCGCCCTGGTCGTCTCCTGGATCCGCGACGAGTGGCGAGAGTTCTTCGCCGAGCTGCGGGAGCGGCGGCCGATCATGCACACGCCGCTGCTCACCCTGATGACCCGCTTCCCCGACGTCGTCGAGGTGCTGTCGCGCGAGCGCGTCTTCACCGTCCGGCTCTACGCCCCGCGCGTGGACCCGTTCCTGGGCGGCGGCTTCATGCTGTCGCAGGACGACACGCCGCTGCACTGGGCGGAGCGGGGGCTCATGCAGAGCGTGCTGCCCGTCCAGGACGTGCCCCGGGTCCGTCGTATGGCCGCCGGCTTCGCCGACGAGGCCCTGGACCGCGCCCGGCCCCGCGGGCGGGTCGAGGCGGTCGCGGAGCTGGCCCGCCACGTCCAGCTGCGCGTCTGCCGCGAGTACTTCGGGCTGGCGGGCATCGGGCTCGACGAGCTGTCCGCGTGGTCGCGGGCGGCCCAGAGCGACATCTTCCGGAACCTGCACGGCGACCCCGCGGTCCACGCCGCCTCGCTGGACGCCGGAGCCCGGCTGCGCGACCGGCTCCACGACGTGATCGACGACCGGCGGGCCCACCTCGACCGCGGCGGGGCCGTGCCCGACGACGTGCTGACCCGCCTGCTGCGCGGCAGGCCGCCGGAGGAACTCGCCTTCGGCGACCGGCGCGTACTGGCCAACCTGGCCGGCCTGCTCGTCGGGTCGGTGGAGAACACCGCGCGGGCCGTGGCCGGGGCGACCGGGGAGCTCCTGTCGCGAGACGGCGGGAGAAGGGCGGCCGTCGCCGCGGCGGCGGAGGCGGACCCGGCGCTCTTCGACGCCCACGTCTGGGAGGCCCTGCGGTTCGCCCCGCCCAACCGGACGATCTTCCGCCTGTGCGAGAGCGACCACGTGCTGGCCGCGGGCACCCCGCGCGCGACGCTCGTCCCGGCGGGCACCCTGGTCTTCGCCTGTGTCGCCTCGGCGATGTTCGACGCGGACGCCGTACCCGAGCCCGACGCCTTCCGCACCGACCGCCCCTCCCACACCGGCCTGCACTTCGGCCAGGGCCCGCACCTCTGCCTGGGACGGCACCTGGGCGCCGCGATCGTCCCGGAGGTGGTGCGGCGCGTCCTGCTGCGCCCCGGGGTGCGCCCGCTCCCCCGGGCCGAGGCCGGGATCCGCTTCGGCGACGCCCCCTCCCCCGCTCCCCCTCTTCCCCTGCCGGGACACCCCAGGCAGGCGGCATCCTGGTAGGCATGAGTTATCGCATATGCGTGGTGTGCATGGGGAACATCTGCCGCTCCCCCATGGCCGAGGTCGTGCTGAGGAAGACCCTCGACGATCACGGTCTCGGTGACCTCGTCACGGTCGACAGCGCGGGCACCGGCGGCTGGCACGAGGGCGGCCCGATGGACACGCGGGCCGCCCAGATGCTCTCCGACCACGGCTACGACGGCTCGGAGCACCGGGCCCGGCAGTTCCTGAGCGACTGGTACGACCGGGTCGACCTGGTGCTCGCCATGGACGCCCACAACCTCGGCGCCCTGCGACGCCTGGCCCCCGAGGGCGCGGACGTGCGCCTGTTCCGCTCCTTCGACCCCGCCGCCCCCGAGGGCGCCGAGGTGCCCGACCCCTACTACGGCGAGCGCGAGGGCTTCGCCGAGGTGCTGGAGATGGTCGAGGCCGCCTCCAAGGGCCTGGCCGAGCACCTGGTGACCACCCTCAAGTAGATCCTCCCGTCAGGTCTTCCTCGACGGAATCTCGCCCGCGCCACCGCCTTTACAATGTAGATCAAAGAGTGGCCTCCCCAAGCCGCCGTCCGCCCCGGCCGGGTGCGTGCCCCCTGACAGTCAACCCCGGCGCGGGAGGGTCGGCCCCGGGGATGACATCCCACGGGAGGAGGCGGGGGCGTGAACCCGGCGGATACGGTCTCCTGGTGGACCTCACCGTGGACGACTCGCTCTTCCCGCGGCACTGGAGCCGCGGCCGGCTCGTCCGCCTCGACGCCCTGGGGGCGGCGGGGTACGCGCTCACGCTGCTGCTGTTCGGCGCCGGGCCTCCGGACCCGGCGGTGCCCTGGTGGGCGGAGCCGCTGATCCTGGCCGGGACCGCCCTGCCGCTCGCGGTGCGGCGGCTGTGGCCGCTCACCGTCTTCTGCGCCGTTCTCGCGACCTCGCTGCTCTCCCTCGTCCTCCTCGGCACGGTGCACGACAGGTTCGCGGCGGCGGCCTTCGCGCTCTACCTGGTGGCCCTCACCCGGCCCCGGCCCCGGCGGGAACCCACGATCGCGATCGGCGCCTGCGGCGCGGTGGCCGTCCTGCTGCTGTCGGCGGCGGGCACCCCCGCCTCGGCGCCCGGCGTCGTCGGGCCGCTGCTGGTGGGGGTGGCGTTCATGGGCGGCGCCTGGATCGCGGGCCGCGCCGTGCGCGAGCGGCGGGCGTACACGGCACGGGCGGCCGAGGAGCTCGCGGGCCGGGCGGTGGCCGAGGAGCGGCTGCGGATCGCCCGCGAGCTGCACGACGTGGTGGCGCACAGCATGAGCCTGATCGCGGTCAAGGCGGGCATCGCCAACCACGTCGCCGCCGTACGGCCCGGGGAGGCCACGGACGCGCTGCGCGTCATCGAGACCACCAGCAGGAGCGCCCTGGCCGAGATGCGCCAGCTGCTGGGAGTCCTCCGCTCCGACCTCGACGCGCCGCCCGCCCTCGCCCCCTCCCCCGGTCTCGCGGGTCTCACCGGCCTCGCGGAGCGGGCGTCGACGGCCGGGGTACGGGTCGAGCTGGACGTCCGGGCGGCCGGCCTGCCCGAGGGGGTGGAGCTGTCGGTCCACCGGATCGTCCAGGAGGCGCTGACCAACGTCGTCAGGCACGCCGCCCCCGCCCGGTGCCGGGTCTCGGTCGAGGCGTCCGGGGGCGAGGTCCGGGTCGAGGTCGCCGACGACGGCCGCGGCGAGCGGACGCCGCCCGGCGGGCCGGGGCACGGGCTGATCGGGATGCGCGAGCGGGTGGTCATGTACGGCGGGAGCTTCACGGCCGGGCGCCACCCGGAGGGCGGGTTCAGGGTCTCGGCCCGCATCCCGTACGGGGAGGCACGCGTGCCGGACGAGGAGACGCGTACACCGCACGGGGAGACACTCGTGCCGGACGGGGAGGCGGTGTGATCCGGGTGCTCGTGGCCGACGACCAGGCGCTGGTGCGCGGGAGCTTCCGGGTGCTGGTGGACACCGCGCCCGACCTGGTGACGGTCGGCGAGGCCGGGACGGGCGCCGAGGCGGTGGAGCTGGCGCGCGACGGGTCGCCGGACGTGGTGCTCATGGACGTGCGGATGCCGGAGATGGACGGCATCGAGGCGACCCGCCGCATCTGCGGCCCGGCGGGCGTTCCGGGGGTGCGGGTGCTCATGCTCACCACGTTCGACCTGGACGAGTACGTCTACGCGGCGCTGCGGGCCGGGGCAAGCGGCTTTCTGCTCAAGGACACCCCGCCGGGCGACCTGCTGGCCGCGATCCGGGTGGTCGCCTCCGGTGAGGCGCTGCTCGCGCCGACGGTGACGCGCCGGCTCATCGCCGAGTTCTCCAGGCGCCCCGAACCGGCGCGCCCGGTGGCCCGCGGGCTCGACGGGGTCACCGGGCGGGAGCTCGACGTGCTGGAGCTCATCGCCAGGGGACTGTCCAACACGGAGATCGCCGATCGCCTGTCCCTGAGCCTGGCGACCGTGAAGACGCACGTGGGCCGCCTGCTCGGCAAGCTCGGCGCGCGTGACCGGGCCCAGCTCGTCATCGTCGCCTACGAGACGGGCCTGGTCACGGCGGCGCGCCCGCCCCGCTAGACCGCACGGCCGAGCGCGGACCGGGGCGGGACCGGGCGCGCCTCGAAGCACGGACCGCGCCTCGGAGCACGGACCGCGCCTCGAAGCACGGACCGGCCTCGGAGCACGGACCGGCCTCGGAGCACGGACCGCGCCTCGGAGCACGGACCGGCCTCGGAGCACGGACCGCGAAACGAGACCGGGCGCGCGGCGGAGCGGGAACCGTGAAGCGGGACCGGTCAGCGGGGCTCGCCGGTCCCGGTCGCGCGTTCCAGCACCTCCAGGACGGTCCCGGCGAGCAGCGTGAGCTTGTAGTGGTCACGGGCCGCCGGAGAGCATCGGGCGGTGGCCAGCCCGGCCGCCCGGTCCAGGGGTTCGCCCGCCAGGAGCGCCTCCTCGACCTCGGGCAGACGAACGGGGACGCGGGCCACGCCCCCCACGGCCACCCTGGCGAAGGTGATCCTCCCCTCGTCGACGACCAGCCGCGCCGCCGCCTCCACCAGCGGCCACTCGGCCTCCGACCTGCTGATCGCCCGGTGGTAGGCGGCCCGCTCCCCCGGCACGGGCGGCGGCAGGACGACCGAGAGCAGGATCTCCCCCGGGGACAGCAGGTGGTCGCGGGACGGGTCGGAGCCGTCCCCGTACAGGTCGGCGATCGGGAACGCGTCCCTGCCGTGCGCCTCGGCGGAGGCGTCGCAGGCGAGCAGGGCCACCGCCAGCGACGACGGGTGCGGCGCGACGCACGGGCCGCTGTCGACGATCGCGGCGTTCGGGGCGAGCCCGGCGCGGGCCGGGCAGTGGTCGCCGCCGTTCTGGTGGCAGGAGAAGGCCGGGTTGCGGAAGTACGCGCAGCGGTTGCGCTGCAGCAGGTTGCCGCCGAGAGTGGCCACCTCCCGGATCTGGGGGGTGGCCAGGCCCGCCGCCGTCAGCGCCAGGCAGGGGTGGGCACCGGCCAGGCGCGCGTCGCGGGCCACCCGGGCGACCGTGGTCAGCGCGCCGATCCGGGCGGAGCCGTCCGCCTGCCAGGTGATGCCGGACAGGTCGGGCAGGCCGCGCAGATCCACGTGCGGCCCCGCCGCGCGGCGGCCCATCAGGTCGGTGCCTCCGGCGCGGAACTCGCCGCCGCGCCGCACGGCCTCGCCGAGGTCGGTGAGTACGGTCATCGAACGCCTTCCAGTGTGAGATTCCAGTGACGGTGCTCCGGAGAGAAGACCGTCGGGTGCCCCTCCGCGCGGCCCGGGGCAAGGTCCGGCTCCGAAACCAGGCCCGGACCCAGATCCGGCAATCGCCGCCGCAGCGGGAGGATGATCACCGGCCGATCCCCTCAAGGAGCCGGTCGGGGCGGATGGGCAGGTCGTGGGGGCGCCAGCCGGTGGCGTTGTGGACGGCGTTGCCCACCGAGGCGGCCACGCCGACCGTGGAGATCTCGCCGACCCCGACGCCGTTGCCGGTGACGTGGTCCCACCCTTCCTGGTGGAAGTGCACGGTGATCTCGGGGGTGTCACCGATGCCGGGGATGCGGTAGTCGTCGAGGTTGGCGGTGAGCACGGTTCCCGTCACCGGGTCGACCAGGCGCTCCTCGTACAGGGCGTAGCCGATGCCCTGCACGACGCCGCCCTCGCACTGGCTGCGCGCCAGCCGCTCGGCGTAGATGTGGCCGACCGCGATCCCGGCCCACACCCGCAGCGGCCGGACGGCGCCCAGGCGGGTGTCGACCTCGACCTCGGTGACGTGGACGGAGCCGCTGAACCCGCGGCCGATCGCCATGCCGCCCACCGGGAACGGGGTGACGTAGCCGCGCCGGTCGCGACGGCGCCCGCCGACGACCTTGGCGCCGTCGGTCACGCCCAGCTTCCGCAGGCGCCGCGCGGCGTCGCGCGCGGCGGGGGCCACCGAGGCCGTGGTGCGGCTGCCGATCGAGGGCGGCCCGTACACGGTGCCCGTCCTGCCGATCTCGACGCGGACGCGTTCGGCGGGCAGCCCCAGCTCCTCGCGTACGACGTCGGCGATGACGGTGCGGATGCCGGTCCCGATGTCCTGGGTCGTGGTGCGGGCCACGACCACGTCGCCCTCGACGCGCAGCTCCACCTCCGTGCCGGGGTCGAGCATGTAGGCCCAGTTGGCGGCGGCCACCCCGACGCCCCGGCGGAAGCGGCCCGTCTGGGAGCCGGCGCGCGGCCTGGTCGTCCATGCGGGCAGGGCCGCGGCCAGGTCGTAGAGGGCGTGCCGTTTGCGGTTGCCGTCCCAGCGGCGGCGCAGCGCGATCGGGTCCTCGCCCCGGCGGTGGGCGGCCTCGTCCACCGCCTGCTCCAGCGCCCAGAGCATGGGCGGCGCCCCCGGCCCGCGGAACGGGGTGCCGGGCGGCTCGTTGGTGACCACGTCGTAGTCGCGGAGCCGCCGGGGCGCGGTGCCGTACATGAGGCGGGCCATCACCGCGACGGCCGACCCGATGGCCACGCCGCCGCGCCCGTGGACGTCCATGGTGAGGGCGGCGAGGTCGCCCCGGTCGTCGGTGAGCAGTTCGAGGGTGGTACGGGTGCCGGGGCGGTTGCCCGCGTCGGTGAGCTCCTCGGCGCGGCTGAACACCACGCGCACCGGCGCGCCCCAGGCCCGCGCGAGCTCGACGGCGGCGATCGTCTCCGCGCCGACGCCGTTCTTGGCCCCGAAGCCGCCGCCGACGTGTTCGGCGACGACGTGGACCCGCTCGGCGGGCAGGTCCCACCGCTTGGCGGCCTGCTCGGCGGCCACGCCCACGGTCTGGGTGGACAGGTTCAGGTGCAGGTCGCCCCCGGCGTCCCAGCGGGCGACGCAGGCGTGCGGCTCCAGCGGGGTGTGGACCTGGACGGCGGTGGTGAACGTGCCGGTCACCAGGCGGGGGTCGGCGTCGCGCCTGGCGGCCTCGATCCGCTTGACGGCGGTGCGCCCGCGCCAGCTCGCCCTGGTGAAGGGGCCGCGCACGTTGCCGTCCCAGCCGCCGGGCAGTTCCATCCCCTCGCTGGAGCTGGGGACGTGCTTCCTGGCGGCCTCGTCGTAGACGGGCGGGGCGTCCGGCGCGTCGTCGAGCGCGGCGGGCATCGGGTCGTAGCCGATCTCCGCGGCCTCCGCGATCGCCAGCGCCTCGCGGCGGGTGGGGGCGGCGACGGCGGCGACGGGCTGGCCCGCGTAGCGGACGGTACGGTCGGGCGGCAGCAGGTCGACCACGTGGGCGGCGTCCACCGTGACCGAGGTGACGCGGGCGTGCGCCCTCGCGGAACGGATGATCACCCCTTCCAGCTGGCCGTCCAGGCGCACGTCGGTGGTGTAGCGGGCCCGGCCGGTGACCTTGTCCATCGCCTCCACCCGGGCGGGCTCCCCCTCGGCGCCGTCGTGCTCTCCCCGGCAGGCGGCGGCGATCGCGGCGTAAATGCCCTCGTACGCGCCGCACCTGCACAGGTGACCGGCGAGGGCGGCGGCGATCCGCTCGCGCGGCGGCGCGACGTCGCCGTGCTCGGCGCGCCAGGCGTCGACGAAGGCGGCCCCCTCCACCGCGAATCCGGGCGTGCAGTAGCCGCACTGCAGGCCGTCGTGGGCCGCGAGCGCCCGCTGGACGGGGTGGTCGAGGCCCTCGACGGTGGTGACCTCGCGATCCTCCAGCGCGGCGGACGGCAGCAGGCAGCTCGCCTGGGGCACCCCCTCCACCATGACCGTGCACGCGCCGCAGACGCCGGTACGGCAGGCGGCCTTGGTGCCGGTGAGGCCGAGTCCGTCCCGCAGGACGTCCACGGCGGCGTCGTCGGGGCCGGCGTCCACCGTGGCGGGCAGCCCGTTCACCGTGATCTTCATAGCTCTCCGGTTGACGTCGTCAACATCATGTTGACAGTGTCAACCAGGTACGTTGACGTTGTCAACTACGGATACCCGGGAAGGAGGACCCACGTGGTCGACGACACCAGGACGCGCCTGGTCGACAGCGCGCTGAGACTGCTGCGCGAGGGGGGCCTCGACGCGGTGACGCTGCGCGCCGTCGGCGACCTGACCGGCCTGTCCCGTACGGCCCCCTACCGGCACTTCGACGACAAGACCGCGCTGCTGGCCGCGCTCGCCGTCCGGGTCATCGCCGACCTCAGCGCGCACGTCGCCGCGGCGATCCTGGAGGGGACGAACCCGCGCGACCGGTTGCGGGCCTTCTACCTGAGCTACGTCGAGTACGCCACGACGCACCGCGAGGAGTACCGGCTGGTGTTCGCCGCGGAGTTCCTCGCCGGGCACCACCCGGAGCTGGAGACGGCGATCGACCAGGTGACGACCGCGCTCGGCATCCAGGGCCCTTGGGACGGGCCCGCGCCCAAGGCCCGGGTGATGGCCCTGCTCTCGACCGCCCACGGCCTCGCGGAGTTCGCGGTGGCGGGGCAGTTCACGCACAAGGAGATCGGCTACGAGGACATCGTCGACGTCCTCGTGGCCCGCGACGGCGAGCCGTGACGGGCGGACCTCCGGCCGTTCAGCCGGAGAGGGCGTCCCCGGAGTCGCCTGAGGCGGGCGGGGCGAGGACGGGAGCCCGGCCGTCCGGAGGCACGGGTGGGCCGGCGCGCTCGGCGGCCCTGGCCACGTTGCGCAGCATCGGCCCGAAGATCAGGCTGTGGAAGGGCGCGATCGACCACCAGTAGAGGTGCCCGGCCAGGCCGCGCGGGTGGAAGATCGCCCGCTGGCCGTAGACGGTCTCGCCCCGGTACGTGAGCACCCGCATCTCCAGCCAGGCCAGGCCGGGCAGGCGCATCTCCGCGCGCAGCCGCAGCAGGCGGCCGGGCTCGACCTCCTCGACCCGCCAGAAGTCGACCGAGTCGCCCACCCAGAGCCGCTTGGGGTCGCGGCGCCCCCTGCGCAGGCCCACGCCGCCGACCAGGCGGTCCATGAGGCCGCGCAGGCTCCAGGCCAGCGGCAGGGAGTACCAGCCCGCCTCGCCGCCGACGGCCTCGACGACCGCCCACAGGGCCTCCGGCGCGGCGTCGACCCGGCGGGCCCGCGCGTCGATGTACAGGCTGCCGCCCGCCCAGCCGGGGTCGGTGGGCAGCGGGTCGCTCGGCGCGCCGGGGGTGGAGGCCGAGGACCAGCGGGAGATGACCTTCGCCTCCTTGATGCGCTGGAGGGCGAGCTCGACCGCCCGTCTCAGCCCGACCAGGCCGCCGGGCGGGTCCTCGACGTAGCGGGCGATGTCGTGCTCGTCGCACACGGCCTCGTTGCGCAGCGACTCCACCAGCGGGCGGGCCAGGCTCGCCGGGACCGGGGTGACCAGCCCCACCCAGTGGCTCGACAGGCCGGGGCTGAGCACCGGGACCGGGATGATCAACCGGCGGGGCAGCCCGGCGACGTCGGCGTAGACCCGCATCATGTCGGCGTAGGTGAGCACGTCCGGGCCGCCGATGTCGAAGGAGCGGTTCACCTCCTCCTCGACGGAGGCCCAGGCCACCAGATAGCGCAGCACGTCGCGGATCGCGATGGGCTGCGTCCTGGTGCCGACCCAGCGCGGCGTCGTCATCACGGGCAGCCGCTCGGTGAGGTAGCGCAGCATCTCGAAGGAGGCCGAGCCGGACCCGATGATGACCGCCGCCCGCAGCACCACCGCGGGCGTCGAGGAGCGCAGGAAGATCTCCCCCACCTCGACACGGGAGCTCATGTGCGGCGAGAGCTTCCCACCCGGCACTGCCCTGCCGGAGGACTCACCCGGACCGAGACCACCGGAGCCCGAACGCTTCTCGCCTTGCACGGGCCTACCGGAGGACCCACCCGGGACCGGACCACCGGAGCCCGAACGCTCCCCGCCCGGGACCGGACCGCCGGAGTCCGGACGCCCCTTCCCCGGGACGGGACCGCCGGGGTGCGAGTGCCTCTCCTCCGGGACGAGGCCGCCGAGGTAGACGACGCGGCGGACCCCCGCGCGGTCGCACGCGGCGGCGAAGGTGGTGGCCGCCTCGCGGTCGGCGGCGGCGAAGTCGCTCCCGCCGCCCATCGTGTGGATGAGGTAGTAGACCACCTCGATGCCCTCAAGGGCCCTGGCCGCCTGCTCGGCGTCGGACGCGTCGGCCTGGGCGACCTCGACCCGGGAGGCCCACGGCTGGTCGCGCAGGCGACCGGCCGACCTCACCATGCAGCGGACCTCGTGTCCCGCCTCCAGCAGCTCGGGAACGAGCCGCCCCCCGATGTATCCGGCCGCGCCGGTCACGAGACATCTCATTCACACATTTTCGTACGGCACCGCTCAGCGGTTGCCCCCGGGCGGCGTCATGGACCCACGGCCCCCGGCTTCAGGCCCTCGTCGCCGGATCGCCGTCCGCCGACTCACAGCCTCCGCTGGAAGTCCTCGCGCATCCCCAGGAGGATCTCGCGGGTGCGCGTGACCGGCTCGGCCTCGATGCACAGGCGCTCCATGACCTCCAGGTAGCTGTCGACGTCGTCGCGCTTCTCCAGGTAGACGGCGCTGGTGAGCTGCTCCATGTAGACGACGTCGGGCAGGTCGGGCTGGGAGAACCGCAGGATGCTGAAGGGCCCTCCGGCCGCGGCGTGGCCGCCGACGCTGAAGGGGACGATCTGGACGGTCACGTTGGGCAGCTCGATGGCCCGCAGGATGTGGTCGATCTGGTCGCACATCGCCTGGACCCCGCCGAGCGGGCGGCGCAGCACGGCCTCGTCCAGCACGGCCCACAGGTGGGGCGGCTCCGGGCGGCGCAGCAGCCGCTGGCGCGCCATGCGCAGCTTCACCCTGCGGTCCAGCTCCTCGCGGGAGGCCGAGGGGAAGCCCAGCTGGATGACGGCCCGCGCGTAGCCCTCGCTCTGCAGCAGGCCGGGCACGAACTGCACCTCGTAGTTGCGGATGCCGGTGGCCGACTCCTCCAGGCCCACGTACGTCTCGAACCAGGAGGGCAGCACGTCGTTGTAGTTGTGCCACCAGCCGGTGAGGTTGGCCTTCTCGACGAGGGACAGCAGCGGCTCGCGCTCGTCGTCGCCGGTCACCCCGTACAGGGTGAGCAGGTCGGCCACGTCCCTGATGCGAAAGCTGACCCTGCCGAGCTCCATGCGGCTGATCTTGGAGTGCGAGGCGCGGATGGAGTGCCCGGCCTCCTCCAGCGTGATGCCCCGCTGCTCGCGCAGGCGGCGGAGCTGCGCGCCGAGGACGATCCGCAGCACGGTGGAACTGCCGCGCGGCGCGACCATGGAGGTCGGGCCGGCCGGCCGGTCGTCGGCGTTGGGTGTGATCATCTACAGTCCTTCGGGCGCGGAACGCGAGCCTTTGCGCACTCTTTGTGGCGATCGCGAGCCTTCACGGTACTCCGCTCGCCGTGTCCAGGCCAGAGAGAACTTTATTTTTCAATCACGCCCTAATTCCTCAGACGATCAGGTCGTCGAACTCCCCGCCCTTCACCCCGCGGACGAAGTCGTCGGCCTCGCGGCGGGTGTAGATCAGTGCGGGCCCCTCGGGATCGCGGGAGTTTCGCATCGCGACCCTGCCGTCGGGGAGCTCCGCGAGTTCCACGCAGTTGCCGCTGGGGTTGCTGAAGTGGCTCTTGCGCCATACGACGCCACCCATCAGGGCGGCCGGCATGCCGCTGTACAGCTGGTTCATCCTCGCCTCTCAACGGTCGGGGAGGGAGACAACACTCCGAGCATAGAGCTTTTTGTGCAGATGCACGTGCATCTGTACTTGCCTATGCACATTACGGAAGGCAAGATGACTAGACGGATCAACCTCGCCATACGATCGCCCCCCTCCCCAAGGTCGCCGATGACTGGTTACCAAAGACACGAAGCCACACCCATCCGAGCTGAGATCGGAGGGTGGGAACGGTGGTTGTCGATGCTTGATCACCTACTCCCCCCGAGCGGCCTGCCCCCATGGGCCGGCGAGAGCCACGCGGGCCAGTTGCAGATGGCCGTGCGCAGCCTCCGCCACGACCCTTGCGCGGCACGGACCGCCCGCGAGTTCACCACCAGGTCCCTGAGGGCCTGGGCACTGGAACCGCTGATCGACGACACCGGCGTCGTGGTCTCCGAACTCGTGACCAACGCCCTGCGCCACGGCACCCGCGGCGTCCTGCATCCCCGTTCCTTTCCCGAGGTCAAGGTGATCCTCTGCCACACCGAACGCTCGGTGCTGTGCGCGGTCACCGACCCCAGCGACCAGGGCCCCTGCCTGCGCGAGCCCGACTACGAGGCGGAGAACGGCCGGGGGCTCCTGATGGTCGACGGCGTCAGCGAGACGTGGGGCTGGGCCCCACTGGAGAGCCGCGGCAAGGCGGTGTGGGCGGCCTTCGCCCTGCCCTCCGCCGGGGAACGCCACCTGGAGGCCTGCCACTGACGAGACGGCACGCGAACACCGGCCACCGACGGCACCGGGAGGACCCGTTCCGGCGACCCGGCCCGCCACCGGCGAGGGACACGCGGAGCAGGGCACGGACGGCCGAGTACCCGAAAAGTGACATGAGCAGAAGGAGGATCTGACAGGAAATCCATCACAGTGTGGGCGGAAGGTCGATATTGTCCGCTGGAACCGCACGTCTAGACGGAGGGCATCATGGCGTCGCCGCACCCTGAGCGCGTCAGGTTCGATCCCACGATCCCGAACGCGGGCCGGATAACCGACTACTTCCTCGGCGGCAAGGACAACTTCGCCACCGACCGCGCCGCCGCGCAGGCGGCACTCTCGATCGCCCCCGAGCTCCCCGCCATGTCGCGGGAGGGGCGCAGGTTCCTCGGCCGCGCCGTGCGGTTCCTCGTGGAGACCGGCATCCGGCAGTTCGTCGACATCGGCTGCGGCCTGCCGACCCAGGGCAGCGTGCACCAGGTCCTGCGTGGCATCGCCCCCGACGCGCGTGTCGTCTACGTCGACAACGACCCGATGGTCGTCGTCCACGCCCAGGCCCTCCTGAAGGAGAACAACCCGGCCACGGTCATCGAGGCGGACATCCGCGACCCGGAGCGGCTCCTGGCGCATCCCGGCCTCACCGGCACGATCGACCTCGACGAGCCCGTGGCGATCCTGCTGTTCTCGGTCCTGGCGGACCTCTCCGACGACGTGCAGGTCATGCAGATCATGGCCGCCCTGCAGAAGGCCGTCGCGCCGGGCAGCCATCTGGCCCTCTCCCACGCGGTCTCGGACCTGTGCCCGGAGAGGACGGCCAGGCTCGCCGCCCTCTTCCAGGACAGCGGGTCGATCACCGGTCCCCGCCGGGCGAACCTGCGGACCAGGGCCGAGGTCGAACTCCTGTTCGACGGGTTGAGACCGGTCGAGCCGGGCGTCGTCTACGTCCCGGAGTGGCGCCCGGAGGGCGCGGTGCCGCACCGGCCGGACTCCGTCTGGGTCGTCGGCGGAGTGGCCCGCAAGGAATAGGCTTTCTTGAGAAATAACCACGTTTTTCATGAATCAACTGCGCCTTGATACCTGTTCACACCTTCCGCGGTTCTTTAGTGTCACAGGCAACAAAGGAGTCGGCACATGAGCGATGAGTCCCGGCGGCCGGGGGCGGGCCTGGACACCAGCGTGCCCAACATCGCCAGGATGAACAATTACTTCCTGGGCGGTAAGGACAACTTCGCCGCCGACCGCAAGGCGGCCGAGGAAGTGCTGGCCATCGCGCCCGAGGTCAGGGCCATGACCCACGAGGCCCAGGCGTTCCTGGGCCGGATCGTGCGCTATCTCGTCGAGGCGGGCATGACCCAGTTCGTCGTCATCGGCTCCGGGCTGCCCAACCAGCGCAACGTCCACCAGGTGGCCCAGGAGATCGCTCCCGACACGCGCGTGGTCTACGTCTCCAACGACCCGGTGGTGCTCTCCCACGCCCGCGCCATGCTGGCCACCAACCCGTACACCGGCGTCGTCGAGGGTGACGTCATGCATCCGGGCGAGCTGCTCACCGACCCGGAACTGCTGCGCCTGGTCGACCTGGACGTGCCGGTGGCCGTGCTCATCCTGTCGGCCCTGCAGTTCATCCCCGACGAGGACGATCCGCACAAGTGCGTGGCCATCCTTCGCGACGCGGTGCCGGTCGGCAGCCACTTCGCCATCGGTCATGTCGTCTTCGACACCCGCCCCGAGGCCCAGGGCCCGGTGGTCAAGATCTTCCAGCGGGTCCTCGGCCGTGGCGAGGACGCCTCGCGGCGGAGCGAGCAGGTGCTGCGCTTCTTCGACGGGCTGGAGCTGGTCGATCCCGGCCTGGTCTACGTACGCCACTGGCACCCCGACAACCCGCTCGCCGCGCAGGGCCGCGACAGGACGTGGACGATGGGCGGGGTGGCCCGCAAGTCCGGGAACTGACCCGGCTCCGGCCGCGCGGCCCGATCCGCCCGGCCGCGCGGGCCGCTCCCGGCCCTCACACGGACCGCTTTCGGCCCCCGCGCGGGCCGCTCCCGGCCCGCCTAGCCCACGGCCAGGAGGTCGTCGCGCTCGACGGCCTCCAGGGAGAGCGTCTTGTAGCCGACCTCGTCGAACAGCACGGTGATCCGGTCGCTCTCCCGGCTCATCACCATCCCCGGCCCCCAGGCGCTGTGGCGCACCTTGGCGTGCATCGCGAAGGGCCCCTCCTCTCCCGCTCCCGCCCCCGTCACGGCCTCCGGCTCGTCGGGGAGACCGGCGCGGCAGGTGTCGCAGGCCCCGCAGCCGCGCTCGCGCGGCTCGCCGAAGTACTCGAGCAGGAAGCGGCGGCGGCAGCCCGTGGTCTCGGCGTACGCGCGCATCATGTCGATCCGGGAGTCGTCGATGCGGCGCCGGGTCTCGTCCAGTTCGACGGCGCGCGCCGTGGCCGCCTCGGGGTCGGGCCCCTTCGGCACCCCGCGCAGGTCGCCCTTCCCGGTGACCTCGATCGCGTCCGCCCGTTCCAGGAGGTTGACCGCCCGGGTGAGCCGGGTGGCGCCGACGCCGAGCAGGGTTCGCAGCTCCCCCGCCGGTACGGTGCCGCCGTGCTCGTGCACCAGCGTGGCGACCCGCAGCAGGAGCTCCTCGTCGGCGCGCCCCCCGGCGAAGAACCTGCGCAGCCCGAGGTCCTCGGAACGGTAGAACAGCACCGCGGCGGCGGGCTCGCCGTCCCGCCCGGCACGGCCGATCTCCTGGTAGTAGGAGTCGGGCGACTCCGGCGGGGCGGCGTGCAGCACGAACCGCACGTCCGGCTTGTCGATGCCCATGCCGAACGCCGAGGTCGCGACCACGACGTCCAGCTCGTCGTCGCGGAACATCTCGTGGATCCTGTGGCGCTCGGCCGCCTTCATCCCCGCGTGGTACGGCTCGGCCCTGCGACCGGCCTCGCGCAGCGCGGTGGCGTACTCCTCGGCGGCGCGGCGGGTGGCGACGTAGACCAGCCCGAGCCCGGAGCGGGACGCCGCGTCCTCCACCAGCGCCCGCCTCAGGTCCTCCTGGGTGACGAAGCGGCGCACCTCCAGGTCGATGTTGGGCCGGTCGAAGCCCCGCACGATCTGGCGGACGTTCCTCAGGCCGAGGGCGGCGACGATCTCCTCGCGCACCACGGGGGCGGCCGTGGCGGTCAGCGCCACCACCGGCGGATGCCCCAGCCGCTCGATGACCTGGCCCAGCCTCAGGTAGTCGGGCCGGAAGTCGTGACCCCACGCCGACACGCAGTGCGCCTCGTCCACGGCGACCAGCGAGGGACGCGCGGCGCGCAGCCGCTCGACCGTCTCCGGTTTGGCGAGCTGCTCGGGTGAGAGGAACACGAACTCGGCCTTGCCCGCGCGTACGGCCTCCAGGGACGCCTCGCCGCCGGACTGGGCGGAGTTGACCGCGACCGCCCCGCCCGCGTCGGCCTCGCTCAGCCCGGCGACCTGGTCGCGCTGGAGGGCGATGAGCGGTGAGACGACGATCGTGGGCCCGTCGAGCAGCAGGGCCGGCACCTGGTAGACGGCCGACTTGCCGCTGCCGGTGGGCATCACCACGAGCGCGTCGCCCCCGCCCAGCAGGTGGCGCATGGCGTCGAGCTGCCCGGGCCGCAGGTCGCGCCAGCCGAAGACCTTGCGGGCCACCGCCCGCAGCCTCCGCGCCCTCGGCCCGAACCTGTCCTTGATGTTCATGCCCTCCGCCTTCCAACCGTGTGACGCCCGCCCAGTTACCCGTGGATCAGGGCACTAGTCGCGCGACATCCCCTTGATCGCCGAACGACGCGAAACGGTTATCGGCGAGCGGCGGGCGCGGACGCGAGAGGTGCCCGGCTAGCGCGGCTGCCAGCGGCCGATCTTCTTGGAGACGAGGGTGGCGCCGACGCGCTCGTAGAAGCGCTGCGCGGCCACGTTCGCCTCGGCCACCTCCCAGCGGATCACCCTGCCCTCGGCGGCCTCCGCGACGGCCCGCATCAGCAGCTCTCCCACGCCGTTGCCTCGTTCGGCGCCGGTCACGTAAAGGTCGTCCAGGGCGAGGTAGTCCTCACCGGACCAGAAGCCGACGCGCGACAGCCAGGAGACGTAGCCGACGGCCGTGCCGTCCCGTTCGGCGAGCAGATAGGTGATCTCCGGGCGGGCGAGCATCCGCTTCAGGTCGTCGACGCTCACCGTGACGCCCTCGGCCTGGTTCTGGTGCTCGGCCAGCCCGTGGATGAGGCCGCGCACGGTGGGGGCGTCATCGGGCGTGGCGCGACGGATGTCCATCACAGTGGTCCTTCCGGAGGGAGGTTCGGGGAGGGGGTGGGGGGTGTGCGTCGTGCTTCCGGACCGGTCGCCACCCGCCCGCCGGGCGGGTGGCCCCGGTCGCGCCCGTCGCCCGCCGGTGCGGACGGGACGGTACCGAGGTCAGGTATCGACACGAACGGAGGGAACCATACCCCGGCTAGGTATACATGAGACAGACGGATCCGGCGGGAGGAAAGCGTTCGGGGGTGGGGTCAGCCGTGTTCGGCGTGCCGGCCGTGGTCGGCGACCTGCGCGTCGAACCACGCGTGCAACGCCGTGACCAGGGACGCGTCAGAGGTGGCGTAGGTGATCCGGGCACCCGCGGGCAGTTCGGCGTAGCGGATGTCGATACGACCGTGGCCCCGTTCGAGGTCGCGCAGGCCCGGCATCTCACCGCCGTGGATGGAGGCGGGGTCGCCGTAGTCGCCCTCGCCGAAGCTCGCGGCCTCGGCGGTCAGGTGCTCGCGGATCAGCCTGACCTGCCCGGCGTCGGCGGGGTCGTCGGAGGTGACCGTCTGCACGCCGCCGGTGGCGGACTCGGCGAAGTGGTGCGTGGTGCGCTCCAGGTCGAACGGCATCACCTGCCGGCTCCTGGCCGCGATCTCGGCCTGCCGGGCGGCCGACGCCCGCTGCCCGTCGCGGCCGACGAGCACGTACGCCGCCGTGGCGGCGACGACGAGCGCGAGCACCGCGACGAGCGCCTGGACACGCCGGTTACTGGGTTTCATCCATGGCCTCCGTGAGTATGGTCAGGGCGCGCAGCACGTCGGCACGCTCGCCCTCGGGGACACGCTCCAGAACGGCGGAGAACCGCGCGGCCCTGGCCTCGGCCAGCCGGGCCGCGGCCTTCACCCCGTCCGGGGTGAGCCGGACCAGCACGCCGCGCCCGTCGCCGGGCGCCGGGGTACGCTCGGCCCAGCCCCGGTTGATGAGCTGCGTGACCAGCCGGCTGGTGGAGCTTTTCTCCAGCCGGAGCCGATGCGCCAGATCGCTCTGCCGCAGCGCGCCGTCCCTGCCCAGCTCGCCCAGCGCGTGAGCCTCCGACACCGGGACGGGCTGCCCGCACGGGGTCCGGTCGGGCTGGTGAAGACCGAAGGCCCGCACGAAGCGGGCCACGGCCTCCTGGAGTTCGCGATCATCCGCCATGGTTCGACCATACAACCAGATAGTTGCATCGCACGACCAGATGACCGGCGGGGCGAGCGCGCCGCCGTACGGCGAACCCCGTGACGCGGCGCCGGAGGTGTCACCGTCCGCTCGGCCGGATCCGCCGGTCGGGTCCCTCGCCTGGACCCTTCGGCCGGCCCCTTCGGCCGGCCCCTTCGGTCGGATCCCTCGGTCGGGTCCCTCGGTCAGGTCCCTCGGTCGGGTCCCTCGGTCGGATCCCTCGGTCGGATCCCTCGGTCGGGCCCCTCGGTCGGGTCCTCACTTAGACCCTTCGGCCGAATCCTCCGGCCGGAGCACGACCCGGCCGATCGGGCCACGACGGCTACCGGGAGCTCCAGGACCTTCTGAGCCTTCAGGATCCCCGGCACCATCGTGGCCGTCACGAGCGTCTCGTCACCCCGGCCGCCTCGGTCACTTCGGCGTGAGCACCGTGTCGATGAGGTAGACGACGGCGTTGGCGGTCTGGATGTTGCCGCAGACGACCTTGGCGCCGTTGACCGTGAACTCCTCGCCGGAGCCCGCGACGGTCAGCGGTCCTCCCTGCATCGTGGTCAGGTCGCCGCTCGTCAGGTCCTCCGGCGCCTTCTTGCCCTCGACGACGTGGTAGGTCAGGACCTTGGTCAGCTGCGCCTTGTCGGCCAGGAGCTTGTCGAGGGCGTCCTTCGGGATCTTGGCGAACGCGTCGTTGGTGGGCGCGAACACCGTGATGTCCTTGGCGGAGTTGAGCGTCTCCGTCAGGCCGGCCTGCTCGATCGCCTGGGCCAGCGTGGACAGGGCGGGGTTGGAGGCTGCCGCGGTGGCGACCGGCTGCGAGGCCATCTCGCTGAGGCTGCCCTCGCCGCTGGCGGGCAGGGACGCGCACCCGGGGCCGAACGGCTCCGTCGCCACGCCCGAGGGCTCGGGCGACATGCTGTCCGTGGGCGAGGCGCTGTCGGTCGGCAGAGCCGTGTCCGTCGGGATCGGTGTGGGAGAGAGGATGTGCGCGGAGCCCGCGGCCGCCTGCGCGGCGGGGACGGCGGTCAGGGCGAGCACGGTCAGGGCCGATGCCAGAAGAGACTTCTGCTTCACGGTTATCTCCTTGTTTGGGCGGATGAGCCATCCGGGGTCCGTCGGCGGGTTCCCGAGCCACTCATGTCCTGCATTGGAGATCAATTCCCTGATATTTGGTGCCAAATGCCCCATTAGACGACTCTTGACCACATATCTCCTGAGAAAGAGAGCTATTTTCCATTCGTCAGGGCGTTAATTCGGGCGTGCCACATCCCCCGTAGAGTGGGCATTATGAGCCCGAAGATCGCGACCAACGAGGTCGTCTCCCGTGACCGGCTTCTGGAATTCCTCCGTGACCGCCACCGCGCGATGGTCATCACGACGCGGCGCGACGGCAGGCCGCAGGCGTCCCCGGTGACCTGCGGGGTCGACGCCGAGGGCCGGATCGTGGTCTCCACCTACCCCGAGCGCGCCAAGACCTCCAACGCCCGCCGCGACCCCCGGGTCAGCGTCGTGGTCCTGTCGGACGACTTCGACGGCCCCTGGGTGCAGGTGGACGGCACCGCCGAGGTGCTCGACCTGCCTGAGGCCCTCGAACCGCTGGTCGACTACTACCGGTCGATCTCCGGCGAGCACCCCGACTGGGACGAGTACCGGGCGGCCATGACACGGCAGGGCAAGTCGCTGCTGCGCCTCACCCCCGAGCGCTGGGGCCCCATCGCCACCGGCGGCTTCCCCGCCCGGCTGGCCTGAGGATGGCCCGGCCGGCCTGAGGGACGTTCCCCCGGGTCAGGCGCCCAGGTCGGCCAGGACGGCCTCGGCCGCCCGGCGCCCCGAGACCAGGGCGCCCTGCTGCGAACCGGTGTCGCGATGGTCCCCGCACACGTAGCGGCCCGGCGCGAGGCGCACCGCGCGCCGCAGCCGGAACGGCGGCACCATCGCGGGCAGCGCCTCCTTCACGGCGTACGTCGCCAGATGCTCCCAGCCAGAGGTGTCGGTCCCGTAGATCTGCGACAGCCGCGCCCTGACCCGGGGCTCGTCCGCGCCGGAGAGGACCCCGAGCACCGACGTGGAGACCAGCGCGCGGCCCGGCGGGGCGTACTCGGGCGCGGCGTCGCTGATGACGAGGGTGTCGGTGATGTGGCCCTCCGCGTCGACGATCTGTGTGGGGTCGTCCATGGGCGAGCGGGAGGCCGCGTGGTAGAAGGTCGTCACCGAGCGCATCGCCGGGATCTCCAGCCCCGGGCAGAGCCGCGCGGCCGTGGCGGGGTCGGTGGCCACCACCACCGCGCGGGCCGGGATTGTCGCGCCCCCGGCCGTCTCCACCCCCTCCTCGGTCACGGCGGCGACCGGGGTGCCGAGCGCGAGCGCGCCCGGGGGGAGGCGGGCGGCGAGCTGCCGGGTGATCTCCCCCATCCCGAGGGCGGGCACCCCGACCGTCCCCCGGGCGAAGGCACGCCAGATGAGGTGGAAGAACCGGCTGGAGGTCTCCAGCTCCCGCTCCAGGAAGACGCCCGACAGGAACGGGCGGATCAGCTTCTCGACCATCCTCGGTGAGACGCCCCGGTGCCGCAGTTCCTCACGCGTGGTGCGCTCGCGCCCGGCGCGCAACCGGCTCACCGGCAGCAGGACGTCCCGCGCGGTCAGCGCCGCCAGGGCCGCCTTGTCGGCCGGTGAGCCCACGTCGGCCAGGAACCCGCTGAGCGCCTGGCCCGGATGGCGCCAGGGCAGCATGAACCGCTCCCGCCGCCCCCGCTCGAAGGAGATCAGGCCGGACGGGATCGGGCGCAGGTCCAGGGCTGCGACGTCGAGGACCCGCGCGGCCTCCGGGTAGGCGGTGTTGAACACCTGGAAGCCGTGGTCCAGCCGGAAGCCGTCCACGACGTCGGTGCGTACCCGGCCGCCCACCTCCTCCGCCGCCTCGACGACGCGGACCTCCACCCCCGCCGAGCGCAGCCGGAGCGCGCACGCGAGACCGGCGAGCCCCGCACCGACGATGACCACCGTGTCCGGCATGACGTGTCCCCCCCGAGTCGACGGCGGCACGGGATCCGCGGGCTCATGGGCGCCGCGGGTCCGTGGAGTGGTCTCCCCCGCACGGGGGATCCGCCATGCGTGTCTTCGAGCGGGCGGGTGCCGGGGGTTGCACCCGCCTTCTCGTCGTACGACCTGCTTCGTGCGGCCCGCTTCGTACGGCCCGCTTCGTACGGCCCGCTTCGTACGGCCCGCTTCGTACGGCCCGCTTCGTACGGCCCGCTTCGTACGGCCCGCTTCGCAGGACCCGCTTCGTAAGGCTTACCCCAGCTTCACGGTGATCTCTCCGCCGAGCCGGAAACCTCCGGTCAACTCCAGGTCGTCGCCGCTCCAGAACCGGCCGGGGTCGTACCAGTTGGGCCGCCGCCCGCCGGGCAGCAGCCCCATGGCCTCGTACGTGACCGCGACGACCTCGGCGCAGTAGGCGCTCTCCAGGGCGCTCTCCTCGGCGCCCCGCTTGAGGAGCTTGGGCACCCGCCCCTTCATCCAGCGGCCGGCCAGCCTGGCGGTCGACGGGAAGGGCGTGCCGTCCAGGCGGGCGATGGTGCGCAGGACGGCGTCCTCCATCTCGCGGGGGGTCTGCGGCTCCAGCTGCCGCAGCCAGCCGCGCTGGCCGTATCTGGTCGCCCAGACCGTGACCGCCTCACGCAGGTCGTGCAGCTGGACGCCGCGCTGGTGGGTTCCCGACCACAGGTCGGGCAGGGAACGGCCCAGCTCCGCGTGCCACATCAGGGGCGGCATGTCGTCGATGACGACCGACATGCCGACGTGGTTGACGGGGCTGTTCGTCATGGTCTGGATGGCTCGATCGGGCACCGTTCGACCGCGGAACAGCCACACGTCGCCGGTGCGGGTCAGGTTGACGGCCTCATCGAGGCTGATGCTCTTGCCGGACATTCCGCTAGCGTAGGCACATGCGATGGTGGAAGGTACTCGGTCTGGCAGGTGTGGCGGGCGTCGCGGCCACGGGGGTCGTGATCGCGCGGGCCGAGCGCCGGCGGCAGGCGTACACCCCCGACGAGATCCGCACCCGCCTGCGCGCCCGCCTGGAGGAGTCGCCGGGAGAGCCCGCCAGGCCGGAGTTGAAGATCGTCGGCCCCGGCGACCAGGCCCCCTAGCGACCAGGCCCCCTGGAGGCGACCGGCCCCCGGACCTCGACCTTCGTTTCCCCGGCCGGCGGCGGACCCGCCGCCGGCCGGGGTTCTCAGTCGAAACGGATCGCGGCCGGGTCCCATTCCTCGGGCAGCGGGGCGGGCACCCGGCAGGTGCTGGCGATGTCCACGAACTCGCCCCGCTCCGCGGACTCCGCGACGGCGATCATCGTGTCGAGGACGTGCAGGCCCAGCTCGCCGGTGGTCCGGTGCGGCCTTCCCTCGCGGACGGCCTGGGCCATGTCGAGCACGCCCAGGCCGCGACCGGCCTCGGTGCCCTTCGTGGGGACCGGCACCCACTCGTCGTCGGCGGCCCGGCGCAGCCGCACCTCGCCGCCGAAGGTGTTGGGATCGGGCACCTGCATGGTCGCCTCGGTGCCGGTGATCTCGACGAACCCGGTGCGGCGCAGCGGCGAGTCGAAGCTGAAGACCATCGTGGCGGCCTGTCCCGCGGCGAACTCCAGGAGCGCGCTCGTGTGGGTGGGCACCGCCACCGGGAAACGCTCCCCGGCCTTGGGGCCGGAGCCGACGACCCGCTCGTCCCTCGCCCTGCGGCCGACCGCGCCCACCCGCGTCGCCGGGCCGAACAGGGTCACCAGGGTCGTCAGGTAGTAGGGGCCCATGTCGAACAGCGGTCCGGCCCCCGGCTGGAAGAAGAACTCGGGGTTCGGATGCCAGGACTCGGGACCCGGCGTCTGGAACAGGACCAGGCCGGTGAGCGGGGTGCCGATCGCCCCCTCGGCGACGAGCCTGGCCGCGGTCTGCAGCCCGGCGCCCAGGAAGGTGTCGGGCGCGCTGCCCAGGAGCACCCCCGCCTCCGCAGCGGCCTCGACGAGCCGCGCGCCGGACTCCCTGTCGACGGTGAAGGGCTTCTCGTTGTAGACGTGCCGCCCGGCCCGGACCGCGGCGAGCGCCACCTCGGCGTGCGCGACGGGGACCGTGAGGTTGACCACCAGTTCCACGTCGGGGTGGGAGATCGCCTCCTCGGGCGAGGTCGCCACCGGCACGCCGTACCGCGCGGCGACCTCCCGGGCGCGCTCCGGGTCGAGGTCGGCGCACGCCACCACCCGCACGCCGGGGAAGGAGGTGAGGTTGCCCAGGTACTGGTGGCTGATGTTCCCGCAGCCGACGATCGCCACCCCGAGCGGGCCGGTCACGAGCTCACCCGCCCGTCGGCGGCGAGGCCGGTCAGGTAGGCGTGGCTGTCGGCCAGCGCCTGGAGCATGTCGGTGGCGCAGTGGTCGAGCTCCACGATCCGTACCGCGTCCGGCGCGGTGTTCAGCGCGTCCACGATGGGCACCCGGCCGGAGCCGACGGCGGTCATCGGGCCCTCCTGGGTGGCGGGGCCGTCCTTGACGTGCAGGTGGCTCACCCGCTCGCCGAGCCGGGTCAGCAGCCCCGAGGGGTCGACACCGCCGGTCGCCGCCCAGTAGAGGTCGACCTCCAGCAGGATCGAGGGGTCCAGCAGCTCCGCGAGCACCTCCAGCGCGGGACGTCCGTCCACCCGCTGCTCCAGCTCCCACCAGTGGTTGTGGTACCCCAGCCGCAGCCCGAGGTCGGCCGCCTCGCGGGCCGCCTCGCCGATGTTCCTGGCGGCCAGCTCGACCCCCTCCCGGTCGGCGAACCACTCGGCGGGGGCGGCGGGCACGATGACCGTCTCCGCGCCGACGGTGACCGCCCCGGCCAGCGCGGCCGCGCGCCGCTCGCCCAGGAGCGGGGCGTGCACGCTGCACACCGAGAGCCCCGCCTCCCGCAGGTCGTCGCGGAGACCCTCAGGATCGAGGTGCACGTCGTACGGCTCGACCGCGTCGTAGCCCATGTCGGCGACGCGGCGCAGCACGGCCCGGCGGTCGAGGGCCGCCTGTTCGCGTACGGAGTACAGCTGGACGGCGAGTGAGCTCATCGGTTCTCCTTAGCGTGGACACCCCCGCCTGCGGGCGGAGGAGAGAACGCGGCCCTCTACCCCGCGACGGGGAGGACCAGGGCGGCGGCGCCGTAGAGGCCGGCGTCGCGTTCCAGGGAGGTACGTTCGACGTTCAGGCCGCGCAGGAAGCCCAGGCCCGCCCGCTTGGCGACCGCCTGGCGCAGCGGGGCGAGCAGGGTCTCCCCTGCCCCGGAGACGCCGCCCCCGATGACGACGTCGTCGAGGTCGAAGAGCGCCGCCGTGCTGAGGATCGCCACGGCCAGCGCGTCGGCGGCCCGCTGGAAGGCCAGCTGGGCGACGGGGACCCCGCGCGCGGCGTCGGCCGAGAGCGCGCGGGCGTCCGGGTGCGCCCCGGGGGCGCTCCAGCCGTTCTCCAGCGCCCAGCGGACCATGCTCGGGCCGCTCGCGATCGTCTCCAGGCAGCCGATCGCCCCGCAGGGGCAGGGCCGCCCGTCGCGGTCCACGGAGATGTGCCCGATGTGCCCGGCGTTCCCGGTCGGTCCCACGTACGGCACCCCGTCGAGGACCAGGCCCCCGCCCACGCCGGTGGACACCACGATGCCCAGCAGGGCACGGGAGCGCTCGTGCCCGCCCCGCCACCACTCCCCCAGCGCCATGCACTGCGCGTCCCCCGCGAGCGCGACGGGAAGGCCGGGAAGGAGCTCGCTCACCGCGCCGACCAGCGGGAACTCACGCCAGGCGGGGATGTTGACCGGGCTGACCGTACCGGCGACGGCGTCGAGGGGGCCCGCGGAGCCGATGCCGACCCCGACCAGGTCTGCCAGATCTCCCGGGTCTCCGGCACCGGCCTCGCGGACGTGCCGGACGAGCGAGGCCAGCGTCGCCTCGGGGTCGGGGCCGACGGGCATCTCCGCCCTGCGTGCCACGGTCCCGTCCGGCCTGACCAGCGCCGCGGCGAACTTGGTGCCGCCGATGTCGATCGCGAGGGCGGTCATCGTCCGGCCTTTCCTGCGTGCCGGAGCCCGGAGGGACGGCAGGCGGCCACCGGGGCCACCACGCGGCTGTGCAAGGGGTTCCTCCGCTGATCGATGGCACAAAGGGTGCGCTACCCAAGTGACCGGGCAAACAGGCTGACGGTACGACGTCGATGACAACGTTGTCAACGGCCTGGGAGGAGTGCGATGCAACCGGTTTCCCCATGAGCCCCCATGAGTTGTGCAGGCTTATCCGATTTGGGGGCAGATACGGTTAGCTCAGGTGTGATGTGAGGAGACTGCGATGACGCACGAACACGCGGGCCAGCCCGCCAGGCCGTCCGATCTTGTCGACGTGGCCCGCCTGGTGACCTCCTACTACGCCCTGCATCCCGACCCGGGCGAGGTGGGCCAGCGCGTGGCGTTCGGGACCTCGGGGCACCGGGGCTCCTCGCTGAACGTCGCCTTCAACGAGGACCACATCCTCGCGACCAGCCAGGCCATCGTGGAGTACCGGGCGGCGCAGGGGGTCGACGGCCCGCTGTTCCTGGGGGCCGACAGCCACGCGCTGTCGGAACCGGCCCGGGTGTCGGCGCTGGAGGTCTTCGCGGCCAACGGCGTGACGGTCATGATCGACAGCCGGGACGGCTACACCCCGACCCCCGCGGTCTCCCACGCGATCCTGGCCCACAACCGGGAGCGCCCCTCGGGACGGGCCGACGGCGTGGTGGTGACCCCCTCGCACAACCCGCCCGGCGACGGCGGGTTCAAGTACAACCCGCCGCACGGCGGCCCGGCCGACACCGACGCCACCTCGTGGATCCAGGACCGGGCCAACGCGCTGATCGCCGGGGGCCTGAAGGAGGTCAGGCGGGTCCCGTACACCAGGGCGCTCGCCGCCGACACGACCGGCCGGTACGACTTCCTCGGCCGCTACGTGGACGACCTGCCCTCGGTGCTCGACCTCGACGCCGTCCGGGAGGCGGGGGTGCGCGTCGGCGCCGACCCGCTGGGCGGGGCGAGCGTCGCCTACTGGGGGGAGATCGCCGAGCGGCACCGGCTGGACCTGACGGTGATCAACCCGCTCACCGACCCGACGTGGCGCTTCATGACACTGGACTGGGACGGCAAGATCCGGATGGACTGCTCGTCGCCGTACGCGATGGCCTCGCTCATCGCCGGCCGCGACGCCTTCGACGTCTCCACCGGCAACGACGCCGACGCCGACCGGCACGGCGTCGTCACGCCCGACGGGGGGCTGATGAACCCCAACCACTACCTCGCCGTGGCGATCTCCTACCTCTACTCCCACCGGCCCGGCTGGCCCGCCGGCGCCGGGGTCGGCAAGACGCTGGTGAGCAGCGGCATGATCGACCGGGTCGCCGCCGACCTGGGCAGGCGGCTGATGGAGGTCCCCGTCGGGTTCAAGTGGTTCGTGCCGGGCCTGCTGGACGGCTCGCTGGGCTTCGGCGGCGAGGAGAGCGCCGGGGCGTCGTTCCTGCGGCGCGACGGCTCGGTGTGGACCACCGACAAGGACGGCCTGATCCTGGCGCTGCTCGCCTCGGAGATCATCGCGACCACGGGCCGCTCGCCGAGCGAGCACTACCGCGACCTGGTGTCCAGATTCGGCGACCCCGCCTACGCCCGCGTCGACGCCCCCGCGACCCGGGAGGAGAAGGCGGTGCTCGCCAAGCTCTCGGCCGAGCAGGTCACCGCGGACAGCCTCGCCGGCGAGGAGATCACCCAGGTGCTCACCTCGGCGCCCGGAAACGGCGCCGCCCTCGGCGGGCTCAAGGTCTCCACCGAGAGCGCCTGGTTCGCCGCCCGCCCCTCGGGCACCGAGGACGTGTACAAGATCTACGCCGAGTCCTTCAAGGGCCCCGAGCACCTGGCGCTGGTGCAGCAGGAGGCCCGCGACCTGGTCTCGGCGTCCCTGGGCTGAGTCCCTGGGCTGAGGGCACCGGCGCCGGCTCAGGTGAACATGCGCCAGGCGGCGGGCACGACCGTCCAGGTACGCCGGGTGATCCGGCCGGTCAGCTCGCCGTCGGCGTTCACCGGGACGGGGCCGCCCTCCACGGTCACCTCCCTGCCGCGAGTGGTGATCACGTCGCGCAGGTCGGGATGGGTTCCCTTGCGCAGCCGCAGGGCGTAGACGAACCTGTCCAGCGGGCCGGTGGTCAGCGAGACGACGACGTCGGCCATGCCGTCATCGGGCCTGGCCCGGGGGGCGAGCGGGGTGCCGCCGCCGATGGTGACGCCGTTGCCGACGCCCGCCATGAGCACCGGGCGCCCGTCACCGAGGGGGCGGCCGTCCACGGTGACGCGCAGCCGCCAGCCGGGGCTCCGCAGGCCCGCGAGCAGCGCCCCCGCCGCGTAGGCGAGCCGCCCGAGCACCGGCTTGAGCGGCGTGGCCTCCTCGGAGGCCTCGGCGCCGATGCCGAGGTGGACCATGTTGACGACGACCCCGCCCTCGTCGTCGACCAGGAGGTCGAGCGGCTGGGGCCGTCCGGCGAGCACGACGCGGGCCGCGACCGGCGGGTCCAGCGGGATGCCCAGGCCGCGGGCGAAGTCGTTGCCGGTCCCCAGCGGGACGAGTCCCACCGTGCGGGTGTCCAGCTCGCCGCGCCGGTGCAGGGTGGCGACCACCACGTGCAGCGTGCCGTCACCGCCCAGCACCACCACGTCCCTGCCGGGACAGGCGTCGAGCATCTCGTCCAGGTCCTTCTCCCCGGCGGGCGCCTCGATGACGTCGGCGTCGCCGCCGCGCAGCGTCTCGAGGGCGGCGGTCCTGGCCTCGTCGTCGGCGCTTCCCGCGCTCTCGTTGTAGATCGCCAGCAGCTCGGCCATGTCGTTCCTCCACGTGGTCGTCCCTACGGTCCCTGCCCCCGGGAGCGCCGATCACGCGGGTCCCTGCCCGCCCGCCACCGGCGCAGGGACACCCAGAGCCCGGTCCCGACGCCGATCAGCGCTGCCAGGACGTACACCACGCCGATCGTCGTGTCCGAGGTGTAGCCGTTCCCGGCCACCAGGATGGCCATGAGCAGCGCGGACAGCAGCCCCACCCCCGCGCCTCCCGCGAGGCCGAGCAGGACCGTCCTCAGGACGCGTACCAGGCCGCCCGCGCGCCGGGGCACCGGCGTCATGACGGTCATGATGCGGCTCACGACGAGGGCGGGGTCGTCGTCGACCCCGCCGGCGACGAGCTGGACGGTGACCCCGCCCCGCGCGGGCTCGCTCAGGCAGATCCAGTGGCGTTCCTCCAGGAAGACGGTGGCGCCTCCCGCGCCGGGAACGGTCAGCCACAGGAACGGCGTGCCGTCGGGGAACGTCCGCACGCCGTGGCCGGCCTTCGGGGCGTGTACGTCGAGCGCCGCGCCGAGAGCCCGCAGCGCCACCTCCTGGCCGGATCTCCCCACGGCCGCCTCCCTTCCTCGTCCCTCCGTGGCGCGCGACGCCCCGTCCTCCCCGTGATCTCCCCGTGTCTCCTCAGGCTCTCTTCGTGGCACACGACCTTCGTGGCACACGACGCGGCGGTCGCCTCCCGGCAGCCGAGGTGGGCGGGAGGCGATCGAGGTACCGGGGCCCGAAGGCCCCGGCGAGCGGTCAGGCGGATCTCACACGGCGGACCCGCGAAGGGAGCCGGCCCCGGCGAAGGAGGGGGAGCAGATCTCGTCCAGCACGCCGCGGAGCCGGTCGCGGTCCCCCTGGTCCGCGAGCCGGCCGGCCGCGTCGAACCGGTCCGGAGGCGTGGACACGGCCAGCTCCGCGCCGCACACCACCGCGCCGGCCGCGCCGAGGGCCCTGCGCAGCTGGATCTGCGTCCACATCCCCTCGTGGGCGCGCGGGCAGGCGGTCACCACGCCCACCGGCTTGCCCACCAGGACCGCGCCGCCGCGCGCGGACGCGATCCAGTCGAGCGTGTGTCCCAGCTGCGGCGGGAGCGCGCTGTGCGCCGGTGCGGTGATCAGCACGCCGTCCGCGGCGGAGAGGCGGTGCCACAGGTCGGCGACCGGACTCGGGAATTCGCCGTCCTCGAAGGGCGGCACCTGGTCCAGGCCCCGCCAGAGCTCGAAGTCCACCGTCGCGGGCAGTTCCCGTGCCGCCGCCTCCAGAAGCCTCCAGACGTACGCCCCCGGGCGAAGACTCCCCGCGATCCCAATGATCCTCATCACCGACCCCATCCCTGTCGCGGCATCGCGACGTTACGAGCGGAGGAGATCCCGCCTTCGGTCCCACGGTCGCGGCCGTCAGCGGGGCACTCCCCGAACTCACCGACAAGAACCGCTACTCGCCACCACCGTGACGCGGAGAGAGCGGTCCGCTCGCGGTACCGGCCGGGCCGCCCCGCTCACGAACCCCGGGGCGGCGACCACACCTCCGCGAACCGGCGCCGCGACGGCGGTGCCGGCGACCTCACTCCCCATCACATCCGGGGGCCTGCCCTCAGTGAGGGGTGACGAACATGATCAGACGTATCGTTCGCGAAAAAAGCGGCTATTTCTCTGTCAAGGGCGGCGAGGGCACCGGGGGAAGCGTCTCCTCCCGCGCTATGGAGCCCCGAGGCAGGTGCGGGGAGCCGCCCGGTCGCTGACCCGCTTGAGCTCGAAGAACGTCTCCTCGGTGGCGAGCACCTTGAACGCGTCCCAGAGCCGCCCGGCCCGCTCGCCGGTCGGGATCTCGCTGATGACGGGACCGAACTGCCCGGCGTGACCGTTCACCGAGATGGTCGGGACGCCGATCAGCGACTGGTTCCGCTCTCCCGCGGGCACCAGGGCGTGCGAGGCGTGGATCGCCTCGTCCCAGGTGCCGTCGGTCCGCGCGGCGAGCAGTTCGGCGGGCAGCCCGGCGTCGGCCAGCGCGGCGGCGATCACCGGTTCCAGGGCCTCCATCGCGGCCCGCCAGCTCGCGAGGCCGCCGTCCCGCGCCCGCGCCGTGTCGCGGGGCCGCCGGAACAGGCCGTCCTCGCCGTGGTAGCGGGTGCCGAGGGTGGTGTAGAGGTCACCGACGGCGGCGTCCCCCGCCGCCGCGCGCGCCGCCGCGAACACCCGCATGGTGCCCCGGCCGAGCTCGACGATCTCGCGGTACTCCTCGGACGTGTCCTGCTTCTCGTTGAGCACCGCCAGGCTCATCTCCCGCCAGTTGATCGTGATGGGGCGCACCTCGCGCACCTCCAGGATCCAGCGGGAGGTGATCCAGGCCCAGGGGCAGCCGGGATCGAACCAGAAGTCGACCAGATCCTCGCTCATGGAGTCCTCTTTCCTCGGGGTCCCTCAAGGATGGGACCTCAACCCCGCTCAAGGTCAAGACGACCGCTCCGCCGGTCTCACGGGGAGTTCCCGCCCTTACGAACACGTCCCGCACGGCCGCTCCACCGGTCCTGCGGGGAGTTCGCAGCCCTGGGAACACCTCCCGCACAGCCCGCTCCGTCGCCCCCGGTGAGCTCGGCGCCCTCACACGTGCTGGTCCCGCTCGGAGGACGGCCGGGGGAGCGGCAGGCGGGTGCCGGGGGCGAGCGCCCGCACGAGACGCGGCGCGAGGGCCGCCGCCTGGGCGCGGATCTCCGGGATCGCCGTCGTCTCGTACAGGCTTCCGCGCAGCAGGGGGCCCAGCGTGAAGATCCGGTCGTCGGGAGCCCCCTCGGCGTCCAGGACCGCGCCGCCGGGAGCGGCGTCCAGCCCGAGCCTCAGCCGGTCGGGCCGGACCACGCCGTCGGCGACGAGCCCGGCGAGGAGGGGGTCGCGGGTGATGTCGGCCCCGGGCCCGGTGGCGTTGACCAGCCAGCCGACGTCGAGCTCTCGGACGGCGCCGCCGGTGCTGTCGGTGCCGCCGTTGCCGCCGTTGCCGCCGTTGCCGTCAGCGCCGACGAGACCGCCGGTGCTGTCGGCGCTGTCGGCGCTGTCGGTGCCCACCTGGACGCGCAGCCCGGCGGGGCCGGGCGCGGCCCGGAGCAGCCGGCCGCGGAGCACCCGGAGGCGGCCGGTGGCCCGCAGGTCGGCGATCCTGGCGGCCGTGACGGGCGGGATCCGGTGGCGGTGGACCTCCCAGTAGCGGGCCGCCAGCCTCAGGAACCGCCGCTGGTCGTCCGCGGGGAGCCGGGTCCACAGCTCCTGGGCCCGGGGACGCAGGCCGTCGACCACGCCGTACCAGTCGCCCCCGTTGTCCCGTACGGCGAGGCGCACGGCCCGGAGCAGGTCGCCGACCCCCAGCGGTCCGTCCGGGATCGCCGTCGGGACCGGGGGCGGCACGGGCCGGGGATGCGTCCTCGGCAGCAGCGCGTGCCGCGACACCGCGTGGACCACGGTCCCCGGATGCGCCCGGGTCACGGTGACCGCCACGTCCACCATGGTCAGGCCGGTCCCCAGCACGAGCACCGGCGCGCCGTCGCGGATCCCGGCCAGCGCGTCCGGCGCCCACGGGTCGGCGACGTAGCCGGGACTCGCGGCGTCCACGACCGGCAGCCGGGCGGACTGGGAACGGTTGCCCAGGGCCAGGACGGCGGCCTCGGCGTCGACCCGGCCGCCGCCGGACAGGTGGACCCGCACCCCCCTGCCCCGGCCCCTGGTCAGGGCGGTCACCGTGCCCGTCACCTTGCGCACCACGCGGAGGGGCCACTCCTCGGCACCGGCCAGCAGGTCGCGGAGGTAGCGCCCGTACGTCCGTCTCGGCAGGTAGTCGGCGGCCGAGACGTCCAGCCCGTCGTCGAGGGCCCAGCGCAGGAAGTGGCCGGGGTCGTCGTCCAGCCCGCTCATCTTGTTCGCGCAGGCGTTGAGGAGGTGGTGCGGATCGGTGGTCGAGTACGCCTGTCCAAGCGCGTGCCGCCCGTACTGGTCGATCAGCACGACCTCCAGCGGCATGGCCCGCGCCCGCGCCTCGCGGAGCAGGTGGACCGCCGCCAGCGTGCCGCTCGCGCCGCCACCCACGACGACGACCGATGAGAATCCTGACACGCGCCCCAGCATAACCTACTATTCCTGTAGGGTATACCGGATAGCGATAGCGTGGATCGTTCCATTCACGATCTTGACGATCGCGGCCGGGCCGGACCCTCACCGCCCCGCCCATGCCGGTGTCCAGACCTCGCCGCCGGAGCGGCCGGGCCGCCCAGGGCCGAAGTGGTCGCGCAGCGCGGCGAGCGCGGGGTGCGGGTTGCCGCGGTACCAGGTCAGCGAGTGCGGGTAGACCGGCGTCGGGTCACGCACGGCGACGCGCCGCAGGCCGTGGCCCGCGGGCCAGACGAGGCGGGTCCGCTCGCCGACGAGGGTCGCCAGCGACCGGGAGCCGGCGACGGTGTCCAGCAGCGGCTCGGTGCCGAAGTCGGGGCCGGTGATCTCGATGGTGAGCCCGAACGCGGCGGCGAGGTCGTCGTAGAAGGCGCCCCACTCGGTCCCGGGAACGAGGCCGGGCATCCAGATCCGGTGCCCGGCGAGCTCGGCGGGCGTGACCGCGCGGGCGCCGGCGAGCGCGTGGTCCGGGCCGGTGAGGAGCTGGAGGGGTTCGTCGAAGACCCGGGCGGCCCCGACGTCGCCGGGCAGCCGCCGGCCGGGCATGGTGACGGCGCGGAAGGACGCGTCGACCGTTCCGGAGCGGACGGCGGCGATGGCCGCGTCCGCGTCGAAGAGGGTCACGACGTCGAGCTCCACCTCGGGGTTCGCGCGGTGGAAGTCGCCCAGCAGGCCCGCCGGGGCGAGCCTCCGGCCGATCACGTCGACGCGCAGCGCGCGGCGGCCCGGACGGACGGAGGCGATCGCCCGCTCCTCGGCCCGCAGGAGGTCGCGGGCGTGGGGCAGGAACGCCTGCCCGTCGACGGTGAGCCGGGTCCCGCGCGTGGTGCGCGTGAACAGCCGCACACCGAGGTTCCTCTCCAGCGTGGCGACGCGCTTGGAGACGGCCTGCTGGGTGATCGACAGCTCGTCGGCGGCGTCCTGGAACCGTCCCGCCTCCACGACGGTCACGAAGGTGCGCACGGCGTCGAGATCCACGCCGACGAGGGTAGCCGCACAACGTCCGGTTGTGCCCGCCGGTGGATCGGTTGTTTGATCTCGCCCTCCCCTCGTCGGTTGGATATCGGTCGCCGGCACGCGGTCGGCCGGGGCGACGGGAGGCGGGCCGGGGATGGCGGGCGGCAGGCGAGGGCTGGGGCGCCGGTTCGGGTGGCTGTGGGCGGCGTACGCGGTCAGCTCCTACGGCACGGGGTTCGGGCTGGGGGCGTTCTCCCTGATCGCGGTCCTGGTGCTGCACGCCGGACCGGCCCAGGTGGCGATGCTGTCCGCCGCGGGACTGGCGGTGGGGGCACTGATCGCGGTGCCGCTCGGACCGTGGGTGGAGTTCCACCGCAAGCGGCCGGTGATGGTGGCGATGGACCTGGTCAGGTTCGCGGCGTTGATGAGCGTCCCGGTCGCGTTCGCGCTCGGCCGGCTCGGCTTCGCCCAGCTGCTCGTCGTCGCCGTCGTCGTCGCCGCGGCCAAGATCGCCTTCAACGCGGCCGGTGGCGCGTACCTGAAGGCGCTCCTGCCGCCGCGGGACCTGCTGGTCGCCAACAGCCGGTTCGAGTCCACGACGTGGTCCGCGACCGTGGTCGGACCGCCGCTCGGCGGGGTCGCGATCGGGATGTTCGGCCCGGTGGCGACGGTGACGGCCGACGCGGTGAGCTACCTGCTGTCGGCGCTGGGCGTGCGCGCGATCGGCGGCGACGAGCCGCGCCCCGCGCGTGCCGGCACGAAGGGGTCGCGCGCGGGCGACCTGGTCGAAGGGTGGCGCCTCATCCTGGCCCACCGGACGCTGCGCCGGCTGTTCCTCAACACGATCCTGGTCAACGGCCTGATCATGGCGACCGAACCGCTGCTCGCCGTGCTCCTGCTCGGCCACCTCGGGTTCGCCCCCTGGCAGTACGGTCTCGCGTTCGCGCTCCCCTGTGTCGGCGGTCTCGTCGGGGCGCGGCTGGCGCGCCGGCTCGTGGCGCGGTTCGGGCAGCGCGAGGTGATGCTCGTCGTCGGGACGCTGCGCGCGTGCTGGCCCGTCGGGCTGGCGTTCGTCCAGCCCGGCGTCCCCGGGATCGTGCTCGTCATCGCCCTGCAGTTCGGGCTGGTGACCTGCTGCGGCATGTTCAACCCGGTGCTGGCCACCTACCGGCTCGACCACACCGACCCCGGCCGGGTCGCCCGCACGCTGTCCGCGTGGTCGGTCAGCGCCAGCCTCACCATCGCGGCCCTGACCGCCGTGTGGGGCCTGCTGGCCACCGCCACCGGCCCCCGCGTCGCGATCGCGATCGCCGGGGTCCTCCTCCTGGCCACCCCGCTGCTGCTCCCGCGCCGCGAGAACACGACGCAGGACGCGACACCGGACGCGACACCGGCGGCGGCCGGACGGTGAACGATCTCGCGGGCCCGCTCGCGGCACCACCGCCGGCCGGTCCGGGCCCCGCGCCCGCCGGGCGTCGTGGCGGGCCCCTGTCCCCACCGCCACGACGCCCGCCCCCTATCCCCCCGCCGCCGTGGTGAAGCGCACGCGGCGGGGGCCTTCGACGAGCGGTTCCGGCAACCTCAGCGCCCCGGCGCCCGGGGTGATCGCGCCGAGGACGCGCGGACCGGACGCGCCCGTGCAGCCGGGGACCGTCGCTGGCAGCCCGTGCGCCGTCAGCCAGCCGAACAGCGAGAAGGCGATCGCCTCCTTGGCGTCGGCGGGGACGCCGAGCTCGTCGCTCGGCACGATGCGCGCGTCCCCGGCCCGCGCGGCCAGCATGGACATCAGGACCGGGTTGCGCACCCCTCCCCCGGAGACGACCACCGTCTCCAGCCGGTGGCGCCGGATCTCCGCCGCGACGGTCTCGGCGGTGAGCGCGGCCAGCGTCGCCAGCAGGTCGGGCAGGGCCGGTTCGTACGGCGCCGCCCTGGCCTCCAGGTATCCGAGGTGGAACAGCTCCTTGCCGGTGCTCTTCGGCGGCGGCGCCCGGTAGTACGGCTCGGCCAGCAGGTCCGCCAGCAGCTCCTCGTGCACCTCCCCCGAGGCGGCGAGGCGGCCGTCCTCGTCGTAGGGCGCGCCGGTGGCGGCCGACACCGCCGCGTCCATCAGCGCCGACGCCGGGCCGGTGTCGTAGGCCGTCCCCGCGTCCCGCACGGTCAGGTTCGCGATCCCGCCGAGGTTGAGCGCGCCGCTCGGCCCCGGCAGCCCGGTCAGGAGCAGCAGGTCGAGGTAGGAGACCAGCGGCGCGCCCTGCCCCCCGGCGGCCACGTCCCTGGCCCGCAGGTCGGAGACCACCGGCACGCCGGTCCGCTCGGCGATCCAGGCGGGCCGGCCCAGCTGCAGCGTGCCGCGCGCCCGGCCGTCCTCCACCCAGTGGAACATCGTCTGCCCGTGCGAGCAGACGAGGTCCACCGGCCCGCACGCCTCAGCGGCGTCGGCGAACGCCTGGCCGATCAGGGTGTCGAGCCGGCACACCTCGGCCATGTCGGCCGGGTTCGGCGGCAGCGCTCCGGCGACGCGCTCGCGCAGCCCTCTCTCGTACGGCCGCGTGCCGGTGTGCTCGACGGCACCGGTGAGCACGTCGCCGTCCAGGGACCAGTCGACGATCGCGCTGTCGATCCCGTCGTGGGACGTTCCCGACATCAAACCCAGAACGCGCATACTCCCCCCTTACGAACCCTCACGACCCCCCGGGCCGTCACCGCGCGCGGCGGGCGGTGCTGGGCGGGCTCAGGCGGCCGGCCCGGTCGACGGCCACCACGTGGTAGTACGCGCCCCCGGTGCCCCCGGCGCCCGCCGGGTCCGTCCAGCGCAGGTCGCGGCGGGCGGGGACGACCGCGATCAGGTGGCGGGCGTCGCCGAGATCCCCCGGCCCGGCCGGCCGGTCCAGCCGGAAGATGGCGTACTGGAACGGGACGTCACGGCCGCCGGCCAGGACGCGCAGCTCGACGCCGTCGCGGACCCGGCGCGCCAGGAGGACGAGCGGGCGGCCCGGCGCCCGGCCCGAGGCGAGCCTGGGCAGCAGCGGGGTGAGCGCGGGGCGGGTGTAGTGGCCGGTCACCACGGCGCTGATCGAGCCGATCCGGTCGTCGCGGACGTCGCCGGAGTTGTACCAGATGTCGCCGCCGACCTCGGGGTGGCCCTCGTTGAGGGTGAGGTGCCTGCTGAGCTCGTCGGGCCTGGCCCACTCGGCGGGCTGGCCCGCGGCCCCGGCCTTGTAGGCCGCCTGGCCGATCCACAGCTGGGTGCCCGTGCCCGCCGCCACGCCCGACCACCAGGGGACCAGCTTGGCGTAGTCGGCGTTGGACTGGCCGATGTACCAGTAGAGCTGCGGCGCGATGTAGTCGAGCCAGCCCTTCCTGACCCAGCCGCGCGTGTCGGCGTGCAGGTTGTCGTAGGACTGGCCGCCACTCGTCTCCGACCCCAGGGGGTCGGTGGCCCGGTTGCGCCAGATGCCCGAGGGGCTGATGCCCCAGGCGATCTCGGGCTTGACCCGCCGCACCCGCCGCTGCGTCTCCCGTACGAGAAGGTCGACGTTCTCGCGCCGCCAGGCCGCGAGGTCGGGGAAGCCCGCGCCGTGGCGGGCGTAGGCCTCGCTGTCGTCGAAGGCGGTGGTGTTGACCGGGTAGAAGTAGTCGTCGAAGTGCAGGCCGTCGATGTCGTACCTGGTGACCGCGTCCATCATCGCGTCCTGCACGAACGCGCGGACCTCGGGCATGCCGGGGTTGTAGTAGAGCTTGCCGCCGTAGGAGACGATCCAGTCGGGGTGCCTGCGGCCGGGGTGGTCGGGGTGCAGCAGGGCCGGGTCGGCCTGCATCGACACCCGGTAGGGGTTGAACCAGGCGTGGAAGGCGAGGCCGCGCCGGTGCGTCTCCGCCACCATGAAGGCCAGCGGGTCGTAGCCGGGGTCGCGCCCCTGGACTCCGGTCAGATACTGCGACCAGGGCTCGTACGGGGATGGCCAGAAGGCGTCGGCGGTGGGCCGGACCTGCACGAACACCGCGTTGAGCCCGCGGGCCCGCGCCAGGTCGAGCCAGCCGGCATACTCGGCCCTTTGTTGCTGGGCACTCAGCCCCGGCTTCGACGGCCAGTTGATGTTGGCGACCGAGGCGATCCACATGCCGCGCATCTGGCGCAGCGGCGGCACCCGCCCCGCCGAGACCTCCGAGACCTCCGAGACCTCCGAGGCTCCCGAGGCCTTCGAGTGGGCGGAGGCCGGGGTCCGGGCGGACAGGGGCGCGGCGGTCGCCGCGACGGCGAGGGCGAGGCCGCGCAGGACGGCTCGCCGGCTGGATGAGCTCATGCGGACTCCAGGGGTGTTCGGCCCGGGGCCGGGCCGGGGCGAGCCGGAGTCGGGGCCTGGGGCCGCCGCCCGGACACCGCCGGACCGCGCGAGGGCGGGCACCGGGGCGGGCGCGAAGACGGACATGAGGGCGGACGCGGGATGGGCGGACTCGGGAAGGACGGGCGCGGGAACGACCGCGAGACCGGCACGGGATCACAAGATCACAAGGTTACGAGTTCACGGGGTCACAGGGTCACACAGGCACGGGGCCACGGGTTCTCGATCGAGAGGATGACAGAAAGCTACTTCGAAGGCAATGATAATGAAGAAAATTGTCATCGATGGGTAATCTACCTTGAGACACCTCCCTCCGCCGACCTGTCAGAAGACGCCTGCCTCGATCGAGAGGGTGACCGCATGTCCCATCGCAGCCCCGGCCTGGCCCGGCTGGCCATGACCGTCCTCCAGCCGGGTTTCGACGGCACCGAGCCGCCCGGGTGGCTGCTCCGCGCGCTCGGCGAGGAGGGCCTCGGCGGGACCGTGCTGTTCGCCCGCAACCTCGACGGCCTCGGCCACACCGCCGATCTGGTCGCCCGGCTGCGCGCGGAGAACCCCGCCGCGGTGATCGCGGTGGACGAGGAGGGCGGCTCCGTCACCCGCCTGCAGGCCGCGCGGGGCAGCTCGTGGCCGGGCAACCGGGCGCTGGGCGTGGGCGACGACGTCGAGGCGACCGGGCTGGTCGCCCGGGAGATCGGCCGCCTCCTCGCCTCGGCCGACATCACCCTCGACTACGCCCCGGTGGCGGACGTCAACGCCAACCCGGCCAACCCGGTGATCGGCGTCCGCTCCTTCGGCGCCGATCCCGAGCTGGTCTCCCGGCACACCGCCGCCTGGATCTCCGGGCTCCAAGGGGCGGGGGTGGCCGCCTGCGCCAAGCACTTCCCCGGCCACGGCGACACCCACACCGACTCCCACCACGCCCTGCCGACCCTGCACGCCTCCTCCCGGCTCCTCGCCGAGCGTGACCTGCCCCCCTTCCGTACGGCGGTGGCCGCCGGGGTCCGGGCCGTCATGTGCGGGCACCTGCTGATCCCGGCCCTCGACCCGGAGAACCCCGCGACGCTGAGCAGGCGGATCACGACCGGGCTGCTCCGCGAGGAGATGGGATTCACCGGGATGATCGTCACCGACGCCATCGAGATGCGCGCCGTCGCGGCCCTCCTCCCGCCCGGGGAGATCGCGGTCCGCGCCCTGGCGGCCGGGGCCGACGCGATCTGCGCGGGCATCTCCGCCCCCGGCGGCGAGAACGTCCACGAGCTGCGCGACGCCATCGTGGACGCCGTACGGGAGGGCAGGCTCGGCGAGGAGCGGCTCGCCGAGGCCGCCTCCCGCGTGCTCGCCCTGTCCGGCTGGTACGCCTCGGAGGCCGCGGCGCGGGCGCGGGCGACGGGCACGGCCGCCCGGGGGGCGGGGCACGAGGGCGAGGAACTGGGCCTGCGGACCGCCCGCGCGGCCATCCGCGTCACCGCCACGGGCGCCCCGAGCGCCACGAACGTCACGAACGTCACAGGCGTCACGGCTGCCCCGAGCGCCACGAAGGTCACGGGCACCCCGGGCACCACAGCCGTGCTCTCCGGGCCGCCGCTGGTCGTCGACATCGCCCCCCGGTTGAGCGAGGCGGTCGAGCCGGGCCTGCTCACCGGTCTCATCGGTGCCCTCACCGAGCTGCTGCCGGGCACCGTCGGCCACGTCGTCACCGTGGAGAGGCCCGAGCTGCCCGACCTGGGCGACGAGAGCCGCCCGCTGGTGATGGTGGTGCACGACGCCGCGCGCCACCCCTGGGTCGGCGAGCTGCTGGCCCGGGCCGTCGCGCTGCGCCCCGACGCCGTGGTGGTCGAGACCGGGATGCCCGGCGAACCCTCCGGCGCCGTGTACGTGACCACGAACGGCATCTCCCGGGCTTCGGCCCGCGCCGTGGCCCGCTGGTTGACCGGTGACCAATAGGCTGTTTTATGACATGAAAGGCGCTTAATGAACGTCCTCGACGGCCCCACCCCCGTGAACCTGGTGGCCACGGTGAGGGCCGTCCTTCCCTCCCTCACCCCCGCGGCTCAGTCCATCGCCCGTCTCATCCTCGACGACCCCGGGGTGGTGGCCCGCAGCACCATCACCGAGTTCAGCGCGGCCTCCGGCACCAGCGAGGCCACGATCGTGCGCACCGCCAGGGCCCTGGGCTTCGCCGGGTACTCCCAGCTGCGCTTCGCCCTGGCCGCGGCGGTGGCCAGGGAGGAGCCCGAGCGGCTGGTCCCCGGCGACCTCGGCCCCGACGACCCGCTGACCGACGTGATCGCGAAGGTGGCCAGGGCCGAGTCGGAGGCGCTGGCCGACACCGCGGCGCAGCTCAACCCCGACCGGCTGGGCATGGTGGTGGAGGCGGTGGCCGGGGCGCGCAAGGTCGCCGTCTACGGGGTCGGCGCCTCCGGGCTGGTGGCGGCCGACATGGCGCAGAAGCTGATGCGGATCGGCCTGCCCGGCCACGCCTACACCGACGCGCACCTGGCGCTGACCAGCGCGGCGCTGGTACGCGACGACGACGTCGTGGTGGCGGTGAGCTGCACCGGCGAGACCCCCGACGTGCTGGCGCCGATGCGCGTCGCGCGGCGGGCGGGCGCGACCACGGTGGCCATCACCAACAACCCCCGCTCCTCCCTGGCCGGGCTCGCCGACCACGTCCTGGTCTCGGCGGGCCGGGAGACGGCCTTCCGCCCGGGGGCGCTGGCCAGCCGGATCAGCCAGCTCCTGATCGTCGACTGCATCTTCGTCGGCATCGCCCAGCGCACCTTCGAGACCTCGGACGCGGCGCTGAGGGCCACCAGGGACGCCATAGACGGCTTCAGGACCGACTACCGCCGCCGGAGCAGGCCCTCCTAGCCTGTCCCGGCTTCACACAGGGCCGGCCAAGGATCGGACCGCTTCCGGTCCCCCCTCCTCGTCTCACATCACGAGGACGCGGGTCCGCCCGCTCGGTGCCGCCCGGTCACGGCAGGGCACGAAGTACGGCGCGTGGCGACCTCGCCGCCTTCCGCCGTCGTCGCCTCCGGGTCCGGAGGCCCCGTTCACAGGCAACCGTAGAGCGCTTCCAGGATCGGGGGCCAGCGAGGGTCGGGGCCGGCGGGGGCGATGATCGTGCGGCTCGGCGTGTAGCCGAACCCGACACCGGCCACCGGGTCGGCGAAGGCGAGCGAGCCGCCCGACCCGCTGTGCCCGAACGCCTCCGCCCGGGGCGCGAAGGGGCGCACCTCGTTGGGGAGCATGTAGCCCAGGCCGAAACGGGTCCGGCCGCGCAGGACCTCGTCGAACCCGTCGCTGTGCGCCGTCGTGGCGCGTGCCAGCATCCCGGGGGCGAGGAGGTCGCCCGACAGGAGCCCGCCGTACAGGGTCGCCAGGGCTCTGGCGGAGGCGTGGCCGTTGGCGGCGGGGATCTGGGCGGCACGCCAGCGCCCGGTGTTCGGCAGGCCGGGCACGAGCTGGTCGGCCGGGTTGAGGAACGCCTTGGCGGTGACCGAGGCGGGGTCCGTCATCGCCTCGGCCAGCGGGGAATCCGCGGGCGTGGGCGGGCTTTCCGGCGGGAGCACGAACGCCGCCCGGTGCGCGTCCTTGCGGGCAAGCCCGATCGAGAGGTCGGGGACGCCGAGCTCTCCGGGGACCAGGTCGCGGATCTCCCTGCCGGTGACCCGGCGGAGCAGCTCGCCGACCAGCCAGCCGAACGTGACCGCGTGGTATCCGTGCCGCTCCCCCGGTGTCCACCACGGTTCCTCGGCGGCCAGCGCGCCCGCCATGGCGTCCCAGTCGTAGAGGCTTCCCGGTGGCAGCGGAGAGCGGACCGCGGGCAGCCCCGCGCGGTGGGAGAGCAGCTGGGCGACGGTGGCCTCCGAGGTGAACTCCGGCCAGTAGCGGGCCACGGGCGCGTCGAGGTCGACGAGCCCGCGCTGCGCGCACAGCAGGGCCACGGTCGCGACGACGCCCTTGGAGACCGAGAAGACGTTGACGACCGTGTCGCGACGCCACGGGCGGACGCCGCCCTCGTCGGCCGTGCCGAACCAGACGTCCACGACGGGACGGCCGCCCACGGTGACGGCCAGGGCCGCGCCTCCGGGACCGAGTCCCTCCCTGAGCGCCTCGACGACCGGGGTGAACGCGGGGTCGCAGAACATGATCTCCTCCTTCGATCACTAAACCTTAGTTGCGCAACTATGGTTGAGTATTAGACGGTGAATCGCGTGACGTCAAACCCGGTCGATCCCGGCGCAGCCGGAGACCTCTCCCTGCTCTTCGCCGCCCTGGCCGCCGCCTGCGACGCCGAGGTGCGCGGGCGCATGGCCGCGGCGGGTCACACCGAGGTCCGCACCGTCCACGGCTACGTCTTCCAGCACCTGCTCGGCGGCCCCGTCCGCGTCAGCGACCTGGCGGGACTGCTCGGCATGACACCGCAGGGCGCGTCCAAGGTCGTGACGGAGATGGAACGGATCGGCTACCTCACCCGCAGGGCCCATCCGGAGGACCGGCGGGCGCGCATCGTCGAGCTGACCGGGCACGGCAGGGACGCCGTCGAGGCCGGCCGGACGGCACGCGCCGCCGTCACCGCCGAGCTTCGCGCGGTCCTGGGTGAGACGGCGGCGGGCGATCTGGTGTCGTCACTCGATCGGCTGGCCGACCACACGGGCGCCATGCGCGAACTCCTCGCCCGCCGCCTCCGGCCCCGCTACGCGTGAACCCTCGCACCCCGTCCCGCGGGAGTCGTCCCTGCCCGCGAGCCTCGCGCCGCGCACGGAAGTTCCGCGGCGAGTCACGACGGCGCGTGGAGAGGACCTGACGGCGGTTCCCGGAGAACACCGCCGACAGGGGGTGGACCGCGGGCTCAGGACAGGCGCAGGGCCTCGGCGGCGACCGCGTGGCGCAGGTCGCGGATGCCCGCCCGGCCGCGCAGGGGGTGGACGTTGTTGGTCAGCAGGACGACGGTGAGCGCACGCCCCGGATCGACGACGAGCGAGGTCCCGGTGAAGCCGGAGTGGCCGTAGGCGTCGGCGAGCGGGCCGACGATCGCCGGGTCGCCGATCCGCACGCCCAGGCCGTGGCGGAAGTCCGCGCCCCTGACGCCGTGGTCGCGGGTGATCTCGGCGACCGCGCCGGGGCCCAGGATCGGCGCTCCCCCGGTGCGCAGCGCCTCGGCGAAGCGTACGAGGTCGTCGGCGGTGGAGAAGATCCCGGCGTGCCCGGCGACCCCGCCCAGGCCGTGCGCGGTCTCGTCGTGGACCTCGCCGCGCACGCATCCGGGGCCGGGGCGCTCGGGCTTGTGCTCGGTGGCGACGATCCGGGGCAGCAGGGACTCGGCGGGACGGTAGCCGGTGTCGGGCAGGCCCAGCGGATCGATGACCCGGGCGCGGGCGAGCTCGTCCAGGGACGCCCCGCCCGCGATCTCCGCCACCCGGCCCGCCGTGATCAGCCCGACGTCGGAGTAGAGGTAGCGCTCACCCACGGGGCCGACCGGCGGTGTCGAGAGGATCCGCTCCATCCGCGTGGCACGGATCTCCGGGCCGTCGCCGGGGATCTCCTCGTGGGCCCTGCGCCCCGGTGGCAGTCCCGCGGTGTGGGTGAGCAGGTGCCGCGGGGTGACCTCGGGGGCGCCGCCGTAGCAGCCGGGCAGCCGGGCCGCGACGGGCTCGTCCAGGTCGAGAAGGCCGTCCTCGGCCAGTGACAGGATGACGGCCGTGGTGAAGAGCTTGGTGATCGAGGCGAGGTCGAAGATCGAGTCACGGAGGGCGGGCGGCCGGTCCCCGGCGAGTTCCTCCGAGGCCGCCGAGTAGCGTACGGCCTCCCCCACCGCAGCGGCGGCCACCGTGGCCCCGCCCACGGCGATCACGGCCACCGCCGCCGAGCAGACGCGCGGCACCGCCGCCCCGAGGATCCCGGCGAGCCGGGCGCTCTCCCCCGGGCCGTCGTCCAGGCCGGGAACGGGAGCGAGAGCGGAAACAGGGCCGGAGCCGAGGGCCGGAGCCGGCGCCTCTTCGTCCGGGAGGTCAGGCACCCCTGGCCTGTCCCGCCGCCTCCAGTGCCGTCTCAAGGTCGCCGTGCCGCTCCAGCAGGACCCGGGCGCCGGCGGCGTCGAGGCCGTGCTCGATCATCAGTACCGCGACCTTCACGTGCCATCCGGCGGCCTCCAGCGCGGAACGGGCGGCGGAGAGGGCCGCCCCGGTGATGTCGCTGACCATCCTGGCGGCCCGGTCGGCCAGCTTGGAGTTCATCGCCGACACCTCGATCATGGTGTTGCCGTAGGTACGGCCCAGCTTGACCATCGTGATCGTGGAGATCATGTTGAGGACCAGCTTCTGCGCGGTCCCCGCCTTGAGCCTGGTGGAGCCGGTCACCACCTCCGGGCCGACGATCACCTCGATGGGGTGCCGGGCCTCGGCCGACAGCGGGGTCGCGGCGTTGCACGACAGCGCCACGGTCAGGGCGCCCCGGCGGTTCGCCTCGGCGAGCGCGCCGAGCACGAAGGGCGCGCGACCGCTGGCGGAGACGCCCACCACCGCGTCGAGCTCGCCCACCCCCCGTTCCGCGAGGGCGGCCGCTCCCCCGGCCCGGTCGTCCTCCGCGCCCTCGACCGAACGGGTCAGCGCGGGGACGCCGCCCGCGATGACCCCCTGGACGAGCTCGGGATCGGTACCGAAGGTCGGCGGGCACTCCGAGGCGTCCAGCACGGCCAGCCGGCCGGAGGTCCCCGCTCCCACGTAGAACAGGCGGCCCCCGGCCTTCATCCGGGCCACGACCGCGTCCACCGCCGCCGAGATCTCCGGGATCGCCTCGGCCACCGCGGCGGGCACCGCGGTGTCCGCCGCGTTCATCAGCCGGGCCACCTGGTCGGTGGGAAGCCGGTCGATCCGGCTGTAGCGCGGATCGCTCTGCTCGGTCGAGAGCGTGGACAGTGTGACAAGCTGATCACTCATGACGTCCCATGTCGTTAGTTTTCCTGATCTCACTACCGCTAAGTAGACGATCTTCTGACGCTGAGGGCGCTACGGGCACCTACCCGATGGGAGCCCGCCCATCGGCCCGCCCCGGCGGGCGGGAGCCGTGACCGGCGGGCCACGGCGGTGCGAAGGCCGTCACGGCGGGGCCCTCACGGCAGGTCACGGCGGTAGAGCCAGAAGACCCGCTCGGCGTGCGCGCCGACCGCCCTGGCGTAGAAGCGCAGCGGCCCCACCCAGCCGATCTGGGCGCTCGACATGCCCGCGGCCCGCTGCTCGGCCAGGCAGCGGCGTACGAGCACGCGGCCGACCCCGAGCCCTCGCGCGGCCGGTGCGGTGCCCATCGGGCCGAACCAGGAGGGGCGCGAACCCCACGCGGCGAAACCGAGGATCTCGCCCTCCCTGACGGCGTAGTGGCAGCCGGTGGCCTGCTCCGCCTCCCAGGCCCAGTTGGCGTTCCACTGCTCCTCGACGAAGGCCGACACGGCGGCGCGGTCCCCGGGGGCGGCGGCGTGCACGGTGACCCCGGAGGCCGCCAGCCGCGCGAGGTCGGTGTCGGCGGAGAGGTCTCCGGTGAGGTCGGCGGTCATGTTCCAGGCGACCCGGTAGCGCTCGTAGCCGAGGCCCTCGGCCAGGCAGGCGGCCTCGGTGTAGCGCACGTCGATGCCGGGCCAGGCGTAGCAGGGCGGGTTGCCGGCGAACCGGGCCTCGGTCGCCCCCCGGGCGCGCAGCCAGTCCTCGGCCGCGGCGACCAGCGCCCGGCCGAGCCCCCCTCCCCGTGCCTCGGGGCGTACGGCGAGCAGGTCGATGTGGCCCGCGTGCGCGTCGCGCGCCGAGGTGGAGACGAACGCCACGCCGTCGAGGTCGCGTGTCACCAGCGCCGTCCAGGACCGGTGGGCGGGCGGCGCGGCGAGCCTGGCGACCAGGCTCGCGGCCTCGTCCGTGTCGTGGGTGAGCGCGGCCGAGGCGATCCTCGCGAGCGCCGCCATGTCGGCGGCGGCGGCCTCGCGGATCCCGAACGCCGCGTACGGCCTGGACATCTCGCGGATCCCCGGCGTCTCCGAGGCTCTCGACGTCTCAGCGGCTCCCGGCGCCTCGGGGACCGCCGGCGCCTCCGGGGTCCCCGGCGTTCCGGGAACCCCGGGCGCTTCGGAGGCTCCTGCCCCCTCGCGACTTCCGGACGCCTCGCCCGCGCTCCACGGCCCCGCCTCGGGACCGTTTCCCAGCGGGCTCACGGGTGACCGACCGGCATGGCGACGACCTTGCGGGGAGCGGGGTGGAAACAGGCGTGCTCCTGGGGCGTGCCGCCGCCGTGGCCGAGCAGCGGGTGCTCGGACTCGCAGCGGCCGGTACGGAACGGGCAGCGCCGGGCGAACAGGCAGCCCGCGTCGAGGCGGCTCTCGTCGAGCGCCCCGGTCGGCGTCACCGGCTCCTCGCCGGGCCGCTCCAGGCCGTGCAGCACGGGGATCGCCGACAGCAGCGACTGGGTGTACGGGTGCACCGGGCCGGAGATGATCGTCTCGACGTGGCCGCGCTCGACGACCTCCCCCCGGTAGATGACGTACAGCTCGCCGTCGTCACCGATGTAGCGGGCGGTCGCCACGTCGTGGGTGATGAACAGCACGCTCACCCCGAGGCGCTCGCGCAGGTCCTTGAGCAGGGCGAGGATGCCCAGCCGCAGCGACACGTCGATCATGGAGACGGCCTCGTCGGCGACGAGCATCTCGGGGTCGACGGTGAGGGCGCGGGCGATCACGACCCGCTGGCGCATGCCGCCGGAGAGCTGGTGGGGGTAGCGGGGCAGCACGTAGCCGGGGTCGAGGCCGACCAGTTCCAGCAGCTCCTGGGCACGCCCGTCCACCCACGCCCGCGACCGGCCGGTCTGCGCGGCCCGCAGCGACAGCGGCGCGTCCAGCGTCTGGTACACCGTCCGGGTCGGGTTGAGCGCGGAGTACGGGTCCTGGTGGATGAGCTGGATGCGGCGGAAGAAGGGCTCGCGCTGCTTGGGGCGCAGCGACGACATGGGCGTGCCGTCGATGGTGATCTCTCCGGAGTCGTGGCTCTCCAGCCCGGCGATGATCCGCCCGAGCGTCGTCTTGCCGCAGCCCGACTCCCCGATGAACGACGCCGCCCCGCCCTTCGGGATGGCGAAGTCGACGCCGCGCAGCGCCTTCACCTCCCGCCCGGCGAGGAAACCGCCCCGCTGCCTGAAGGTCTTCGTGACTCCCTGCCCAGTGATCACGCCTTCTCCCTCGGTCCGTGTGCCCGGGCGACCCACCCGGCTCCCCGCGGAACCGCGCCCCGGTCCTCGTACGCGGTCCCGTTCCCGGTCCCGGCCCCGTTCCCGGTCCCGTTCTCGGCCCCGTTCGCGATCCCGGCCCCGTTCGCGATCCCGGCCCCGTTCGCGATCCCGGCCCCGTTCGCGGTCCCGGCCGCACCACGCGCGACGGTCCCGGTTCCGGTACGCGCGACGGTCCCGGTTCCGGTACGCGCGGCGCCCGCGCCCGCCCTCGCGTCCTCCTCCGCGTGGCGGGCGGCGACGGCGTGGCAGGCCACGATCCACTCGCCGCGCGAGACGGCGGGCGGCTCCTCGGTCTCGCAGACGTCCATGCGCAGCTCGCAGCGCTCCCTGAAGACGCATCCCCGCGACGGGACGGTCCCAAGCGTCGGCGGGCGGCCGGGCAGCGCCCTGGCCTCCCCGATGTCGCCGATCAGGCGCGGGATGGCCTGGAGCAGGCCCCGGGTGTAGGGGTGGCGGGGGGCGCCGAGCACCTCGGTGGTCGGCCCCTGCTCCACCACGCGCCCGCCGTACATGACGGCGAGCCGGTCGGCCACCTCGGCCACCACGCCGAGGTCGTGGGTGATGACGAGCGTGGTGAGCCCGCGCTCCTCGTGGACCTCCCTGATGATCCGCAGGATCGTGGCCTGGGTGATCATGTCGAGGGCGGTCGTGGGCTCGTCCAGGATGACGAGGTGGGCGTTGAGCACCAGCGCGAGCATGATGCCGACCCGCTGGCGCATCCCGCCGGAGAGCTCGTGCTGGTGGGAGTCGAGCACGCGCGCGCCGTCCATGCCCATCCTGCCGAGCAGGTCCTTGGCGTCCCTGACCAGTCCCCGCAGGTCCTGGACGTCGTGCGAGCGGCCCAGGTCGAGAAGCTGCTTTCCGACCGTCTTGAGGGGGTTGAGGGAGTTCTGGGCGGCCTGGAAGACGTACCCGATGTGCCGTCCCCGCGCCCGGCGCAGGTCGTCGCCCCGCAGCCCGATGACGTCGCCGAGCCCGTCGATCTCCACGCTGCCCGAGCGGATCCTGCCGGGGGGCTGGACCGCGTTGAGCAGCGACAGCGCCAGGGTGGACTTGCCGGAACCCGACTCGCCGACCACGCCGGTGATCGTCCCGGGCACCAGTTCGAGATCGATCCCCGCGACCGCGGGCAGCTCTCCCGCCGACGTCCGGTAGACGACGGACAGGTCGTCGACGCGCACCCTCGGCGGGCCGCTCCTCGCGGCGTCGCGGGTGGCCGTGGCGCTCCCGGAAACCTCCGGCTTCCCGGCGACTCGGGTGCCCCAGGTCCGTACGGCCGCGGACAGCCGCTCGCCCGGTGTCGCGGACGCCTTCTCCGAATCCGAACGTGTGAACATCTGGTCAGTCCTCCCGCAGCCGGGGGTTGAAGATCTCGTCCATCGCGTCGACGACGAGGACGATGCCCAGGGTGAGCAGCAGGATCGCCAGCAGCGGCGCCAGCATGTACGGCAGCGCGGTGGTCGTCGTCAGCGCGCCGCCGCCGAACACGGCGAGGTTGAGCATGACGCCCCAGTTGTTGGCGTCGAACGGCAGGACGCCCAGGAAGAACAGGCCCACCTGCGCGTACACCGCGCCGGTCACCGCGATGAGCATGTTCATCGCGATGAAGGGGGCCATGCTGGGCAGCAGTTCCCTGCCGATGATGTGCCGTCCGGACAGCCCGAGCCCCCTGGCCGCCTCGATGAAGCCGCGCTCGCGCAGCGAGAGGGTCTGCGCCCGTACGGCGCGCGCCACGCCGCCCCAGCCGAGGAGCCCGAGCACCAGGCCCATCTCGATCGCGCTGGTGAACTTCCAGACGGTCGACAGGACCAGCAGCAGCGGGAGGGCGGGGATGGTCAGCTTCATGTCGGTGATCCGCATGAGCACGGCGTCCCAGCGCCCGCGCCGGAACCCCGCGAACAGCCCGACGGCGGTGCCGAGGGCGACCGTGATGACGGCCGTGACCAGGGCGGTCATCAGGACGTACCGGGACCCGGTGACCACCAGGGCGAGCACGTCGGTGCCCTCGAAGTCGGTGCCGAAGGGGTGCGCCAGGCTCGGCGCGGCGTAGAGGGCGTTGTCGTCGCGCGGCAGCCGCGCGGGGTAGAGCAGCGGCCCGAAGATCCCCATGAACGCGAACACGCCCAGGATGACCACGCCCACGATCCGGCTGGGCTTGCGCCGCAGGACCCGCCAGACGCCGCGCCAGAAGTTGCGCCGCAGCGTCGAGCGGGTGCCGGAGACGCCCGGGGTCCCCGGAGCCCCCGGGGTTCCCGGAGCACCGGGAGCACCGGGAGTGCCGGGAGCGGTGATGACCGGCGCCGTCATGCGGCCACCCCCGCCGCCCGCGCGTCCGCCGCCCGCGCGCCCGTCCGGCCGTCTCCCACGGCTTTCCTGATTTTTCCGGTCATGACGCCTCCTGTCCGGAACGGACCCGCGGGTCGATGGCGGTGTAGAGCATGTCGGCCACGATGTTGGCGATGACGATCGCCACGGTGATCAGCAGGAAGGCCCCGCCCATCAGCGCGTAGTCGCGGTCGGTGATGCTGTTGAGCAGCAGCAGGCCCAGCCCCGGGTAGGTGAAGATCCGCTCGATGAAGATCGCGCCGCCGAACAGCAGGCCCAGCGAGAGCGCCAGGATGGTGAACAGCGGCAGGATCGCGTTGCGCGCCACGTAGCGGAAGATGGTCCCGCGCCTCATGCCGCGCAGCTCGGCGGCGAGGATGAAGTCGTCGCCCAGCACGGTGACCACGCTCGACTTCATCGCCAGGATCCAGCCTCCGTACCCGGCCAGCGCGTAGGTCAGGACCGGCAGCGTGGCGTACTGGATCAGCGAGCCGAGGTAGGCGGCGTTGAGGCCGGGTTCGAGCGTGACGTCCGCGGTGCCGCTGGAGGGGAAGATCGGCAGCAGGGTGGTGAAGACCGCGCTCAGCAGCAGCGCGAGGACGTACTGCGGCAGGCCGTGCAGGAGCGAGCCGGAGACGGCGAGGATGTCCCCCAGCTTGCTCGACCGCTTGATCGCCGCGTAGACGCCCAGGATGATGCCGACCGCGAAGCTGAGCAGGGTGCCGACGAGGACCGGCAGGATCGTCCAGGTGGCCGCCGAGGCGAGCAGGGTGGTCACCTCCGCGCCGGGGACGCTCAGCGACTGGCCGAGGTCGAGGTGGAACAGGCCCCGCATGTAGTCGAGGTACTGCTCCCACATCGTGCCCTTGGGCATGAACCCGTACAGCACCGCGACGGCGCGCTCGGCCTGGTCGGGCGACATGCCCTGCTCGACCAGCTTCTCGTAGCGGGCCCGCATCGGGTCGCCGGGGATGTTCCTGATGATCACGAAGCTGATCGTGGTGACCACCAGGACCATGGCGAGCCCGCGGACGAGGTGGCCCGCGAGGCGGCGTGCGACGACCGTCATGCGCGGTCCTTCCTCTTGACCATGCCGAGCTGGAGCCAGACCCCGGAGGTGAGGCGCAGCGCGTCGCTGTCGTCACCCGGGAATCCGGTGAAACGGGTGGTGTTGACGACCTGGGTGTTGACGTAGTCCCACAGCTGGATCACCGGGAGGTCCTGGTTGGCGGTCCTGGCGAGGTCGGCGACGATCCGCCGCTGCTCGGCCTCGGGAACGGAGTTCAATTTCACCGCCAGCTCGCCGGGGTTGACCCTGCCCACGCCCCTGACGTCGATGAGCTCGGCGCCGCCCATCCAGTTGCCCTCCGTGCCGGGGGCGACGTGCTTGAGCCTGCCGCCGAAGAGCTGCCAGCCGTTCTGGGCCCCGTACAGGCGCTGAAAGATGTTGTACGGCGCGGGGCCGAGGGCCACCAGCCAGAAGCCGAGGTCGTACTTCCCGGCCGCCATCTCCTCCAGGTAGAGGGGGTAGTCGGCGGTGGTGACGACCTGCGCGTCGATCCCGGCGTCGTTGAGCTGGCTGGTGACGGCCTTGGCCCCGGCCAGCCAGTCGGAGAAGGAGGCGGGCACGTTGATGGTCATCTTCCAGGGGCTGCCGTCGGGCATCGCCCACTTCCCGTCGACCTTCCGCATGCCCGCGGCCCGCAGCTCGCTCGCGGCCCTGGCGGGGTCGTGCCGGTAGGGCTCCAGGGCGGCGAGGCCGTCGCCCAGCCACGCCTTCGCGGCCCGCTGGTGCAGGCCGGAGGTGGTGACCGAGGCGGTGCCGCCCTCGGGGGAGGCGACCTTGGTGACCTGCCTGCGGTCGATCAGGTAGGCCAGTGCCCGGCGGACGTGCACGTTGTCGTACGGCTTCCTGGACTGGTTGAACGCCAGCCCCTCGCTGACGGGCGAGTATCCCCTGACGACGGCGTTGCCCGAGGTCTCGGTGATCCGCCGCATCACCCCGGCCGGGACCGCGGTGAACGGCGCGCTGTCCAGCCTTCCGGCGACCAGGTAGTTCCAGACCTGCTCGTTGCCGGTGTAGTTGAGGATGCGCACCTGGTCGGCGGCGACGTTGGCCGCGTTGTAGAAGTTCCTGTTCTTCACCAGCAGCGCCTCGCCCGGGTTGACGCGCTTCAGGACGAACGGTCCGGCGGAGACGTCCCTGGCCGGGGCGAAGGAGATGACCTTGTCCGCGAGGCTGGTGATCCCGGCCCGTGCCGCGTCGGCGCCGGGGGCGGTGCTCTGCGCGAGCTTCAGCTTCTGCCAGAAGTCGGCGGGCAGCACGCCGCGCCAGACGTGCTCGGGGACGATGACGGTCTCCATCACGCTGCGGACGAAGGAGGAGCTCGGGTTCTTCGCCGCCTGGGTGATCCTGATCGTCCTGTCGTCCAGGATCTTGATGTCGGAGGCCGTACCCGCCGCGGAGGGGTCGAGGGCGTAGGCGGTGCCGCCCTGGGTGTAGGCCAGGCCGATGGAGAACCTCACGTCCTCGGCGGTGATCGGCTCGCCGTCGGACCACTTCCCGCCCGGGTGGAGCCGAAGGGTGATCGAGGACTGGTCGGGAGCGATCTCCCAGCTCTGCGCGACCCCCGGGTAGAACTGGTTGGGATCGGTCAGATGGTTCTTGGTCCACCCGAGCCACTCGGCGTTGTAGCCCCGGAAGGTGTTGCCCTTGGGGTTGTACGGGTTGATCGGCGCGTTCGCGTCGATGCCCGGCTTGAGGGCGTCGATCGTGGTGAAGACGCCACCGGCGGAGCTGTCGCCACCGCTGCCGCACGCCGCGGTGGCGGCGGCCAGGCAGAGGGAGACCGCTGCCGCTGCTAGTCGCTTCATGAACCGCTCCGTGGGGTGTTCTTCGAGGTCAAGGCACCAATACCGAGATGTCGGCGTTGTCCGGACAATACGTTCGACCCATCATCCGCGTCAATTATCTCCACTCCTGTGGGGCTCTCTGTAGCTTTTCTTCACCCAACCGCCGATCTTGGTGTCGGCGGCCGGGTGGACGAAGAGCCCGGCCGCTCCCTGGAAGATCCGGCGAGTCCCGGCGCCCCGGCCTGTCGTACTGTCGCGGTGACAGCGGATCGGTGGAGAGGCGGGCACGGTGGACCTGGACGCGATGCTTGGGGACCTGGGCGAGCTCGTCGTCCGGGAGTCGTTCTCAGCCGACCACCGGGCGGTGGCCCGCAGTGCGGAGGTGGTCGCCGGCCAGGGGTACCGCAGGCTCGGCTCCAGGGCCGAGACGATCGTGATCGGCGGGGTCACCCACCTGCGGTGGACCTTCGGCACGCCCAGGGTGCTGCTGCTCGGCCACCACGACACGGTCTGGCCGATCGGCTCCCTCCTGGACCGCCCCTGGTCGGTCTCCGGCGGGATCGCCCGCGGGCCCGGGGTGTTCGACATGAAGGCCGGGCTGGTCCAGATGTTCCACGCGCTGGCCGCGCTGCCGTCGCCCGAGGGGGTGTGCGTGCTGATCACCGGGGACGAGGAGGTCGGGTCCCCGACCTCGCGCGCGCTGGTCGAGGAGTCGGCGCGCGCGTGCGCGGCCGCGTTCGTCCTGGAGGCGAGCGCCGAGGGCGGCGCTCTCAAGATCGCCCGCAAGGGCACGTCGATGTACGAGGTCCTGGCGCACGGCCGCGGCGCGCACGCGGGCCTCGACCCCGGCAGGGGCGCGAACGCGGGGGTCGAGCTGGCCCACCAGATCCTCGCCGTCACCGGCATCGCGGACCAGGTGAACGACGGCGAGGCGGACGGCGGCCGGACGGCGCATGGGTCCCTCGGACCGGCCACCGTCACGCCGACCGTGCTCTCGGCCGGGACCACCGCCAACACCGTGCCCGCGCTGGCCCGCCTGGCGGTGGACGTCCGCGTGCCCACCCTCTCCGCGCAGCGGCGGGTGGACGAGCTGATGCGGGCGCTCTCCCCCAGGATCGGCGGGACCCGGCTGGAGATCACCGGAGGCCCGAACCGCCCTCCCCTGGAGCACGCCTCCTCGGCCGGGCTGTTCGCCCTCGCCCGGAAGGTCGCCGCCGATCTCGGGCTCGCCCCCCTCTCCGGTGTCGGCGTGGGCGGGGCCTCCGACGGCAACTTCACCGCCGGGGCGGGCTGCCCCACCCTCGACGGGCTCGGCGCGGTGGGCGGCGGCGCCCACGCCGACGACGAGCACGTCGTCGTGGCCGAGATGCCCGGCCGCGCGGCACTGCTTGCGGGTCTGATCAGGGCGTCGCTCGGGTGAGCGGCGTGGTGTCACCGGCGGGCCGGGAAGGCGCCCGGCCGGCCGGCCCGGTGTCGCGGAACGGGTCGCCGGCCGGCAGCCACGCCGTGCCGGCGTCCAGGCCGAGGCCGCCGACGTCACGGGTGAGCGCCTCGACGGTGGCCAGCACGGCCTCGCGGGCCTCGTCGCGCCGGAAGACGAGGGCCCATGTCCAGTAGGGGGCCGGGTCGGCCACCGCGCGCCGGCGAAGATCCTGCGGCACCGGCGCGGTCTGGCCCTTCGGCGAGTTGATGACGGGGCGGCGAAGCCGGCGTACGTGATCGAAGAAGCCCTGGCCGGTGATGCCGCCGTCGTCGACGTACACGGCGCGGGCGCCGGTGTCGCGGGCGAATTCCTCGGCGTAGCGGTTCCACGAGCTCCAGGTGGTGCTGTCGGCGTCCACCAGCACCACGGTGTCCTCGGCCCGGACGGCGGACGCCCCGGTGCCCGCGGAGATCACGAAGAGCCGGTCGGCACCGATCAGCCGGGCTTCGAGGTCGCGACCGGCCAGGTCCTCGGTCCGCGTCCAGCAGACGGCCAGGTCGATGCTGCCGTCGGCGACCCGGTCGGCCTGGACGTGCGAGGGCATGACCCACGGGTCGACGTGCAGCTGCGCGACGCCCGACGTGCGGGTGGACAGGTCGGGCGGCAGCCAGTCGACGTAGCCGAGCTGGACCGGCTCGGGGGCGGCCAGACCGACCGCGGAACGGCGCAGCTTGTCGGCCTGTTCGAGCACCGCCTGGGCCTGGGGGAACAGCGCCCGCCCGGAGAAGGTCATCGCGACCGAGCGGCGGTCCCGGTCGAACAGGCGTACGCCCAGCTCCCGCTCCAGCCCCTTGATCTGCTGGGAGAGCGAGGGACCGGCGATGTGCAACCTGGCCGCGGCGCGGCCGAAGTGCAACTCCTCGGCCACCGCGACGAAGTAGCGAAGCTGGCGCAGCTCCATTCGCGCAGCATAACCCCGTGGGAGTCTCCGCCTACCAGCAGGGAGCCAACCGGTCCTGGCGGGCGGGCATTGGGCGGGCACGCGACGGGTTCTTAAAACGCGGGGAAAGCCGCGACGCCGGTACGTCCGATCGGCGTACCGGCCCCGCCACCGGAGGCAGGTACGCCACCGCCACCGGCCGATCCGGCGCCCGACGCGCCAGGGGTGACGGTGTACGGCGATTCGGCCCACGCCCTCTCCCCCCGCCCCCGAGGCGTTCAGGTCACGCCTTGCCCAAAGTTCGGACGAGCCGGTGACGCCGGCGGCCGAAACCTTCCGAGAACCTTCCGAACCCTCCGAAAGAGTGAACATGAACGCACCTCAAGCGGCCCCTCCCAATGAAGGGAACCTGATCCAACGCCGGTTCGCCGCGGCCGCCGCCCACGAACTCCACACGCCCCTCGCCGGGCTCAGGGCCGAGCTGGAGGAGGCTCGGCTGCATCCCGGCCAGACCGACCTTCCCCGGCTCCTCGACGCGGCGCTTCGCGGCGTCGAGCGGCTCGAGGCGATCACCGCCGACCTCCTGCTGCTCACGCGGATCGCGGAGGGCGTCCACGTAAGGCACCGGCCGGTCGACCTCTCCGCCGTGGCCCGCGCCCACGTGGCCGGGACGGTCGGGGGTCCGGACGTCCGGTTGCGGGCCGCGGCCCCGGTCGTCGTCGACGCGGCGCCCGCGCTCCTGGACCGGCTGGTGGCCAACCTGCTGGACAACGCCCGCCGGCACGCGCGGCGTTCGGTACGGATCCGGGTGCTCCGGCGCGGGACCACGGCCGAGCTCATCGTCACCGACGACGGGCCCGGCATCCCCGCCCCGGACCGCGAACACGTCTTCGAGCCCTTCTTCCGGCTCGACAGCGCCCGCTGCCGGCAGCGCGGCGGCACCGGCCTCGGCCTGGCCATCGCCCGTGACATCGCCCTCGCCCACAACGGCACCCTGACCATCGAGGACGCAGAGGACGTCGAGGACGCCGGAAGCGCTCAGAACACCGGAAGCGCTGAGAACGCCGGGAACGCCGACGCCGGGGCGCGCCTCGTGCTCCGCCTCCCCCTCGCCCGGCACGCCACCGACCGGCCATGACCGTTCCCGCGGGCCTCTCCCCGTCCTCCCGGCCCTGGTGGCTCGTCGGGCAGGGCGCGGCGGCCCTCGCCGCGGGCATGGGCATCGGCCGCTTCGCCCACACCCCGATCCTGCCCCTGATGCAGGCCCAGGCCGGGCTGCCGGCCCTGACCGGCGGGATCCCGGCCGCCCTGGTCTCGGCGGCTCTCTTCGGCGCCACGTTCCTCGGCGTCGCCACCCTCACCCTGGCCACCGGCGCCCACCTGCGGATCCCGCGCGCGGTCGCGATCCTCACCACCGGCTACAGCGCCGGGCAGATCCTCGGCCCCGTGATCGTGACCCCGCTCCTGCGTCACGGCTACCGGCCGGCGCTGCTCGTCGGCGCCGGCCTCGTCGCGCTGGCCGCCGTCGCGGCCGGCGCGCTGCGCCACCGCTTCCCGCACCACCTCGGCCCGCTGCCCCGCCGCGTCGGGGCCGACCGGTGACACCCGGCGGGCCCTGCTCCGGGAGCTCTGCCCATACCCGTGTCAACCCACCCGGCGGCGAGCAGGCCGCCTCACCCGAAGCCGGGTACCGGTCGTGCGCCCGGTGAGGGCCGGGATCTCCACGCGGGCCCGCGAGATCAGGGCCGGGGTGAAACCGGGGTGAAAGTTACACCTCCGCCGGTGCCGGTCGCGCAGGTCAGGCCCTCCCCTGCGGGCGGGTGTCTTCCCGCCTCCCGTACAGGGCGCCTAGCATCGGCCCCCACCGAGGCGGGAGCGGAAGATGCTGAGGACGGCACGCGGGAACGGCACGATTCTGACGGTTCTGGCGGCCGCGGTGACCGCGGTCGTGACCCTGGGACTCCTGGTGGGCACCGCGCCCCCCGCGCGGGCGGCGGCCACCAGGATCATGGCGCTCGGCGACTCCATCACCGGCTCCCCGGGCTGCTGGCGGGCCCTGCTCTGGAACCGCCTCGTGAACGCCGGCCACACCGCGATCGACTTCGTCGGCACCCTGCCCCCACAGGGCTGCGGCGTCGCGCACGACGGGGACAACGAGGGACACGGCGGGGCGCTGGTCACCAACGTCGCCGACCAGAACCAGCTCCCCGGCTGGCTCTCGGCGGCCAGGCCAGACATCGTGCTGATGCACTTCGGCACCAACGACGCCTGGAGCAACCGCCCGACGGCCACCATCCTGGCCGCGTACGGAAAGCTGGTGGACCAGATGCGGGCGAGCAACCCCGACACGAAGGTCCTCGTCGCCCAGATCATCCCCATGAACCCGAGCACGTGCGGCGAGTGCGCGCAGCGGGTCTCCGCGCTCAACGCGGCGATCCCCGGCTGGGCGGCGGGCAAGACCACCGCGCGGTCACCGGTGGTCGTGGTCGACCAGTGGACGGGTTTCAACACCGCGTACGACACCTACGACGGGGTGCACCCCAACGCGGCGGGCGACCAGAAGATCGCCGACCGGTGGTTCCCCGCGCTGGCCGCGCTGCTCGGCTCGGGACCGAACCCGACACCGACCCCCACCCCGACCCCCACGCCCACCCCGACGCCCGGTACCGGTTGCACCGCGACCTACCGGGCGGCCAACCAGTGGCAGGGCGGCTTCCAGGGCGAGGTGACCGTCAAGAACACCGGTTCCGCGGCCGTCACCGGCTGGACGGCGAACTGGACGTTCACCGGGCGGCAGGTCAGCCAGTCGTGGAACGCGACGGTGACCCAGTCGGGAGCCGCCGTCTCGGCGCGGAACGCCGCCTGGAACGGCTCCCTGGCCCCCGGCGCGAGCACGGTCTTCGGCTTCATCGCCTCGGGGACGGGCTCCCCGGTCCCCGACGTGTCCTGCACGACCGGCTGAGGCGTGCCTTTATAACCGGCCGGATCGCGCCGTGCGGCCGGTGCGGCCGGGTTCCCCGTCGTCCGGGGCCCGGCCGCCCGCTTCCGGCCCTTCGGTCCGAGCACCCGGCGCCGGCCGGCTCGCTCCCGCCGCTCAGCCCTGCCCCTGGGAGTCCCCGCCGGCGAGGGCGCCGGGAAGCCTCTCCAGCAGGCTCTTGAGGTCGTCGGCGTGCTCCTCCTCCTGGGCCAGCAGGTCCTCGAAGACACGCCTGGTGGTCACGTCGTCGTTGCCCAGCCAGTTGACGATCTCGGTGTAGGAGGCGATCGCGATCCGCTCGGCGACCAGGTCCTCCTTCACCATCTCGATCAGGTCGAGGCTGTCGTCGTACTCGGCGTGCGAGCGCGCGGCCAGCGTCTCGGGGTTGAAGTCGGGCTCGCCGCCGAGCTGGACGATGCGCTGCGCGAGACGGTCGGCGTGCTCCTGCTCCTCGGCGGCGTGCTCCAGGAACTCCGCGGCCACCACCCCGGCGTGGATGCCGGAGGCGGTGTAGTAGTGCCGCTTGTAGCGGAGCACGCACACCAGCTCGGTCGCCAGGGCCTCGTTGCAGACCTGGATGACCCGGGGCAGGTCCGCGCCGTAGGCGGAGGTGATGGGACCCTTGTCGATCTCCTGGCGCGCCCGCGCCCGGAGCTCCTTGATATCTGTGAGGAATTCAGCCATGGGCCTGCACTACCCAGAATCGGCCTCTTATCCAGTGTCGTCGGCCACAGTCGGCGGCGTTCCGTTCGTGGCGTCACTTTCGGGGTAGCGAGCCGGTCGAGATGGGAACAGCGACGAAGGTCCCGCAGACGCGGACCATGAACGGCGAAGAGCTCTCCGCCGACCACGCGTGGACGACCCTGCGCAAATACGGTCGCTGGCATCTGGCCCGCGACTCCTTCGCCAGGTTCAGGTACGGCGAGGGCCTGACCAACGCCCGGGCCCTGGCCTTCCAGATCTGCCTGTCGATCATTCCCGGCGCCATCGCGCTGGTCGGGCTGAGCTCGGTGATCAACCAGGAGCATCTCGGCGAGGTGCTGGAGCTGGTCCTGAGCAGGCTCGCGCCGGGGGCGGGGGTGGACGCGGTCAAGGCCGTGCTCGCCGACAGCCACCGGCAGGCGGGCCGTACCGGGGGCGCCCTCGCGCTCTGGCTCGGTCTCGCCACCGCCCTGTTCTCGCTGACCAGCGCCATGGCGCAGGTGGAGCGGGGGGCGAACCGCATCTACGGCGTCGAGCGGGACCGGCCCTTCCACCGCAAGTACGGCAGGGCCCTGCTGATGGCGTTGACGGCCGGGACCTTCATGACCGGCGGCTTCGTGGTGATGGTCGGCGGCGGCGCCATCAGCAGGGCGCTGGCGCAGGTCTACGACTGGAACGACGCCGCCACCGAGGCGTTCAACCTGGTGCGCTGGCCGCTCGGCTTCCTCCTCGCGCTGATGTCGACCTCGGTGCTGTTCCGCGCCGCGCCGCGCAGGAGGCAGCCCGGCCACACCTGGCTGGCGTTCGGCGCCCTGGTCTCGCTCGCCCTGTGGACGGTCTTCACCCTCCTGCTCGCCTTCTACACCGAGAGCAGCGGCACCTTCGGCGCCACGTACGGGCCGCTCACGGCCGTCATGGCGCTGCTGCTGTGGTCGTTCCTCAGCTCGATCGCCCTGTTCCTGGGGCTGGCGTTCGCCGCACAGCTGGAGGCCGTCCGCGCGGGCCGGGCCGGTCCCGTCCTCCCCGACCCCGGCCCCACGGCCGAGGAGGAGCGGGAACCCCTGGTCGGAGCGGCGGGCGCGGCCGCCATCGCGGTCACCAGAACGCTTGTGGAATCCGTGCGCGTGCGCATGCGCGAACGCCGGATCGGAACCGGGCGACCCGCCCCCGAGGTCGGGCGGTCCGACCGGCCCGGGAACGGCGAGAAGCGGTAAGCCGCCGGTCGGAGCCACCCGGGGACGCGGGCCGGTCGGACCGATCGGACCGGTCCGCCGATCGTCCGCGCCGGACATTCTCCCTTCCCTGTCCTCTATGCTCGTGTCCCCTGCGCGGGGCCGGCGCGTCCTTGCCACGTACGGCGCCGATCTCGCGCGTGATCACTTCTGGTGCTCACGGGTCTCCGGTACCGTGACCGGCGCGTCGGCCCGGCGTTCCCGTCGTGGTCCGGCAGGTGACTCCGGCAGGTGATAGAGAGGCGCGGAACCTTCCGGTGCGATAGTCGACTCGCCGACCCGAGGCCTCTCGAACCATAGTGAGATATATTCATGTGCGGCGATCCGAGGGGGCGAAGGGGTGTCGGCACAGGAGCGCAGGCTCGCGGCCATCGCGGCGGCGTCCGCCGACGCCTTCCGTGCGGGCGACTACCACCAGGTGAGGGCCGAGGACGTCGCGGAACGGGTGCGGCTGCCGCGGGGCGCCGAGGGCGGCAAGGGTCGCAGCGCCGTCTGGCTGTACAACGAGGTCAGGAGCCGGCGCGTGCTGGTGGCCCTGGCCGTCAAGCACGCCTTCGACGAGTTCACCGCCGGCGACGGCGCGCCGGAGCCGCCGCGCTCCCTGCTCGACGCGCAGCGCCTGGTCACGGCGGCGCTGCGCAGGGTGGCGCGCTTCCACCAGGTGGAGCGTTTCATGCTCGCCCAGGTGCGTCTGGGCATCGGCGACATCTCCACCTCGGAGAAGCGCCCGTCGGCCGGCCAGGTCCAGCCGGTGTGGGAGGTGGCGGAGGTCTACGGCGCCACGGCCGCCACGGGCTGGGAGGGCCGCGTCACCGCGTACGCGCGATATCTGGCGCCCCGGCTTGAGCTCGCCGCGCTGACGGTCGGCGTCCCGCCCGCGGGGTGGGCCACGGCGAGCGCCGAGCGCCTGTCGGAGCTGGCCTTCCGGTCGATGGCCGACGACCCCGAGGGACCCGCGGACCGCCAGGCGGCCGCGCTCTGCGCGCACTGGCTCGCCCGTGACCTCTTCCCGCTCACCGGGGAGTGGGCCGAGCGGCTGCACGCCGCCGAACGGACCGCCGAGTTCACCGAGCGGACGGGCTCCGGCGGCCCCGTCCGGATCCGCGCCCTGGAGACGGTCCTGCAGGTCCTCGACAACAGCCCCCTGCTGGCCCGGGCCGCGGAGGTCGGCGGGGAGCTGACGGACCTGCTGGCGGCCGGCCCTCACGACCCGCTGCCCCTGTGCGACGTGACCAGCCGGCAGGGCCTGGCCCTGCTACGCCTGGGCGACCTGCCGGGCGCGAGATCCTGCTTCGAGCGGTCGCTGCGGGTGGCGGGCGAGCTTCCCTCCCCCGCGGACGTGACGTCGCTCAGCGTGCGGGCGCGGCACAACCTCGCCGAGGTGCTGGTGGAGGCCGGTCGTCCCGCCGAGGGCCTGCGCGAGTTGCGGGAGGTGGGCGAGCAGCGGGCCAGGGACGTCCCCGCCACCGGGGTCACCCCGGCGTGGCGGCGTTTCACGCTCACCCGGCAGGCGATGGCCAGGGCCGCCTCCCGCGCGGGCCGGATCGTCACCGGCGTGACCGTGGCGGAGGCGACGCTGGCCGATCGCGAGCAGCGTCTCGGTCCCGACAACGTCAACACCGCCTCGGCCAGGGTGACCCTCGCCGAGGCGCTGCTCGCGGCGGGCCAGCTCGCGCAGGCGCGCCATCACCTGACCGAGGCGCTCCGGCTGCGGACGCAGCACCTGCCGCCCGAGGGCTACTGGCCCCAGTACGACGCGGTACGCCTGGCGGAGATCGAGCTGGCCTCGGGGTTCCCCGCGCAGGCGGTGCGGCTGCTCACCGGGGTCACCGTCACCACGGAGTGGTTCGCACGGCAGGTGTCACCCCGGCTGGGCGCCGAGGCGACGCTGATCCGCGCCATGGCGCTCACCGCGTCCGGCGAACCCGCCCAGGCGCTCGCCGCTCTGCGGGCACTCCCTCCCGAGCGGCCGGTGCGACGCGCCCAGGCCGCCGCGCAGCTGGCCCTCGGCGACGCGACCGGCGCGGCGAGGGTGCTCGCGTCCCTCGCGAAGGACGAGCGCGGCATGGACGACGACTTCCCGGGCCAGGCGGAGCGGCTGCTGCTGACCGCCCGCGCCGCGTACGCCCTCGGGCGCGCGGACGAGTCGGAGGCCGCGAGCGCGGCGCTCGTCGCCATGGGCGAGGACACGCTGGACGCCTCGCACCCGCTGGTCCTGGCCGGGCGGCTGGACCTCGCGCTGTGCCGGCTGGGCTCGGGTGAGGTGGACAAGGTGGCGCCCCTGCTGGCGCCGCTGCTCGACCGCCGCCCGCTGGCCCACGGCCGCCCGCCCCTGAGTGACGGACACCCGCTGCTGGCCGAGGCGAGGTCCGTGGCCACACGGGTGGGCGAGCCACCGTCGAGCACTCCGGAGGACCGCCTCTGGGAGGACGACTGACCCCGCCCGGCCCCGCGACCACCCGGACGCCCCCGGCCGTCCGGCCCCGGTGCGGCCCGGCGGCACCCCCGCTGTCGCGGACCGTCCTCACCGCAGGCCGGAGTGCCTGGTCTCCGGGACGCGCCGAACGCGTCGTCCCGGGACACGTCCGGAGCGTGTCGCCGGGAGTCGGACCGGAGGGACACGCGAGCGGTGACGGTTCCCGCCACGCGCCGAACACCGTCCCGGCGCCGCCCTCTCTCGACCCGCTGCCGGAGGACTTCCCCGACCGCCCGGATCTCTGGGCGGCCGTGACACATACAGGCCGTTGATCACGGTCTCCCGAGACGATCCCTCGCCGCGGTCCCGGCCGATCCCCGGACGCCTGACTCGCTCTCCAGGGCGGCGAGCACGGCGGGGCGGAACGGGTGGCCGGCGCCGAGGCCCGCGGCGGCCCGGGCCAGGTGCTCGACGAGGCCGTCGTGTCCCGGCCGGGACACCGGGACGGGCTCGGAGCGGAGCAGGACGGCCAGCCCGCCGAGACGGGAGCGCAGGGGATCGCCGGATGCCAGCCGCGTGGCGGCGCGCTCCAGGAGGCCGGCCGCGCGGTCGACCGGCCCGGCGGCGCCCGCCAGCCGCGCCAGGCCGAGCAGGACGGCGGATCCGGTGTCGCCGGGGTCGAGCGCGACGGCCGCCTCCAGGTGCCGGAGCGCGGCGTCCAGGTCGGCCTGTCCCCCCGGGGGGATCCTTCGGCGGAGGCGGAGGGCGAGCAGGGCGCCCTCGTCGCCGAGGTCGGCTGTCAGGCCGGTCCGGCTCCGCACGACGAGCAGGAATCCCAGGTAGGAGTGGCAGCCGGCGGCGGTGGGGCTCTCCCGCCGGTCGGCGAGACCGGGCTCGCCGAGCACGCGGCGGGTCCACTCGACGGCCGCGTCGAGGTCTGCGGGCGAGCCGCCGGAGGTCTCCGAGCGCGTCGCCAGCGCGAGGGCGAGGTCCCAGGCGGCTCCGACGGCGGACTTCCTGTCGACGGTGGCGTGGGTCCTGGCCGGGAACCTCATGGCACGGCCCGGCGGCACGAGATCGCCCGACGTCTCAGCGAGGCGGGTGAGCGTGCCGGCCAGGTCGTGCGCCGCCTTCGACCAGAGCGGGTCGTCGTCGGGGGTGGCCTCCAGGAACAGGCCGAAGTGCTCCACCGCCCGCTCCAGGTCGGCGCGGCTGCCGTTGGCGAGTCCCCGGCTCCGCAGGAGCCCGCCCAGGGCGAACGCCGCCTGATGCGTGGCGGGGTCGCCCTCCGGCAGGTCGGGGAGCACGTTCTCGAGCAGGGCGACGGCCTCGCCGAGATCCGCGGGGGCCGCCTCCGGGCGGGTGACGCGCAGGGCCAGCGTCGTGCCCAGCCGGTAGCGCAGGTAGAGGGCCGACCACTCGTCGTCGCACTCGCGCAGGGCCGCCCTGAGCCTGTCGACCGCCAGGTCCAGGTCGTACGGCACCCCCCGGTCGGCGTGACGGTCCAGCAGCAGCTCGGCGAGGGCCTCGTGGTCGGCGGCGCTGAACCAGGCGCTCTCCTCGCGCAGGTCGTCCGCCTCGGAGAGCATGGTGATGGCGACGTCGCGATCGGCGGGGTCCCCGAACTCCTCCCAGCGGACCTCGTGCACCCGTCCCACCAGGGCGAAGGACCAGCGGTCGCACTCGCGGGCGAGGAGCCAGCCCGCGTGTTCGGCCGCCTCGTCGAGGTCCTCCCTGGTCACGGCCCCCGAGGAGTTCTCGTCCGTGCACCGTTCCAGGATCGCCTGGGTGAGGGCCTGACGCCACCCGGCTTCGCCACAGGTGCCGGCCGCCTTCGCCCGCAGGGCACGCAACCGCGTGACCTCGTCCCCAGCCATGCGGACCCCCTTCCGAACCTGTATGGAACTATATAAATAGAATCCTCTTATCCTTGCGCCGAGTAAATAAGTGCCTGTGAAGGGAAGATGGGCGAACCGGGATGCCTGGAGGTCTGGAGGTCTGGAGGCCGAGGGAATCGGGGAAGCAGGGAACGGGCGTGCCGGACGCAGGCTCCGCGGAGCGGGGGTGACCGCGGTCAGTGCCGGGTCGCGGCGTCGATCAGTTCCTGCAGGCGCAGGCCGCGGGCCGCGTCCAGCTCGCCCGGACGGCCCGACCGCACGGCGGCGGCGAACTCGGCGCGCAGGACGGGCCAGCACTCCTCGTGGTCGATCTCCGAGGTGTCGAAGACGAGCTCCCCCTCCGGGCCGAGCAGCTCGATCCGGGTGCGCGCCCTGGGCAGCTTGACGCTGCCCGACAGGGACGCCTGGCTGACGGCGCCGTTCTCGTGCTCGCAGGTCAGCTCCACCCAGCGGCGCGGGTCGCCCGTGGCCCGGACGGCGGTGATGGGGCCGACGGCGGCGTCCAGCAGGTCCAGCAGGTGCGGTCCGAGGTCGAGCAGGGCACCCTGTTCCAGCCGCCAGCCGGTGGCGAACTCCCCGCCGAGGAAGGCGCCGTGCAGGTAGCACGAGCGGGCGCCGGTCGTCTCCAGCAGGGCGGCGCGGCGCAGGAAGTCGCGGGTGGCGGGGTGGTAGCGCTTGGTCAGCACCATCTGCGAGACGACGCCCGCCTCGGCGACGGCGTCGGCCACCGCGCGGGCCGACGCGAGGTCGGGCCCCAGCGGCTTCTCCAGCAGCACCGCCTTGCCCGCCTTGGCCGCGCGCACGGCGAGCTCCGCCTGGACGGCGGGGGGCACGGCGAACGCGACGGCCTCGCACCGGTCGAACAACTCCTCCGGCGTTCCGGCGACGACCGCCCCGTACTGCTCGGCGATCTCCCGGGCGGCGGTGTCGCGGCGCGCCCAGACGGCGGTGAGGCGGGTCTCGGGGCCGGCGGCCAGCATCCGGGCGTGCATGGTGCGGGCCCACGGACCGGCGCCGATCAGGCCGACCTCGACGGGTGTGGTGGTGTTCACGATTCGACTCCGGCGGGTGAGCGGTGGTGCGGACGGGCCGGCGCCGCGAGGCGGGCGTCGGCCTGGTCGGGGGCGTACAGGTGCTCGACCACCATCGCGGTGGCCCCGGCGAGCGCGGCGCGGTCGCCGAGCCGGGAGGTGACGACCTGCAGGTTGCGTGTGGCCCGGGGCAGGGCGCGCTGGTAGAGCAGTTCGCGTACCCCGGTGACGAAGTGGGTCTCCGCCAGGTCTCCGGCGATCATCAGCACGCCGGGGTTGAGCAGGGTGACGACGGTGACGAGCACCTCGCCGCAGCGCCGCCCGGCCTCGCGGGCCAGGCGCCCGGCGTCGGGGGAACCGGCGTCGAGGTGGGCGCGGACGTCGGCGCCCGACTGGGCGGGCACGCCGAGGGCGGCGAGCTGCCCGGCGAGGGCGCGCCCGCTGGCGACGGCGGCCAGGCAGCCGTACGAGCCGCACATGCAGCGGGCCTCCGACTGGTCGTGCAGGCGGATGTGGCCGAGGTCGCCGGCGCCGCCGTCGATGCCGCGGAAGACCTTGCCGTCGACGACGACGCCCGCGCCGATGCCGGTGGAGACCTTGACCAGGACGAACGCGGAGCAGTCGGCGAACGCGTGGCGCTGCTCGCCCAGTCCCATCAGGTTGGCGTCGTTGTCGACCAGGACCGGGACGGCGGCGTCCACCCCGGCGTGCCGGGCGAGCGAGCGCTGCGTCTCCTCGGGAACCGGGTAGCCGTCCCAGCCCGGCATGATCGGCGGCCGTACGACCCGTCCCAGCGAGGAGTCGACGGGGCCCGGGAGCGACAGGCCCACCCCGCAGACCGTCCCTGGAGCGGTCCCGGCGGCGGCCAGCAGGTCGGCGAACCACAGGCCGAGCCGGTCGAGGACGACCTCCGGGCCGTCCTCGATCGGCAGCGCCCCGGCGTGCTCGGCCAGGACGCCGCCCGCCAGGTCCATGACGGCGGCGCGGGCGTGGGTGACGTCCAGGTCGGCGGCGAGGACCACGGCGTGGCGGGTGTCGAACTCCAGCAGGTTGGAGGGACGGCCCCCGGTCGACTGCCCGCCGGGGACCGCGCGCAGCCAGCCGGCCTCGAAGAGCTGGTCGAGCCGCTGGCCCACGGTGGAGCGTGACAGGCCGGTGACGCTCTGGAGCTCGCCCCGGGTTCGCGCCTGCCCGGTGCGGATCAGTTCCAGGAGGTGGCCTGCGGTGCTCCAGGGCGTTGCCATCCGGTGTGTCTCTCCTCGGCTCTAGCTCTTGTCCGCACCGCTGGTGAGGCCCTCGGTAAGGAGTCTCTCAGCGGCGTAGAAAAGAACTACCACGGGAATCGTGAGGACCACCGATCCCGCCATGAGAACCGTCTTGGGAACCTCGATGCCGTTGGCGAGTTGCTGCAGGCCCAGCGAGACCGTCCACTGGTCGGGGGCGGCGGCGAGGAAGAGCAGCGCGAAGAGGAACTCGTTCCAGGCGATCATGAAGACGTACAGGCCGGTGGCCATGAGCGAGGGCGCGGCCAGGGGCAGCACGATCTTGCGCAGGATCTGCGTCCGCGAGCAGCCGTCGAGCGCCGCGGCCTCCTCGACGCTCTTGGGGATGGTGACGAAGTAGTTCTTCAGCATGTAGATGGACACGGGCACGGTCTGCGCGATGTAGACGATGATCAGCCCGGTCAGGCTGCCCTGCAGGCCCATCTTCGCGAACATCACGAACAGCGGGACCGCGAGCAGCGTGGAGGGGAAGAGGTAGACGGCGAGGAACACCGCGCTGACCTGGCGCCCGCCGAGGAAGCGCAGGCGGCTCACCGCGTAGGCGCCGGGCACCGAGGCGAGCAGGGTGAGCGCCACGGTGGCCAGCGCGACGAGCGCGGAGTTGCCGAGCATCCTCAGGAAGCCCTGGCCGCCGTCGTCGACCGACTGCAGGACGTTGCGGTAGGTGTCGAAGGTGAGCTCCGACAGCGTCACCCACAGCCGGCCCGGGTCGAGCAGCAGCTGGTCGATGGGCTTCACCGACAGCAGCAGCATGTAGTAGAAGGGGAAGAGCGTGATGACCGCGAGAAGGGCGATCACCACCCACCGCAGGACGGCGAAGGTCCTCTCCTCGACCTGTGCGCGGCTCATGACGCCTCCTCCTGGACCCTCTTGGCGAAGAACTTGAAGTAGATGCCGAGCAGCACGGCGAGGACGATCGCGAGGACGAGGGCCTGCGCGGCGGCGGCGCCCACGTCGTAGCGGGCGGTGAGGAAGTCGTAGACCCGCACGGCGACGACGTCGGTGCCCGAGCCGCCCCCGGTGAGGAGATAGACGTCGTCGAACTTGTTGAACGTCATGATGAACCGCAGCACCGACAGCAGCGCGATCACCGGCATCAGTTGAGGCAGCAGGATGTGGCGGAAGCGCTGGGTGAGCGTGGCGCCGTCCACCGTCGCGGCCTCCTCTATCCCGGCGGGCACGGCCTGCAGGCGGGCGAGCAGGAACAGGAAGGCGAACGGGAAGTACCGCCAGATCTCGAAGGCGATGACGGTGAGCAGGGCGAGCGGCAGCTCCACGTCCCAGCCGAGAATGGAGATCTCGTGGGAGCGGGTGGCCAGGAAGGCGATCGGCTTCTCCCAGCCGAGCAGGCGGGTGCCCAGCTCGTTGACGATGCCGAACTGCGGGCTGAGCGCGATCTCCCAGACGAACGTGACGGCCACCACGGGCGCGACGTAGGGCAGCAGCATCGATCCGCGCAGCAGCGCCCGGCCGCGGAAGGGGCGGCGCAGGGCGAGGGCGGCGACCAGCCCGAGGGCGATCGACCCGGCGGTGCTGCCCACGGTGTAGACGAGGGTGGTCCACAGCGAGGGCCAGAAGCCGGGCGAGGTGAAGACCTCGGCGAAGTTCCTCCAGGTCCAGTTGGACAGCAGGCCCATGCCCTGGATGTCGATCAGCCGGGCCCGCTGGAAGGCGAGCAGCACGGTCCAGGCGATGGGCAGGACGACGACGACCAGGACCACGAGCACGGTGGGCGACACGAAGGCCAGCCCGGTCCTGTTCTCGCGCTGGGCCAGGGTTAGGGGCCTGTCGCGCCGGACCTCGGGTTCGGGGCTCGTCTCGGGGGGTCGGCGCCGCTCGGCGCCCTGTGTGGTGCTCATCGTGGGTTCCTCGGGGGACGGGGGCCGCGGGGGCTCACTGGAGGGACTTCTGCAGGGCCGTGACTTCCTCGTCGGCCTCCCTGGCGGCCTCTTCCGGGGAGATCTGGCCGGAGGTCATGGCGCCGACCGCCTTCGGGATGGGGAGTTCGCCGAGCGTCGCGCCGACCAGCGCGCCCTGCCCCTCGGTGAGGCCCCAGCGCCGCATGTCGCTCACGCCGGAGGCGAGCTTGTCGAGCAGCTCGGCGGGGAAGACGGACTGCATCGGCTTCTTGGTGTCGACGCCGACGTCGCTGGCGCGCCAGGCCTTGCGGTACCTGTCGGGCTCCTCGGCCGTGCCGTCGCGGACCGGGATCTTGCCCTCGGGGGCCATGCCGAACCAGCCCTCGTACCCGGTGCCCATCATGTACGTGACGAACTTCTCCGAGGCCGCGGTCTCGGCGGTCCGGGTGACGGCCCAGGAGGCGATCTCCCCGAACTGGGCGGGCTCGGCGGCTCCCGGGCCCTTCAGGGCGGTGACGATCCCGCTGTTGCCGGAGAGGAAGCCGGGGTCCTGGGCGCACTGCGCGCAGCTGGGCAGCGCGTCGGCGCGCAGGCCCGCCAGCTCGTCCAGCAGGAAGGTGGACCAGACGATCATCGAGGAGCGTCCGGCGAAGTAGGTGGCGCGGGTGGAGTCGACGCTCTGCGTGCCCGGGGCGCCGTAGTCGGCGGCGAGCTGGTGGTAGGTGGCGAAGGCCTGCCTGCACTGAGGGCTGTCGAGGGCGACGTCGCCGCCGGGGCCGACGAGCCGGCAGTCGTTGGCGAGCGCGAGGTCCTCGAAGCTCTGCTGGGTGAAGACGTCGCTCGGGTCGGTGGCCAGCGACATGCCGCTGACGTCGCCGGTGTTCAGGGTCTTCGCGGCCCGCAGCATGGTGTCGTAGGAGTCGGGGGCGGGCAGCCCCGCCTTGGCGAACAGGTCCTTGCGGTAGACGAGGATCTGCATCCAGGCGTCGCTGGGCACGCTGAGACGGGTGGTCTTGTCGCCGGTCAGCGTGAGCGCGTTGCGGTTGAAGGTGCCCGCGCCGAGCCCCTCGACGATCCGGCCCGCGGCCGCGGTGTCGAGCAGGCCGTTGGTGTACATCTGCCAGACCGAGGCGAGCGGGACGCCCCCGAGGACGTCGGGGAGGGTGCCCGCGGCGGCCGCGGACATGATCAGCTGTGGCAGCTGGCCCTCGTCGACCCCGACCAGGTCCACCTGGACGCCGCTCTCCTTCTCGAAGGCCGCGACGATCTTCTTGGTCACCTCCATGCGGGGGGTGAGGTTCTCCAGGCTCCAGACCGTGATCCTGTTGTCCGGGGCGCTCTCACCTCCCGCGCCGCAACCGGACATCAGCCCGATTCCCAGCGCGACGGCCACGGCGGCCGCCAGTGCCCTCGACCTTCGAGACCGCCTGCGCATAGATCTTCCTCACTGCCGCTGTGTTTCGTACGTGTTGCATCAGAGCACCACTTTTGCTTATTGACAAGGCCTAAGTTTGGGCTATCTTCGACACAAGCCAACCGTATTTGTCCAACGGGTACACAAAAACGATCTTCCGGAGCTCCTGTGGAACGTGTCGTCCAGTTCACCGGCCCCCGCCAGGTGGAGATCGCCACCGGCGAGTCGCTGCCCCTGCCGCCCGGCCACCTGCGCGTCCGGACCCTGTACTCCGGCATCTCCGCGGGCACCGAACTCACCGCCTACCGGGGGACCAACCCCTACCTGACCCGCACCTGGGACCCCGAGGCCCGCATCTTCCGCGACGCGGGGCCCGGCATCTCGTACCCGGTGGCGGGCTGGGGCTACTCCGAGGTCGGCGAGGTCGTCGAGGTCTCCCCCGAGCTCGCGGGCACACCGGGGCTGCCCGCGCCCGGCGACGTGGTGTGGGGCATCTGGGGGCACCGCGGCGAGGGCGTCGTCCCCGCCGAGCGGATGATCGGCCACCGGCTCCCCGAGGGGCTCGCCCCGCTCGCGGGCGCCTTCGCCAGGGTCGGGGCCATCGCCTACAACGCCGTCCTCGCCGGTGACCTCCACCTCGGCGAGGACGTCGCCGTCTTCGGCCAGGGCGTGATCGGCCTGATCACCACCCGGCTCGCGGAGCTGAGCGGCGCCCGCGTCACCGCCGTCGACGCGCTCGACTCCCGGCTCGCCAAGGCCGCCGAGTACGGTGCCGCACACACCCTGAACGCGCGCGCCGACGCCGTCGCCGAGCGGATCCGCGAGGCCACCGGCGGGCTCGGCGCCGACGTCGCCATCGAGATCAGCGGCGCCCACGCGGCCCTGCACGAGGCCATCCGCTCGGTCGCCGTGGGCGGCCGCGTCGTCGCCTCGGGCTTCTACCAGGGCGACGGCGTGGGGCTGCGGCTCGGCGACGAGTTCCACCACAACCGCGTGCAGATCGTCTCCTCCCAGATCGGCGGGGTCCCGCCGCAGCTCGCCGGGCGCTGGAGCGTCGACCGGCTGCAGCGGACCTTCCTGCGGCTCGTCGCCGACGGCCAGGTCGACGTGAAGTCCCTGGTGAGCCATGTCGTCCCGGTCGCCGACGCGGCCGAGGCATACGTCCTCCTGGATGAGCGTCCCGCCGACGCGCTCCAGGTCGTCCTGGAGTTCTGAGAGGCTGACGAACGATGCTCAAAATCGCCTGCCAGGAGCAGCTGCTTCCCGGCGAGACGCTCCAGGAGAAGTGGGAATTCGCGCGGGACGCCGGCTACGACGCCATCGAGCTGCGCGCCAAGGGGGGATTCCACTTCCGCGAGCGGCTGCCGGAGCTGCGCAAGGCCCTCGCCGACGGCGTCGTCATGCCGACCGTGTGCGTGGACATGCTCCACTTCTTCGGCGCCTTCGACGACGACCTGCGCCGCGACGCGATCGAGCAGATGAAGTCGCAGCTGTCGGTCATCGGCGAGCTCGGCGGGCTGGGCGCCCAGACCCCCGCCTCCTACGGCATGTTCTCGCGGCGCCTGCCGCCGTTCGAGCCGCCGCGCAGCGAGGAGCGGGACCGCGAGGTGCTGCTCGAGGGGCTCGCCGAGCTGGGCGAGCACGCCCGCTCCGAGGGCGTCACGCTCTTCCTCGAGCCGCTCAACCGCTACGAGGACCACATGGTCAACCGGCTGGAGCAGGCCGCCGACCTGATCCGCGCCGTCGGCCTCGACTCGGTCCGCATCGGCATCGACAGCTACCACATGAACATCGAGGAGACCGATCCCGCGGCCGCCGTTCTCGCCGTCGCGCCGCTGATCGGCCACGCCCAGGTCAGCGACTCCAACCGCATGCAGCCCGGAGCCGGCCACCTCGACTGGCCCGCCTGGCTGAGCGCCCTGGACGCCATCGGCTACGACGGCTACCTGGCGGTCGAGTGCAGGCTCACCGGCGACCCGGCGCAGGCCGTGCGCTCGATCCCGCCCTTCCTGCGGCGCGCCTCCTTCCCGCATCGGCCCGCCGGATGACCGCCGTGCTCGAAGCGGCCGCCGCCTCCGGCACCGGCCGCCGGGCCCACCTGCGCCGGGCCGCCACGCACGTCCTGCTCGGCAACTGGACCGGGGCCTCGACCGTCCCCTCGCGCGCCCTGTACCCCCACCAGTGGAGCTGGGACTCGGCCTTCGTCGCCATCGGGCTGCGCCACATCGCCCCGCGCCGGGCCCAGCGCGAGCTGGAGACGCTGCTGGGCGCGCAGTGGGGCGACGGCCGGATCCCGCACATCATCTTCAACCCCTCGGTACCGCTCGGGGCCTACTTCCCCAGCCCCGACTTCTGGCGCTCCTCGGCCACGGACCGGAGCGCGGGCGCGCCCTCCACCGTCGAGACCTCCGGGATCGTCCAGCCGCCCGTGCACGCGCTGGCCGCCTGGCTGGTGCACCTCGCCGACCCGGCCGAGTCGCGGCGCCGGGGCTTCCTGCCGCGCGTCTATCCCGGGCTCGCCGCCTGGCACCGCTACCTGGCCACCTCCAGGGACCTGGGCGGCGGCGGGCTGGCCGCGGTGGTGCACCCGTGGGAGCCGGGGCTGGACAACAGCCCGAGCTGGGACAGCGCCCTGGCCAGGGTCGAGCCCGCGCCGCGGGGGTCCTTCCGCCGCGCCGACCTCGACCACGGCTCCCCCGCCGACCGCCCCACCGACCTCGACTACGCGCGGTACGTGCGCCTGGCCGCGACCTACCGCGACCACGCCTACGACGACGCGCGCACCCCGCACGCCTTCGCCGTCGAGGACCCCGGCTTCAACGCCCTGCTCATCGCCTCCGAGCACGCGCTCGCCGCGATCGCCCGGGTGGTCGGCGCGGACGAGGAGGCGCACCGGCTGCGGGCCGGGGCGGCGACCGCCGCCCTGCTCGACCGGCTGTGGGACCCGGCCGCCGGGATCTTCCTCCCCCGCGACCTGGTGACGGACGAGCCCATTTCCGGGTACGGCGTGTCGGGGCTCGTCCCGCTGATCGTCCCCGGCCTGCCCGAGGACGTCGCGGCGGCCCTGGTGCGGACCGCCCTCGGGCCGCGCTTCCGCCTGGGAGAGGTCCGGCTCGTGCCCAGCTACGACCTCACGGCCGAGGAGTTCGACGCCAGCCGCTACTGGCGCGGTCCCAGCTGGTTCAACATGGCCTGGCTGGTCCACCGCGGCCTGGTGCGGCACGACGAGGCCGCGACGGCCGGCCGGCTGCGCGCGCAGGCCCTGGACGCGGCCCACCGCACGGGATTCGCCGAGTACCTGGACCCGTACACCGGCGAGGGGCGCGGCGTCCGGCGCTTCAGCTGGACCGCCGCCCTCGCCCTGGACCTGCTCAACTCCTCCGGCGACACGTTCGGGAACGGTGACGCGTTCGGGAACGGCGCCTCCGGGGGCGCGTCCCACGGCGCGCCCGAGGACCACCCGCGCGAGGAGTACCCACGGCAGGGCGGCGTGTGTCGCGACGCGTCCGGGGGCGTGCCCGGCGGGGAGGGTTCCGCCCGATGAGCGCCGGCCGCCTGCTGGTCAACAGCGGCACCTTCGCCGCCATGACCGCCCACGGGGACATCCACGGCACCCGGGGCACCGCGACGGACGGGCTGTTCGCCCGGGACGCCCGGCACCTGAGCCGGTGGCTGCTGACCGCGGCCGACGCGACACCGGACCCGCTCAGCACGCCGGCCCCGGCGACCCTGCCGACTCCGCCGCCCCTGCTGAACGCGCCGATCCCGGCGACCCCGGCGAACGTGTCGGCCCCGGCGGCTCCACCGACCCCGCTGACCCTGCTGACCTCCTCCGGCGACGGCTGCGTGCTCACCCCGGCCGGTACCCGTGACCACCCTCCCGCCTACACCGTCTTCCGGCGGCAGGCGGTGGCCGAGGGCGCCCTCACCGAGCGGATCAGGCTGGTGAGCAACAGCGGCGAACCCATCGTCGTGGAGCTCGAACTCCACGTGGACGCCGACTTCGCCGACCAGTTCGAGCTGCGCGCCGACCACCGCGCGTACGACAAACCCGGCGCTCGTCGCACCGCGCACGACACGCCCGACGGAGTCGCGTTCCACTACCGGCGCGGGGAGACCTGGTCCTCGCGAACCACCGTCACCGCGGCGCCGCCGCCGCACCGGACCCGCCCCGCCGACGACAGCACAGGCACCGGCCGCGTCCTGACCTGGCGGCTGGCGCTGCCCGCCCACGGCACGGCCGACCTGCGGCTCACCGCCCTGGCCGTCCCGCACGGTACGGGGGAACCGACCCCACCCGGTTCCCCCGATACCGTGCGGAAACAGCTGGAGGCCGACACCGGCGAGTTCGTCGGCGCGCGTCCCCGCCCCCGCGACCTCACCTCCTGGGAGGAACTGGCGAGGGCCTGTGAGCAGGGGCTGGCCGACCTGGCGCGGCTGCGTGTCCCCATCTCCGGCCCCGGCGGCGAGGCGCTGCGGGTGCCCGCGGCCGGTGTCCCCTGGTTCCTCGGCCTGTTCGGCCGCGACTCCCTGCTGACCTCGCTGTTCGCCCTGCCGTACCGGCCCGCCCTGGCCGCCGACACCCTGCTCGCCCTGGCCGCCGTCCAGGGGACGCGGAACGACCCCGCCCGCCTGGAGCAGCCCGGCAGGATCGTGCACGAGGTACGGCACGGCGAGCTCGCCCACTTCCGGCAGGTCCCCTACGGCCGCTACTACGGGAGCGTCGACGCCACCCCGCTCTTCCTGGTGCTGCTGGAGGCCCACGCCACGGCCACCGGCGACCCGGGAACGGCCAGGCGCCTCGAACCTCACGCGCGCGCGGCGGTGGAGTGGATGTTCCGCGACGGCGGCCTCGGCGGGCACGGCGGGCACAGCGGGCGCGGCTACCTCCGCTACACCTCCGACGCGGCGGGCGGCGGCCTGGTCAACCAGAACTGGAAGGACTCCGCCGACGCCATCCGCTTCTCCGACGGCACCCTGGCCGAGGGCGCCCTGGCGGTCTGCGAGGTCCAGGGGTACGCGTACGACGCCCTGGTGCGCACGGCGCGGCTCGCTCGCACGGTGTGGGACGACCCGCGCTGGGCCGATTTCCTGGAGGAGGAGGCCGCGAGCCTGCGCGACCGCTTCCGCCGCGACTTCTGGATGCCCGGGCACGCCTTCCCCGCGCTCGCCCTCGACGGCGAGGACCGGCGGGTCGACACGCTCGCCTCGGACGCCGGGCACCTGCTGTGGTCAGGCATCCTCGCCCCGGAGGAGGAACGGGCGGTGGGCCTGCGGCTGCTGCGGCCCGACTTCTTCTCCGGCTTCGGCATCCGCACGCTCGCCTCGGGCCAGGTCCCCTACCACCCGCTCTCCTACCACCGGGGCAGCATCTGGCCGCACGACAACGCCGTCATCGTGCTCGGCCTCGCGCGCTGCGGGCTCACCGAGCAGGCCGACACCCTCGCCCACGGCCTGGTACGGGCGGCGGCCGGGCACGGCTGGCGGCTGCCGGAGGTGATGGCCGGGTACGGGCGCGACGAGCATCCGGACCCGGTTCCCTACCCGCACTCCTCCTCCCCGCAGGCCTGGGCCGCCGCGACCCCGCTCGCCCTCCTCACCGCCCTGCGGGAGGCGCCGGCCGGAAGGGGAGAGGACTACGCGTCCCCGAAGACCTCCCAGACCTCGAACAGCTGGCCGGAGACCGGGCTGTAGTACACCTTGGCCCGGACGGGGTGCTTGACCGCCTTCAACGCCTTGGTGAAGGCCGGTGTGGCACAGTTCCTGGTGCCGAGCCCGCCGCGTCCGGCGTTCACGTGGTCGGCCAGCCAGGCATGACCGCACTTACCGGTCACCCGGTTGAAGAACAGGGTGGTGTAGCCCAGTTTGACCGACCTGCCGCGGGCGGTGAAGACCACCGTCGTGTCGTTCTGGCGCCTGATCGTGCCGTAGGCGGTCTTCGGGGTGGCGGGGGTCACGAGGAACTCGTGGACCCGCTTGGCGGCGCCCGGTGTGGCGGTGTCCGGCGAGATCCTGACCGGCACCGGACCGAGCCCGAGCGCGAAGGTCAGGTCGCCGGCCCGGCAGCGGGTCCTGCCCAGCCCCTTCGCGTCGACCTTGACCACTCCCTCGGTCTCCTTCAGCCCGCACTCGGCGGTGATCCTGCGAAAGTCGGCGCCGGAGTAGTCGAACCGCCGATCCTTGGTTCCGGAGACGGGGGTCAACGTGTAGCGCGGGGGACGGCTCCCCTTGACGAGGGTCGCCTTCGCGGGTACGACGCGCAGGGTGTCGGCCCCGTCGGCCCAGGCGAAGCCGTAGAGCACCTGCGAAGTGGACGCGACGGCGGGTGCGGCGGCCGTCCCCGCGACGCAGAAGGCGAGCGTGGCGGCCGCGGCGAGCGAGCGCAGCATTGGGGGTCCTCCCGAGTTCCGATCCCTTACCTGATAGAACTCGCCGGAGCGCCCAGCGGTTCACCGGCGGACACTCTTTCATCCCGCTTTCTGACTCATGCGAGCAGGTCCCGGTTCGGGTCGCCCGGCCCGTCCGGCCGCGCCCTTCCGCCACATCCACGGGAACGGGACGACGCGAACCGGGCAGGTGACGATCGACCGGCCACGCTCGTACCAGGGCACCGACGCCGACAGACGACTCCGGACTCTCCCTCACGCGTGGCGCTCACAACCACGGTGCGAGCTTGTGAACTTTTCTGTCAATCATCAAAATTTTCCATCCGGTACGCGGGAAAAAGCTCAGACGCGGTCGGCCGGCCGTGCGGGAGACACCTGGAAAAAGGGAGAAGGCGTGTTCCCAGGCCACCGGCCACACTCCGAAAGGTTTCGGATATGCTGCCGGGATGCCAGGTAAGCCCAGGGTGACGATCGCCCGCATCGCCGAGGAGGCGGGCGTCTCCGCGCCCACGGTCTCCAAAGTGATCAACGGCAGGGCCGAGGTGTCGCCGGAGACCCGCAAACGGGTCGAGCGGCTCCTCCGCGAGCACGGTTACATCCGGCGCGCGACCGGCGCCGACGGCCCGGCGGGCCTGATCGACCTGATCTTCGCGGAGCTGGAGAGCCCGTGGGCGATGGAGCTCGTCCGCGGGGCGGAGAAGGCGGCCTCGGAGGCCGAGGCCAGCATCGTGATCTCCGTCCTGCACACCCGCGCGGGCCCCGGCCGCGACTGGCTCGACCGGCTGGCCGCCCGCCGCACCGACGGCGTGATCATCGTCGGCTCCCGGCTCTCGGCGCAGCGGTACGACCGGCTCAACGCCCGCTCGATCCCCTTCGTGGTCGTCGACCCCGAGGGCGAGCCGGCCCCCGGCGTGGCGTCGGTGGGCGCGACCAACTGGCAGGGCGGCCTGACCGCCACCCGGCACCTCCTGGAGCTCGGCCACCGCCGGATCGGCATGATCGGCGGCCCGCCCGACGTGCTGTGCAGCCGCGCCCGCATAGACGGCTACCGGGCCGCGCTGGAGACGGCCGGGGTCGAGGTCGACCCCGCGCTGATCCTGCACGGCGACTTCCTCGTCGGCTCCGGCCACGACCACGGCCACACCCTGCTCTCGCTGCCCGACCGGCCCACCGCCATCTTCGCCGGCAGCGACCTGCAGGCCTTCGGCGTCTTCGAGGCCGCCAGGCAGCGCGGCCTGCGCGTCCCCGACGACCTGAGCGTCGTCGGCTTCGACGACCTGCCCCTGTCCAGGTCCGCCTGGCCACCGCTCACCACGGTCCGCCAGCCCCTGGAGGAGATGGCCTTCCTCGCCACCCGCATGGCCCTGGGCATCTCCCGCGGCGAGTCCCCCGAGCCCCGCAGGGTGGAGCTCTCCACCGACCTCGTCATCCGCGAGAGCTCCGCTCCCCCGGCGAGCTGACCCACGGGCCACCGAGCGCCCCGCCTCCCCCGGGGGGGGGGGACCGACCGGCGGCCATCGTCTTGCCCGGCGTGGTGCCCCGGCCGAACCGAGCGGGGCCTGGATATCGCGGGGCAGCGGATTCGTGACGCCCCCCGGGTGCGTAGCGGGATGGTGCGGGAAGATCGTGGCGTCCTCGTGGGTTGGGATCGGGCATGAGGATCGGTGAGGCGGCCAGGACCAGCGGTGTCAGCGCCAGGTCGCTGCGGTTCTACGAGGACGAAGGTCTCATCGTCCCGGGCCGGTGCGGCAACGGGTACCGCGACTACTGCGGCTCCACCATCGACCGGGTGATCGTCATTCGCCTGCTGCTGGACTCGGGGCTGCCGGTGCGACTGATCAGGGACGCGCTGCCCCACGTCACGGGCGAGTCCATCGACCGCGACCAGCTGTGCGAAGAGTTCCTGGTCGAGGTCCGGCGCTATCGCGATCGGCTCAAGGCCCGCATCGCCGCGCTCACCGCTCAACGGTCGGCGCTCGACGCGTTCCTGGACGAGAGTTCGCACCGGCCGAAGCGAACGCCTTGACCTTGACGCATGCGTGAGGCTTCTACGTTCCGGGGATGGACATCGAGAACGTGACACCCGCTGGAACGATGCGCGCCCTGGTGCAACGCTCGTACAGCGGCCCGAATGACCTGACCCTGGCAGTCGACCATCCTCGTCCCGTCGGTCCGGGTCCGGGTGACTACGTGATCCGGGTGGGTGCGGCGGGGATCAACTTCGCGGACGTGATGCAGGCCCGTGGAACCTACGGTGGCGGGCCGCGACCTCCCTACGTGGCCGGGTTCGAGGCGGCAGGCGAGATCGTCGCCGCCGGCGCCGGGATCGACGACCCGCTCCCGGCAGGCACACACGTCATAGGAACCGGCCCCGGCGCCTTCGCGGAGTACATGCCGATGCCGGCCACAGGTGTCCTCCCGGTTCCGCCGGGGTGGAGCGACGCCGCGGCCCTGGGCATGCTGCTGAACTGGGCGACGGCCCTGGCGGCGCTACGGCCGCTGGGCGAGCTCAAGGCCGGTGACGTGGTGCTCGTTCACGCCGCCGCAGGGGGCGTGGGGCAGGCCGCCATCCGCCTCGCCCGTCACTACGGGGCCCACGTCGTCGCCACCGCGTCGCCGGCGAAACACGATGACGTCAGGGCGCTCGGAGTCGACGTGGTCCTGGATCCCTCCCGCGGCGATCTGGCCGAGGAGATCCTGCGCCGGACCGCCGGTGTCGACCTGGTGCTCGAGTCGGTCGGCAAGGCCACCTTCGAGGCCAGTCTGTCGGTGACCAAACCCTTCACCGGCCGGATCGTCGTCTTCGGTGCCGCGTCCGGGGACGCCGGCCTGACGACCCATGACCTGGTCTTCAGGCACCGGGTGCAGGTCAAGGGACTCCACATCGGCGCGTTGGCGGAAGCATCGCCCTCCATCTACCGGGGGTTGCTCGACGAGATCGAGCGGCTGATCGCGCAGGGCGTCTACGTGCCGGGCACCCCTCAGGTGCATCCCCTCGACGAGGGCCCGATGGTCCTTCGGGAACTCGAGGCAGGTCTGACCCGCGGCAAGCACGCCCTTGACCCGAGGCGCCGAAGGAGCGCAAGGTGACCGGCCTCCCCCTTGTCCTGACTTATCCCGAAGGGCGTGATGTCAGGCGATGATCTTCATACGGCCGGCACCCACGTCTCCGTCGTCCCGGCACCCGGCACGCGAGCAGGCCCACGCCGACACGGCAACGATGACGCCGGCCGTCCGGATCGACCAGCTCGGCGTCGACGGCCCCGCTTTACCCCGATTTACGACTCGTCGCTAATACCCCGAATTCAGAGACTAATTGATGCGATATTTCATACGATCTCGCGATAGCGCTTCTCTCGTATTACCTTTCCCCATATGGTGATCCTGCCTTGCTAAAAGCCCTGCGACAGACCACTTGATCCGGTTATGTGGCCGACAGCGACAGGGGAGAAGCCCGTGGCCGCTTCACGATGGACAACCACTCGTCTCGCGCTCGTCGCGCTGCTCGTCAGCGCGCTGATCGCGGTCCCCACGGGCACCGCGGCCGCCACGACGAGCGGAAACGTCCCGGCGGGCGCCTCCACCGCGCAGAACCTCGACGACATCAACGCGGACATCCGCAGTGCCCAGTACGCCATCAACCGGTTCTGGGCGACGCACTGGTCGGAATTCTTTCCGGGCCGTTATTCACCCCCGCGCGTTCTCGGCGCGTACGACGGCGCGTGGGGCGACGCGCCGACGTGCCAGGGAGATCCCCTTCCCGATGACAACGCCCTGTACTGCTGGCCGCCCCACGACTACATCGCGTGGGACGTCGACCTCATGCGGATGGGGTACCGGCAGGGGGACGCCTGGGTCTACCTGATCATCGCGCACGAGTGGAGCCACGCCGTCCAGGCACGCATCCCCGAGAGGCTGGTGTCCCGGCAGCTCGAACTCCAGGCCGACTGCCTCGCCGGGGCGGCGCTCTTCGGAGCCGCCGACGACGGCACCCTGTACTTCGAGACCGGTGACACCCAGGAGATCTCGGCGGCCCTGCGGGCGCACGCCGACGACACCCCCTGGACCGACGTGAGCGACCACGGCACCGCCGCGCAACGCCTGGGCGCCTTCAACCGGGGCGCGCGCATGGGCGTGGGCGGATGCTTCGCGTGACAGGAGTCGCCCCGGCTCGCGACCGCACCCCTGCTCGTAACGACGCTCACGACCGTCAGAGCACCCGGCCCAGCGCCGGGTAGGACCCCGGCCGGGGTGATGGAGGGGTCATCCGGGCCGGGGTCACGAATCCGCTCGCCGGACCGAGGCCGCGCGCGCCCCGCCCACCGGGCCCCGGCCGCTCGATCAGGAAGGCCGGTTCTTTCGGGACGCACGGCGAGGGCCGGTGACAGGCGTTCGGTCACTTGATCGTTTCAGGGGGGCTCGCTAGGGTTGGGCGCCCTTGCTCGGATCCTGTCCGCTCGCGCCCCGAGGGTGTTCCCGTGCGCCGCTACCGTTTCGGCAGAATCGCCGCGTTTCTCGCCGCCGTCTACGTGGCCGCGGTCGTCGTGGCCGGCGTCCACGCGCTGACCACCGGTGACCCGGCCCTGCTGCGCGAGATCGTCACCGGGGGGTGGGGCTCGGATTTCGTGCCCTACACCTGGTGGGTGGAGCTCCTCATGGTCGCGGGCGGGGTCCTGCAGGGGTGGGCCTACTGGCAGGTGCTGCGCGGGCGACCGGCCGGTGTGGCTGCGGTCAACGGAAGGCCGGTCCGGCTGCTGCGGCCAGCCCTGTACCTCAGCGTCGCCTGCCCGATGCTGTACCGGCTTCCGATCCCCTACCAGTGGTGGTTCGGCCTGCTCCTGGAGCTGGTCCAGGTCGCCGTCGTCGTGCTGTTCTTCGTGGTCCTCGCCGGGGTCCTGCCCCGATGGCTGCGACTGCTCGGGCTCGTGGCCGGGCTGGCGAACACCGTCATGAACATGGCCTCCACCGTCGCCTACGGCCTCGGCGAGTTCTCCGTCGCGCAGTTCGTCGCTCCGTACCAGCTCGGCAACGCCGTCTACCTGCTGTGGCTGGTGCCGGTCCTGGCCGGACAGGCCAGGGACGCGCGCTGGAGCCGGGGCACCGTGCGGATGGGCTGGGCCTCGGCGGCGCTGTCGCTGCTGTCGTCGGGGGGCAATTCGATCATCGCGTTCGGCGGTTTCGGCGTCGACCACGACCTGCTGCTGATCATGGTCCTGAGCGCCCTGGGCGTGTTCGGGACGGCCTGGCAGGCCCGCTCCGCCCACGACCTGGGCGCCCCGGCCCCCGTACCTTCTCCGGCGCCTGCGGTCCCGCTCGCGCCCGTGCGGGCGTGGCCGCCGGCCGCCGTGGCCGTGGTGCTCCCGCTGATCCCCGCGGCCGTCAACCTCGCGGACGGCATGCCCGCGTGGATCGGCCCCCGGGGCGCGCTCGACGGCCTCTTCCACGGGCACGTGGGCTACCCGGCGACGGTGTCGTGGGTCGCCCTGGACATGCTCGTCGGCATCGGCGCCCCGGCCGTACTGATCCTGGTCGCGGTCGTCCGCAGGAGCAGGCGGCTGCTGCGTGTCACGACGCCGGCCCTGACCCTCGTCGCGGCGGCGGGTGTGGTCACCGCCCTCACGGCGACGTACGAGACGGACTGGCGGTCCATCCCCGAGATGGCCGAGCAGCGGCTGGCCCTGTACCCGGACGGGCTGTTCGTCCCGGACGAGCAGGGCGAGATCCTCTTCGGGCTCACCCCGCTGTGGTACAGCGCCGCGCTCGCGACCTCCGCCCTCGTCCTGTTCCTGCTGTACCGCACCCCGCCCGCCACCCGCCCGCGCCGCCACGTGCTCGCGACGGCGCCGGCCGTCTTCGTGGCTCTGTGCTTCCTGCCGGTGGCGGACCAGGCACGCGGCCTGGTCACCACGGCCGAGGACTGCTCGCCGCCTCCCCGGTCCTGGGAGACGAACGGCGAGCCTATGGAAGCCCCGCCACCCACCGGCCCTCGCGCCTTCGTCTGCGCCATGCGTCAGCAGCAGGCGCTCCCCTTCGCCGCCACCGCGCCCGACCAGGTGCTGCTCGCCCACGGCCGTCGCCTGTGCGCCGTCTACACCCGCGACGACCCGCGCGAGCTGGCCCGCCTGAAGGAGGCGGAAGGGGTCGACGTCCGCACCTTGGAGGGGGTGCTCGCCGACATCTGCCCGGCCGCGAACGCGGTGGTCACGGCGGAGGCCGCCGCCGAGGAGCGCGAGTTCGAGGAGTCGATGGCCGAGGAGCGGCGCAAGTGCGACGCCACCCCGCGTCACCGCCCCCTCATCACGCCCGCCAGGGCGATCCGCCTCAAGGAGCCCGAGTGGCCCGAGGTAGGGCTGGAGATGTACGACGAGTTCACCGGCGAGGCCGACCACAGGGGCACGAGCTCCGGCCCGGTCAGCGCCGGGCCCGGCTACGTGAGGGTGAGCACGTCCTCCGACTATCACGTCTGCGTCACGCTGGAGACCTACACGCGCCGCCCGCCGGTGGAGACCAGGGGCTGGGACAGCGTCGTCGAGGTCGGCTACGCCAACCAGGGCGGCAAGATGATCTTCATGGACGGCCTGAGCGGCACCGAGCTGCCGGACCTGTCGCTCGACGGCCGCACAGGGCACTACCGCGTCCGCGTGCACTTCGCCTGGTTCCCCTGGAAGGGCGAGGAGTACGGCACCCAGCGGCTGCTGATCATGGCGTACCCCGGACCGGGCGACAAGGTCGTCACCCATCGCGGAGCACCGAAGCGACGTTGAGGCGGTCCTCGTCACCCGTACCGGTTCGGAAACCTCCGAAACGACATGTTCCCGCCTGGTCGCGATGATCGGACGGGATTCGGCCAGGGCCCCTGCCGGGCACATGTCGCCCTGCCGTTCGCCCGAATCCGGGTTCCGTGCGCAACGAGGCGAATGACGAACAGCCGTGACGCCGGCTCCGGAGAATGCCGAAACGGCCCGGTCGTCGCGACATCCCTTGGACCGGGTGTCGCGACGAGCGTGGGAACCCGAGCTCGGCTGGAGCCGGAAGGCGCTGTCACAGGCGACATGTGCCCCGGCCCGCGTGCGGGTCTCCCCTCCCGCACGCGGGCCCCGGCCCGCGCGGATCCCCTCCTCCCGCGCGAGACGCGGATCTCGCCCCCCTGGGTCCGTCCCTCCGTACGGGAGGCTCAGACGCGGATGCTTCCGGCGCGTTCCATCAGGGCGGCCAGGCGGTCGGCCCGTTCGGTGTCACCGGCGTGCAGGGAGGCGGTTCTGGCGATCTCCAGTGGTTCCATGGCCGCGGGGAGGCGTCCCGCGTCCATGAGGAGGTCCGCCCACTCCCCGGCCACGGCGGCCAGGTAGCCGTGGTCGGCGCCCCGGGCGTTCTCCGAGCGGGCCAGCCGGTGGCGGATCGTCACCGACTCGGCGTAGGCGGCGATGGCCTCCTCGCGGCGCCCCAGCGCGGCCAGCTGCCAGCCGAGGCCGTGCAGGGCGGTGGCGAAGGCCACCGAGTAGGCGGGCGGGTTCTCCGTGGCGAGCCGCCGCCGGATCGAGACGGCTCTCGTGCTGTGGAGTACGGCGTCCTCCAGCCGTCCCAGCGACGCCGTGCGCTGGGCCAGGGTGTGCAGCGCCATCGCGAGACTCGGCTCGTGTGCCACCGGGCTCCGGGCGGCGAGGCCCTCGTAGATGCCGGCCGCCTCGCGGGCGGCCTCCAGGGCGGCCTCCAGCATGCCGATCCGGCCCAGGTCGCAGGCGAGGCCGTTCAGCGAACCCGCGAGGTGGGGCAGGTACTCGTCGGGACGCGCCCGCGCCAGCTCGCGCCTGACGGCCACCACCTCGCGCCCCGCGTGGACCGCGTCGTGCCTGCGGCCCAGCCGGACGTACCGCATCGCCGCCCCGGCCAGGCACAGGGCCAGGTCGGGGAGGTAGGTGTCACGGTCGTCCCCGGCCAGCCGCCGGGCGAGCTCCAGCGCCTCCTCGCTCGCGGCGAGCGCCTCCTCGTGGCGCCCGGAGGCGGCGAGCTCGCCGGAGCGACGGCTCAGTGACAGGACCCGGCGGCGCTCGCGCTCCGCGGCCCCGCCGGACGTACCGGAAGGACCAGGCGTGCCGGGTGTGCCGAAAGAACCGGGGCCGCCGGCGGCGGCGACCTGTTCGCCTGACATCTTTGGAACGCTCCCATCCGTGGGGTGGCGAGCCCCGAAGGGCCCTCCGCTAGACAGAACTGTGCGCCGAGACCCACCTCGTCCCGGCACCGGCCTCCATGTCCTGGAGATCGAGAACGGCGTCGGCGTCCCTCCTCACGGAGAGCGGCCCGGCGCCTCCGGGGCCGTCCGGCAGCACCTGCCAGACGGGGTCGCACCGGACGACCGGCCGGTCCCGTTCGGCTTCCCCCTCGGGGAGCGGTGTCCAGAGCGTGCGGACGCCGTGGTCGTTGACGAGCCTCAGGTGGGTACGGCACCCGGGGCAGCGGACCCCTCCCGTGCCGAGGTCCTCGCGCCGCGCGGTGAAGTAGCCGTAGTGGTCCACGCCCCGCTCCTCCCACGACAGGTCCATGTGCCGGTCCCAGTCGACCTTCGCGGCGGCCCGGCCCCGGGGGGCGCAGACCGGGCAGGGCACCCGCATCTCGTCCCAGAACCGCGAGGCCGCCGGCTCGGGATCGTGCTGCCCGACCTGCTTCACCGTCCCGGTGACGGCGCCTCTCCCGCCCTCCGGGGATCTGCGGGTCAGCGGGGCGGTGGTGATCGGGTCGGAGGTGTTGATGAGCCTGGCGAAGCGGTCGGCGTGGGCGTCGCCCAGCAGCGGGACGCCCAGGACGCTGCGGGCGGTGAGGTGCTCCAGCTTCCGGATGCCGCCCGAGGGCCGGGCGACGTACGCGGAGGTGATCATGGGGGGTGTGGAACCGCGCGGCAGCAGCCACAGCGTGGCCAGCAGCTCGCTCACCGTCCAGAACGACGAGAAGTGGTCCGGCGCGGGATGGACGATGGCCCGTCCCGTCGCGATGATCTCGTACATCAGCCGGGCCACGCCCTCCCACATCTGCTGCCGGGTGACCACCTCGGCCGGGTAGGAGTACTCGCGGGGCGGAACCATCCGCACGGTGACCGAGTGGGCCTTCTCGAAGGCCGCGCGCCACTCCCCCGCCTCCCGCCTCCGCTCGCCGTGGAAGCTGAGGAAGTAGTCGGCCGGGTTGTCGAACATCCAGTAGTGCTCCCGGGGCTCGGGCAGGCGCGACGGGGGCGTCCGGACCGTGCCCAGCACGCGGCGCAGGCGCCGTTCCAGCCACTCGCCCAGCTCCGCGTTGCCCAGGGTGTCGCCGTGCACGGGGGCGTGGCAGGCGCGGGTCAGCACGTTGCGCGGCAGCGGAGTGCGGCTGACGACGATGCTGCCGGGGTCGAGTTTGGCGCGCGCGTTGAAGGCCGCGTAGACGTCCTCGGGCCCCTCGACGGAGCAGTCCCAAAGGACGAAGGTCGACGCCCGCTGCGCCGCGAGCGCGGTGGTCTGGTCGGCGCCGGGGAGGGCGACCGCCAGGCGGACCCCCAGCCTCGCGCAGATCGGCCGTATCCAGTTGTCCAGCAGGTCGTGGCCGTCGTCGTTCGCCGGTACGAAGGCCGTCATGGTGGCGTTCACGAGACCACCCCGATCGCTCCGGCGCGGCCGTTCCCCCCGGCCCGGCCGGCCGTCGCGCCCCGCGCGGGCCGCGCGCCCCGCGCGGCCCGTGCGGCTCGCGGGACCGTCACGACCGGCGGCCGGTGGTACGCGTGGCCCGCCGCCGGTCGGCGGCGGTGTTCCCTCCCGAGTTCCCTCCCGAGTTCCCTCCCGAGGTGGGACGTGGTGCCCATCTGATGCTCTCCCCCCTGGCCTGACACTCCGTGGACGTCTGCCTCCTGCGCCGCCGGGCACCCGGCGCCCTCTCCCGCGGTCATCCGTCCAGGTGGGTTTCCAGGAGGGTGACCAGCTCGATGACGCCGTGGAAGGGGACGGGCGGCGCGGAGTCATCGGCTTCCACCGTCCCGGCGATGTGACCGGTGGCGGTCCTCTGGACGTCGATGGTCAACCGCATTTCCGGCCTCCTGTCGGCGGCGCCGCTCTCCCGGCGCTCTGGCAAGCGCTCACGGTAGTCGCGGGGACCCGGAAAAGCGTCCAGGTACCACCCCTACGGATGCCATGACATACCTCGACATGCCCGCTTCCCGTACACCTACAGGCCCGTTCCGCGTACGCCGGGACGGGCGCCGCGAGCCGTGAACCGGGGGCCGGTTACTCGTCGGGGTCGGACAGGACCGCGCGGAGCTCGATCCGGTTGGTGACGTTCAGCTTCGCGTAGATGCGGTTCAGCTGCGTCTCCACGGTGCTGATCGCCACCGAGCGCTTCTGCGCGATCTGGCGGGTGGTCATCTCCTCGCAGACCATCGCCACGACCTCGCGCTCGGCCCCGGTGAGGCTGCTGAAGGCCGCGTTGGGACCGTCCACGGAGAGCCTGAGCTCCCCGGCCGTCTTGAGGGCGAGGTCGGCGTAGGCCGCGGCGCCGGTGCGGTTGAAGGCGACCAGCGCCCGCCTCAGCAGCCGTTCCGCCTCGGCGTGACGGCCCCGGGCGTGCTGGGATCGCGTCATCACCAGGTCGATCCTGCCGGCCTCGATCGGCAGCCCCACCTCGCGGGCCAGGGACAGGGCCTCCTCGCACTCCCGTACGGCGCCCGCGTGGTCGTCCCGGGTGGCGGCGATCTGGCCCCGCACCCTGGCGACGGACATCAGGGCCGAACGGCGCCCGCTCGGCGCGGCCCTGTCGGTGAAGACCTCCAGCGCGGCGTCCGCCTCGTCGGCCCGGCCGAGCAGGGAGAGCGCGTCGGCGCCGATCGGGCCGAACAGGTGGGTGCCCGGTTCCAGGGAGTCGTAGTGCAGCTCGATGGCCTCGGCCGCGCTGAGCAGCCGCTGGACGTCGCCCTGGGCCTGGGCGATCGCCGCGCGCGCTCCCGCCGCGTAGGCGAGACTCGCCCTGCTCTCGACGACCGGCGCCCAGTCCGCGGCCTGGCGGGCGTGCTCCTGCGCCTGACCCCACTCGCCCCGGGCCGCGCGGGGGTAGCAGGCCAGGGAGTGCAGGATCGCGTAGTCCCAGACCCGCTCGTTCTCCTCGGCGTCGCCGACGGCGAGCCGGGTGAACTGGACGGCGTCGTCGAGCCTGCCCCGGCGGTACTCGGCCTCGCCCAGGAAGCCGAGCGCCTGGCCGACCCGCAGCGCCTCGCCGCGCGTGGCCCGCGCGACGCTCTCGCGCAGATCGGCGGACGCGCCCTCGAGGTCGTCGGTCCACAGCCGGATCATCCCCCGCGCGACCAGCCCGTCCAGCCCGGCCACCGAACCGGGCAGGTCGGCGTCCGCCAGGGACGCCAGCGCGTCCTCGGCCCGTCCGGCCAGGGTCCAGCCCAGGGACTGGGCGAACCAGGCGAACGCGCGCACCCACGGCTCGTGGCTGCCCGCCGCGACGGCCGCCGTGCCGTACTCGACCATCTCGGGGTAGGAGATCTCGACCACCCCGATGATCGCGAGCTGGGCCGCGATGCGCGCCCGCAGGTCGGCGGGCGTGTGCGGGCTCTCCGTCCGGTCGCGCCCGGCGGCACCCAGCGCCTGGACCAGCAGCAGCTTGGCCTCCGCGACGCGCCCGGAGATCAGGGCCTGGTAACCGGCGACGTAGTCGCGCCAGGGACCTCGCGGCGCCGCGAGGATCTCGCTCTCGTAGCGCCGGGCGACGGTCGCGTCACCGGAGACCAGCAGGGTCTCGGCGGCCGTCAGCAGCCGGGGCAGCCGGTCGGGTCCCGGCGGGGTCAGGTCCGCGGCGTGGCGGGCGTACACCGCCGCCAGGGGGAGCCTGCCGCGCGACAGCAGGAACTGGGCCTCCTCCTGGGCGAGCGCGGCGAGCTCGCCGTCCGTGCCGCCGCCGGACGCCGCGATCCCGTGCCACAGCGCGCCGGGGCCGCCGAGCAGGGCGGCGCTGCGGTGCAGGGCACGGCGGCGCTCGACGCCGGAGTCGTAGTAGATGCGGTCCCAGACGAGCAGGGTGGTGAACGCGAACTCCTGCCCGCCCGTACCGGGGATCTCCTTGACCAGCCCGGCGGCGGCGGCCTCCTCCAGGGGCGTCGTGACGTCGGCGACACCGGAGAGCGCGCGCAGGTCGGTCAGGCCGAAGCGGCGGCCGAGCACCGCCGCCGCGCCGACGACCTCGCGGGTACGGCGGTCGCACGACGCGAGCCGCGACACGACGGCCTGCGTCATACCTCGGGGGGCGGGCAGCGGGCCGTTGCCGAAGTTGATCGAGTGCATCTCCACCTGGTCCAGCAGGAGGAGCGAGTGCAGCGCGTTGCCGTCGGTGTGCTCGTGCAGCCTCCTGGCGCCGGAGGGGGTGAGGCCGTCGTGGCCGCTCGCGACGGCGAGCCTCACGAGGTCGTCGGCGGGGAGCCCCTCGACCTGGAGCAGGCGCCCCTGCGACGAGTCGAAGATCCGTTCCCACCCCTCGTGGAGTTCCAGGCGGGGGGCGTCCGGTACCGCTCCCGTCGCGTACCCGGGAGCCTGGTGGACGACCAGGAGCATGACCTGGGCGTTGCGCAGGCGCCGGGCCGCCAGGCGGAGCGCGGCCATCGACTGCCGGTCGCCGCAGTGCGCGTCGTCGACGACCACGATCAGCGCGTCCGCGGCGGCGAACTCCGCCGCGAGGGCCTGTCCGATGAAGGCGGCCTCGGACTGGCCCGACAGCGTCCTGGCGAGCGCCGGGGTCGGCAGCTGTTCGGCGATCTGCTCCAGCACCCCCCAGGGGTGGGCGAGCGCGTCCTCGTCGCCGAAGGCGCGAACGGTCCGCACGCCGGGCACGGTACGCAGGAAGCGCTCGACCAGCTCGGTCTTGCCGATCCCCGACGCGCCCCGGACACCCACGACCCGCGCGTCACGGCGCCCGGCCTCCCGCCACGCCTCCCCGAGGAAGTCGAGCTCCCGCTTCCGGCCGATGAACAACGGAGAGGTTCTGCCGTGCAACGCAGCGCTCCCTTTTCCCGATCCCCATGTTCTTGACGGCGATTATGGGTCAGGAATCAATCTATCGGCATGCATTTCATCTGAAGATTCTTCACGAAATGAATACGAATGAAATTCGCGTCACCCGGGCGTCCCGAGGATTCCCTCACTCCCGGAGCGGCCCGGAAACAGGCTGCGACCGCCCGGACACGCTGAGAACCCGCCCGGACGGGAAGGCCGCGACATCCGGCCCTCATCGGCCCCGACCCGCTTTTCCCCTATTCCATACTGATTTATGGCGGAATGCGGGCGATTTCCGTTGCCGAGAAGGTGGCGGTTCACGGATGGGGTTCGACCACAAAGGGGCCGCGACCATTGATTACCGCCGATTACCGTTGATTGCCACCGGCCGGTGCACGTGCGGCGCGGATTTCGCACGACCGGCGATTTCTGCGCTCGGTAAGTATGCAGTGACACGAAGTGTCCAATACCTCGCACATTACGCGAAGAAGCACACCTCGGATACAGTATGCGATTTCCCAACGACAGCCACGGGTGTCGGCTCAGGCGTCCGGACCGGGGTCATGAGGGCGCGGCCGGACGACGCGTGGGCCGGCTCAGGCGTCCGGACCGGGGTCATGAGGGCGCGGCCGGACGACGCGTGGGCCGAACCCCGGCGGAGCCGTGGTGGGCGCCGCCGGGGAACACGCGGATCAGGACCGGGCGGAGTCGTCCGCGTCCCGGAAGCGCTGCCGCAGCACTTCCTTGCGTACCTTCCTGGCCGCGTTGCGCGGAAGCTCGTCGACGACGAACACCCGCGAGGGCCGCTTGTAGCCCGCGACCCGGCCGGAGAGGAAGCCGATCACGTCCTCGCCGGTGACGGAGGCTCCCGGCGAGGGGGTCACCGCCACGGTGACGGCCTCGCCCCAGCGCTCGTGGGGCGTGCCGAACACGGCCGCCTCGGCGAGACCCGGCATGCCCGCCAGGACCTTCTCCAGCTCGGCCGGGTAGACGTTCATGCCACCGGTGATGATCATGTCCTTGACGCGGTCGGTGATGTAGACGTATCCGGCCTCGTCCACCCGGCCCGCGTCGCCGGTCCTGAACCAGGGGCCGGTGAACGCCTCGGCGGTGACGTCCGGCCGGTTGTGGTACCCGGCGAAGAGGGTGTCGGACTCCACCGCGAGCTCGCCCACGGCACCCGGCGGGAGGGGCTCGCCCGCCTCGTCGAGGACCCGCACGCTCGCGACGGGCATCGGCCGCCCCACGGAGGCGTGGATGTCGTCGGCCTCGCAGCCTGGCCCCCAGTCGGCGGCCGTGGTGGCGGTGACGGGCGCGCCCGTCTCGGTCATGCCCCACGTCTCGATGTAGCGGCTCCCCACCAGGTCGACCATCTCCCTGACGAGGTCGGGCGGGAGCGCGGAGGCCGAGTGGAGCACCGTGCGGAGGGTGTCGAGCACCTCGGGGCGGCGCCGTACCTCCGCGACGAAGGCCGGGGCGAGCGGGCTGGGCACGTAGGTGAAGGCGGACCGCTCGCGGATCATCGCGTCGACCCACGCGTCCGGCGCCAGCCCCGCCATGAAGGAGAGCGTGCCGCCGAGGTACAGGTGCGGCAGGACGACCCCCCACAATCCCGCCACGAACGAGAACGTGCCGGTGAACGCGCACGTGCCGCCCGGCGCGAGCCGGTAGTGGAAGGGCATGTGCCGGATGATCCTGGCCAGCGTGGCGTCCTCGACCACCACGCCCTTGGCGTCGCCCGTCGTCCCGCTGGTGTAGCCGATCACGGCCGGGAAGCCGCCCGGTCCCGGCTCGGGAAGCCGGTCGGAGGCCCCGGCGAGCAGGTCCGCGTAGCGGAGCGCGCCCCGGGCGGGCTCCCGCCCCGCGCTGACCAGGACGCCGGGCCCGGCGATCGCCTCGGCGACCTCGGTCCGGCCGTCGGTGTGCAGGAACGCCCGCACGCCGGCGTCGTCGACGATCGCCTGGACCTCCCCGGCCCTGAGCCGGTCGTTGACGTGCACGGCGGTGAACCCGCCGAACGCGCAGGCCACGTACGCCTCCAGCGCCTCGACCCGGTCCTCGGCCATCAGCGCCACCCGGTCGCCGGGGCGGACCCCGAGCCCGTGCAGGGCGTTGGCGAGCCTGGCGGCGTTGGAACCGAGCTCGCGGTAGGTCCGCCGCTCCCCGTGCGCGACCATCGCGGTCCGCCCGCCGAACCGCCGCACGGCGGCCCGCAGGAGAGCACCCCAGCCGTCCGGCGCGTACGGGCCCCGCGAACCCGGCGAGCTTCCCGCGCCCGCCGCGTCCGGCAAGCCCGATGAACCCGGCAAGCTTCCCGCGCCCGCCGCGTCCGGCAAGCCCGATGAACCCGGCAAGCCCGACGGACCCGCTGCACCCGACGGGCTCGGGGTGCGGTGCGGGCTCGGTGCGCCGTGCGGGCCGCCCTCGGACGGCCCGCCGGGTCCGGCCCCCCACGAGCCGGACCCGGACGGACGACGGCCGGGCGCGCCCGGCCCGGACACCTCGGAGCCCGGTGTCCCGGAACCCGGTGCCGCGGAGCCGGGAGCTCCCGGGCCGCGCGGGGCGGGGGTCGTCATGCCGCGAAGTCCGCGCCGAGACCCATCCCGCGCAGCAGGGTGGCCCGATCGTAGTATTCCAGCCATTCGGTGACGAACCCGTCCGCCACGCTCAGCACGCCGACGACCGGGACCTCCCCGTGGTGCCCCCGGACGTCGAAGACGTCGAGCCGTTCCAGGAACACCCGGCCGTCGATCACCCCCAGCGCCCGCACGTGCAGGGTGAGCCGCTCCAGGCCGTCGGCGAGGACGGCGAGGCGCTCACCGATGGCCTCGCGCCCCCGCAGGGGCTCCTGCATCACGCTGTGCAGCACGCCGTCCGGCGCGAACAGCCCGACCACGCGGTCCCAGTCGAGGTCGTTCCACGCCTCGACCATGTCCCGTACCACCGACAGCTTCGAGTCGTCGTCCATGCCTCACGCTCCCTTTTCCACGGCCGTCATCTCGTTCCTGAGACGGCGCTTGAGGATCTTGCCGACGGGGTTGCGGGGCAGCGCGTCCCGCAGCTCCAGGCGTTCGGGCAGCTTGTACGAGGCGATGCGGCCCGCGCGCAGGTGGCCGACCAGCTCGCCGAGGGTGAGCGTGCTCCCCTCGCGCGGCACCACCACCGCGCACACCCTCTCCCCCAGTACGTCGTCCGGGTAGCCGACGACCGCCACGTCCTGGACTCCGGGGTGGGCGGCGATGAGCCCCTCCAGCTCGGCCGGGGCGATGTTCATGCCTCCCCGGATGATCAGGTCCTTGGCCCGGTCGACGTAGCGCAGGAACTCCCCGCGCTCCCCGGCGATCTCGAAGACGTCCCCGGTCCTGAGGTAGCCCCGCTCGTCGAAGGGGTCGGCCACCCGGTCCCCGCGCAGGTAGCCGGGGAACACCATCGGCCCCTTGATCCGCAGCTCTCCGGGACGGCCGGGCTCGGTGACCTCCTCCCCGGTGTCGGGGTCGACCAGCCGTACCGACACCTGCCCGGAGATCCGGGAGCTCCAGGTGATGCCCGGCACGCCGTAGCGGGGGAAGTACCTGGCCCGCTGCTCGGGGTCGGGCACGTCGTGCGGGTCGGTGAGCAGCGCGATGCCCTCGTTGGAGCCGAAGAAGTTGATGATCCCGATCCCGTGGTCGTCCTGCCAGCCCCTGACCATGGAGGGCGCCAGCGGCACCGACCCCGATCCGATGAGGCGGAGCGACGACAGGTCGGCCGTGGCGAGCAGCTCGGCGCGGGCCAGCAGCAGGGTGAGCAGGGCGGGCGGCGCGACGGTGTAGGTGACGCGCTCCTCGGTGATCTGCCGCAGGAACGTCGGCAGGTCGAAGGGGTGATGCTGGACGAGTACGCCGCCGACGCGCAGCCACGGCAGGAACATGCCGTTGATCCCGGCCATGTTGACCATGGGGAAGGGGTTGAGCAGCACGTCGTCGCCGGTCAGCCGGGGCGCGTCGACCGTCGCCCAGCTCATGGCCAGCCAGTCGTAGTGGGTGCGGGGCACCCCCTTGGGCGTGCTCTCGGTGCCGGAGGTCCAGCAGATCGTCACGCAGTCGTTGGGGTCGGCGGGATGCGCCTCGGCGTACGCCCGGACGGCCCTGCCCGCTTCCCCCTCCTCCCGTACGACGGCCTCCAGCTCGGCGTCCAGGTCGACGGCCCCGGCGGGCAGGGGTCCGCCACCGCCGGCCGAAGCTCCGTGAACCAGCAGGACCCGCAGGTCGGGCAGGGCCGTGCGGACCTCCTCCGCCGGGTGCCGGTCACCGACGCGCGCCGCGGTGAGGAAGGCGGCGAAACCGGCGAGGGCGCCGAGCTCCGCCACCTCGTGCTCGCGGTACTGGACCGGGAGCGGGGAGACGACCAGCCGCAGCCGCCAGCACGCGAGGTAGACGACGACCAGCTCGACCGTGTTGGGCAGCTGGACCGCCAGCACGTCACCGGTGCCCAGGCCGTGCCGCAGCAGCACGGCCGCGAGCCGCGTCGCCTCCTCGTCGAGCTCGCGCCAGGTGAGGCGCCGGGGCCCGGCGTCCACCAGGGCCCGTTTGTTGGGCGGGTCCACGACGGCGAGGCGGTCGGGCTCGGCGGCCACCCGGGCCGCGAAGAGCCCGTCCATGGTCTCGTCCGTCCACCAGCCCCTGGCGGTGTACTCCTCGACCCTCTCGGGCGGGTGCAGTCCGGTCATCCCCGTCACCGTCCTCAGTTGCCCTGCGCGTAGTTGTGGGAGATGTCGACGACGTCACCGGCCGGTTCGAAGGTCTTCTTCTCCGCCGACCACACGAACGGGCGGAAGGCCATGATGCCGAGCGCCTGTGTGGGCGACATCTTCCAGTCGACGCCGTCGATGAACATCGGCGGGTGGTACTCCTGGGTGCGGGCCGTGTTCATGATGCCGAGGCGGCTGAGCCCGTCCGGGGAGGAGGCGGCCGTGGTGAAGACGTCCACCAGCAGGTCGGCGATGGCCCAGCCGTTGACCGAGTAGTTGTTGAGCGGGGCCTTGTTGCCCTGCGCCTCCATGTCGGCGAGATACCGCTTGACCGCCTCGTCCTCGGCGTAGATCGGGTTGCCCGGGTCCTTCAGCCAGACCATGATCTGCTGCCCGTCCGCGGCCTCGCCCGCGGGCTCGTACAGCGACTTGCCGTCGACGCAGTTGGCCGGCTGGATGAAGGTGTCGGGCTTCCACCCGGCGCGGCCGACGGCCATGCTCAGGGTGAGGCAGTCGGTGGTGACCCCGGCGTCCACGAGCACCTGGGCGCCGCTGGCCTTGAGGGTCGTCGCGGCGGCGTTCGGGTCGGTGAGCGGCGCCTCCTTGATGATCTTGAGGTTGGTGCCCTCGACCGCCTTCTTGAACCCCTGCGCGTACCCCTGCCCGGACTCGGTCTGGTTGACCGCGAGCGCGACGGTCGCGCCGTCGGGGTACTTCTTCTTGAGCTGCTCGACGACGACGGCCATCTCCACCTCGGCGGAGGGGAGATACTCGGTGGTCCAGGGGAAGTTCTTCGCGTCCCGGTACGCGGGCACGGACGCCTGGCCGAACAGCAGCGGCACGCACGCCTCGTTCTGGTCGTCGGCGACCGCGTTCAGCTGGCCCGAGCCGAACGTGTTGAGGACGTGCACGCCGTCCTTCTGGATCAGCTCGTTGACGTTGGCCTTGGCCTTCTCCGGGTTGAACGCGTCGTCCTTGGCGACGACCTCCAGCTTGACGCCCCCGACGCCCCCGGCGGCGTTGGCCACCTCGAAGCGGGCCTTCATGCCGTCGATGACGGCGCCGACCGCCTGGGCGAGCGGCCCGGACAGGGCGGCGCTCCAGCCCACCTTGAGCGTTCCGGTGATCTTCTCCCCGGTGGCGTCCGGGTCGGCGCAGCCGTCGACCGGTGTCACGCCCTGCGCGGCGGCGCCCGGGGCGCTCTCCGCTCCGGCCGCGGGGGCGGGGCCCGCCGGGTCGGCGCCGCCGCATCCGGCGGCGAGCATGGCGGCCGTCAGGCCGATCGCGGCGAGGTGTCGGGTTCTCATCTGCGTTCTCCCAGGGTGTCGCTGGTGGGGGGTGAGGCGGCGTCGCCACCGGGCGGCGGGGCACCATCGATGGGCGTGGCACCATCCGGGGGTGGAGCCTCATCGGAAAGCGAGGTCTCGCCGGAGGACGGAGCGGCCCGGTGGCCGCCGCCCGTCGCGGGGCCGATGTGGACGACGCGCCCGGCGAGCCTGCCGAGGACTCCGGCGATGCCCTGGGGCATCAGGAAGACGATCGCGATGAGGATCGCGCCGAAGAGCACGCCGGACACGTGGCCCGAGGCCAGGTCGGAGGTGAAGTAGGGCAGGTAGACGACGGCGAGGGCGCCGACGACCGGGCCGAACAGGGTGGCCGCGCCGCCGAGGAAGAGACCGGTGATGAGCTCGATCGACTTCAGCAGCGTGAAGGAGCCGTCGGGCGACAGCGCGCCCACGTACATGGCGAAGAGGCTGCCCGCCAGGCCGGTGACGGCCCCGGAGATGCCGAAGACCCCGGTTTTGATCGTCGCGAGGCGCACGCCCGAGGCCGCGGCGGCGATCTCGTTGTCCCTGGTGGCGATCATCGCGATGCCGAGGCGGCTGCGGGTGAGGTTGCGGACGAGGACGAGCACCAGGACCAGGGCGGCCACGCTGACCCAGTACAGCCACAGGCCGCGCTGGCCGACCGTGAGCCCGGTCCACTCCGGCGGGCCCAGCTGGCGGGAGCGGATGACGAGTCCCGCGGCACCCCCGGTGAAGTCCTCGAAGCGCCGGACGATCTCCGGGAAGGCGACGCCCACCGCGAGGGTGACCAGCGCCAGGTACAGGCCCCTGATCCGCAGCGCGGGCAGCCCGACGACGAGCCCCAGCAGGAAGCAGAGCACCACCGCCACCGGGATGGTCGACATGGGCGCGGCCCCGTACGAGACCACCAGGACCCCGGTGGTGTAGGCACCGAGCCCGAAGAAGGCCGAGTGCCCGATGGACAGCAGGCCGGTGTAGCCGGTGGCCAGGTTGAGCCCGCTGATCGCGATGGCGAAGATCAGCACGCTGGTGAACTGGCCGACCCGGAACGGTTCGGCGTACGAGCCCGCGACCAGCAGCAGGGCGGCGACGGCGAGGAGGGCGAGCCGCAGCCCCCGGTGCGCGGGCGACCCGGCGCGCACGGTGATCGGGAACCGGCGCGAGGTCTCGCGGGGGCCCCCGCCGGGCGGCGCCGCGCGGTCGCGACCGGAGGCGCCGTCGCGGGACAGGGCGGTCTCGGGGGTCACAGGCGCTCCATCTGCCGGGTCCCGAACAGCCCGGTGGGCCGGAACAGGAGGATGAGGACGATGACGACGAGTGCCGCGGTCTGCGGCAGCGTGCCGCCGATGAACTCGACGTAACCGGTGATCATCGCTTCGAGCACGCCGATGCCGAGCCCGCCCACGACCGCGCCCACCGGGCTGTCCAGCCCGCCGAACAGCGCGGCGGCGGAGGCGTAGATGAGGATCGGGAACATCGTCTGCAGGCTGAGCTGGTGCGGGGAGAGCGGGGTGAGCAGCACCCCGGCGAGGGAGCCGATGACGCCCGCGAGCCCCCAGCCGAGCATCAGGATGCGCCCAGTCGGCACCCCGCTGAGCGCGGCCGACTCGGGGTTGTCGGCGACCGCGCGCATGTGCAGCCCCAGGCGGGTCCGGTTGAAGAGCGCGAAGACCGCGCCGATCAGGACGATCACGAAGAGCCAGACGCCGAGCGCGTCCCAGTAGAGCCGGGCGCCGCCGACCGAGAGGAAATCGTCCAGCGCGCTGGGGAACAGGCTGGGCATCGTCTTGGTCTCGGAGTTCCACAGCAGCCCGGCCAGCGCGTTGAACGCGGTGAACAGCCCGAGCGCGACGATGAGCGAGGCCATGTCGTTGCGCCGCCTGATGGGTCTGATCAGGGTGCGTTCCACCACCGCGCCGAGCACGAAGCCCGCCGCGGCGGCGACCAGGGTCGCGATCCACAGGGGCACCTGGGCGGCGACGGTGAGCCACCAGGCGAGGTAGGTGGTGAACAGCGCCATCTCGCCCTGGGCGAAGTTGATGGTGCCGGTGCTGCGGAAGACCACCACCAGGGCGAGCGCCATGATCGCGTACACGGCGCCGTTGGTGACGCCGTCGAAGAGTCGTTCGAGGAAGATGTCCATGGGGGGCGCTCCTCAGTACCCGAGGTAGGCGCGTCGGACGCTCTCGTCGCCGCGGAACTCCCCGGCGGTTCCCGAGGCGATCACCCGGCCCACTTCGAGCAGGTAGACGCGGTGGGCCAGGCCGAGGGCGAGCTCGGCGTTCTGCTCCACGAGGAGCATCGAGACGCCCTGCTCGCGGTTGACGGTCGCCAGGATGTCGAACAGCTCGGCGACGATGCGCGGGGCGAGCCCGAGGCTGGGTTCGTCGCAGAGCAGCAGGCGGGGTCTGCTCATCAGGGCGCGGGCCACCGCGAGCATCTGCTGCTCGCCGCCCGACAGCGTGCCCGCGGCCTGCCCGGTGCGCTCGGCGAGCACCGGGAACACCGAGCACCAGCGCTCGACGTCCTCGCGGATGCCCGCCCTGTCCTTGCGGAGCGCGGCGCCGACGTGCAGGTTCTCCAGCACGGTGAGGTGCGGGAAGGTGCCCCGCCCCTGCGGGACCAGGCTGACGCCCCGCGAGACGACCGCGTCGGGACGCAGTCCGCCGAGGGGACGGCCCTCCAGCTGGACCGTTCCCTCGTACGGGAGCAGCCCGGCCAGTGCCCGCATGGTGGTGGTCTTGCCCGCGCCGTTCGCGCCGAGCACCACCACCGCCTCGCCTTCGCCGATCTCCAGTTCGACGCCGTGCAGGACCCGCGCCTGGCCGTAGCCCGCGCGCAACCCCTCGACGGTGAGCAGGCTCATGACGCCTTCCCCAGGTAGGCCTCGACGACGCGGCGGTCGCCGCGCACCTCCTCGGGGGTGCCGTCCGCTATCTTGCGGCCGAACTCCATCGCGACCACGTGGTCGGAGATGCTCATGACCAGGCCCATGTGGTGCTCCACCAGCAGGGCGCCGAGGTCGTGGTCGCGGCGCAGGCGGCGGATGAGCTCGCCGAGGTCGCGTACCTCCGCGTGGGTGAGCCCGCCCGCGGGCTCGTCCAGCAGGAGCAGTCTCGGTCTGGCGGCGAGCGCGCGGGCCAGCTCGACCCGTTTGAGCGTGCCGTACGGCAGCCCTTGGGCCGGCCGGTGCGCCACGTCGCGCAGGTCGAGCTCGGCGAGGATGTCCATCGCCTCCCCTTCGAGACGGCGCTGCCTGGCCCTGGTGCCCGGCCATCCGGTGAGCGCCCCGGCGAACCCCGCCCGCTCGCGGGCGTGGGCCCCGGCCACGGTGTTCTCCAGCACGGTGAGCGAGGGGAACAGGGCGAGGTTCTGGAAGGTACGGGCGATGCCGAGCCGCACCACGTCGTGCGGCCTGACGCGGGACAGGTCGGCGTCACCGAAGGCGATGGCGCCGGAGTCGGGGCGGTAGATCCGCGTGACGCAGTTGAACAGGGTCGTCTTCCCGGCGCCGTTGGGGCCGATGAGCCCGCATATCTCACCGGGGGCGACGGTGAAGCCGACCCCGTCCAGGGCCGCGACACCGCCGAAGCGGAGCGTCACGTCCGAGACCGTGAGGGAGGGCCGTTGTCCGGCTTCGTGGACCGTCTGCATCTGAGTGGCTCCAATGCGAGCTTTCATACTTCAGTTAGCAGTGCGTTGCTGGTCAGGTCTTACTACAACAGAAAGAGTGAGTGCGTCAACGGTCCTTAACCCGGTTGAAACTCGTCCGCAATGAGTCTTGGCCTACTCACTCTCTTAGTTGTAGCGTCGAGGGACCCACCCCTGCGAGGAGGCCCGACGTGACCGACCGGCGCGACGAAGCGGTGCAGGCACTGCTCGACAAACAGGAGATCTACGAGGTCCTGGCGCGCTACCTGCGCGCCGTCGACCGGGGCGACGTCGAGGGGGTGGCCGCGTGCTACCTGCCCGGCGCCACCGAGGACCACGGCGGGGTCTTCGAGGGCACCGCCGAGGACTACGTGAGCAGCGTCTCCCGCGTGCTCACCCACCCCAGGAGCCGGACCATGCACTGCATGACCAACGTGCTCGTCGAGCTGGCGGGCGACAGCGCGCAGGCCGAGTCGTACGTGACCACGTTCAGCCGGGTGAAGACCCCCGACGGGCTCGGCGACTCCTTCGTCGGCGCCCGCATCGTCGACCGGCTGGAGCGCCGCGACGGCAGGTGGGGCATCGCCCACCGCGCGCTCGTCTGGGAGTGGAACCACGACGCGCCCGTCTCGGAGACCTGGATCTTCGGCATGCTCGTCCCCGACCCGGCCGTCCTGGTACGCGGCGGCAAGCATCCCGACGACCTCGTCTACGACGGGCCGAACGGAGCGGCCAAGTGAGCGGGCAGGCGGGCGGGCAGGCGATCCGCGGCTCCGTCGCCCTGGTCACCGGTGGCAACCGCGGCATCGGCAGGGCCTTCGTCGAGGAACTCCTCGACCAGGGCGCCACGAGGGTCTACGCCGGGGCGCGCGACCCCGCCGACGTCGACGCCGAGCTGGTGGCGGCCGGGGCGGTTCCGGTACGGCTCGACATCACCGACCTCGACCAGGTCGCCGAGGTCGCCGCGACCTGCGCCGACGTGAACCTGCTCGTCAACAACGCGGGCTACTTCGCGGGCGAGCGGCTGGTGCTGACCGGCGACCCGCAGGCCGCGCGCCGGGAGATGGAGGTCAACTTCTTCGGCACCCTCAACATGATCCGGGCCTTCGCCCCGGTGCTCGGCGGCAACGGCGGCGGCGCCATCGCCAACGTGCTGTCGGTCGCCGCGATGACCCCGGCCCCGTTCATGGGCGGCTACTCCACGTCCAAGGCGGCGGCGCTGTGGCTGGGCACCATCGCCAGGGCCGAGCTCGCCGCGCAGAACACGCAGGTCACCTCGCTGATCGTCGGCTCGGTGGACACCCGGATGGCCGCCCACGTGGACGGCGCCAAGGAGGACCCGCGCGACGTCGCCAGGGCCGGGCTCAAGGCCGTCGCGCGCGGGGAGTCCGTCGCCGACACCGACTGGATGGCGATCGACGCCCGCGCCCGCCTCGCCCGCGACCCCGGCCGCTACGAACGCCAGCTGGCCAGGCTGCTCGACGTACAGAACCTGAGGACCGGCCGATGAACACGCCCGGCACGAGAACCGCGAGGACCGGCCGATGAACGCAGAGGACCGGCCGGTGAACACGCGCGCCGCACGAATCCCGGAGACCGGACGATGAACGCGCACGACACGAGAACCGTGAGGACCGGACGATGAGTGCCCTCGAACTCGTCCAGGCGACGCTGGCGGCCCGCGACCTGTCCGCCGCCTCCGCCGCCGCCCGCTCGGAGCTGGGCCTGGCCCCCGGCTTCCCCGACCCGGAGCTGGCCTCCTTCGCGATGGCGAACGAGGTCCTCACCCTGGGCGACACCTACCTGGAGATCGTGGCCCCGGCCGGTGAGACGTCGGCGCTGCACCGCTTCCTCGCCGGCGGCGAGGGCGGCTACCTGCTCGCGATCCGGGTGCCCGACACCGCGGCTCTGGTGGAGCGGGCCGCCGCCGCGAACGTGCGTGTCGTCCACCGGCAGGACTTCCAGGGGGCGACGATCACCCAGCTGCACCCCGGCGACCTGGGGGTGATGCTGGAGGCCGACGAGATCCCGGCCGGCCGCGAGTGGCACTACGACGACTGGAGCGTTCCCGCGCGCCCGCCCGGCGCGTCGGCGGGCGACCTGCTCGCGGCCGACGTGGCGGTCAGGGACCCGGAGGCGACCGCGGACCTCTGGGCCCGCCTGCTGGACGCTCCCGCCGCCGGGGACGGCGTGCCCTCCGTGCGGATCGGCAGCCGGACCGTCCGGTTCGTCCCCCACGCGGAAACCGACTCGGAAACCGGCTCGAAAACCCGCCCGGGAACCGGCACCGGCCGTCGCGGCCTCGTCGCCCTCGACCTGCGCTCCCTCACCCCCGGCGCACCACCTCGCGAGATCACCGTCGCCGGTCTCACGATCCGCCTCGTACCGGCCGAGAAGTCCCCGGCCGAGGAATCCCCGGCCGAGAAGTCCGCACCGGACGGGGAGGGCGCGTCATGAGCGTCCGCGTCATCCAGTGGGCGACCGGCGCCGTCGGCAAGACCTGCCTGCGCGCCGTCCTCGACTCCCCCGGCCTGGAACTCGCCGGGCTGTACGTCTACGGCGACCGCAAGGCGGGCAGGGACGCGGGCGAGATCGCCCGGCGGCCCCTCACCGGCGTGCTCGCCACCCGGGACCGGCAGCGGATCATCGACACCCCCGCCGACCTGGTCATCCACGCGCCCCGGCTGCAGGTCCCTTACGAGACCCACGACGCCGACATATGCGCGCTGCTGCGCTCGGGCAAGAACGTGATCACCACCGCGGGCCACCACTTCCCCCGCGCGCACGGCTGGGAACGCGAGGAGATGTTCCTGGACGCCTGCCGGGAGGGCGGCACGACCCTGTACGGCGTGGGCATCAGCCCCGGCGTCGTCGGCGAGCGGCTGGTGCTGGCGCTGACCGGCGTCTGCCTGGACCTGGAGCACGTCTCCATCGACGAGGTCCTCGACGCGAGCCGCACACCTGACCCGAACTTCGTCTTCGACGTCATGGGCATGGGCTCCGACCCCGCGAAGACCGACCTGACCTCGGGCGAGCTGCCGGAGCTGTACGGCATGCTCTACACCGAGACCCTGGCGTTCATGGCCGAGCGGATGGGCCTGGCCGTCGACCGCTACGAGCCCGACCATCACGTGGAACTCACCGACCGCGAACTCCGGGTAGCGGCCGGGACGATCCCCGAGGGCACGGTGGCCGCGACCGAGTGGCGCTGGCACGCGGTCAGCGGCGGGCGGCGGGTGCTGACGCTGTCCATCGTGTGGACCATGGACCCGTCGATGCCGCGCTACGCGGGCAGGGACCACTGGACGGTGAAGGTGACCGGCAGGCCGGGCCTGACGATGACCCTGAACCTGGTCGAGCCCGACGACCCGCTGAGCCGGACCACCGCGGGCCAGTTCGTCACCGCGGGCCCGGTGATCCGCGCCATCCCCGACGTCCTCGCCGCCCCGCCGGGCATCTTCGAACCCCCGGTCTTCGCCCCGTTCCCCTTCCCCGAGGTGAGCACACCGTGACCGTTCCCGCAGCCACAGGCTCCACCGGCACCGTCGTCACCGGCCCCGTCCGGCACGGGTCCGACGCCGACTACGCGCTGCACGCCGACGGCTCCCGGGTGGAGCGCCTGGCCGACATCCTCCGCCGCCGGGCGGCGGCCACCCCGGACCTGCCCGCGGTGATCGAGCCGGGCGGGGTGACGACCTTCGCCGACCTCGACGCCCGCTCCAGCCGGGTCGCCCGCGCGCTGCTGGCCGACGGGGTGGGCGAGGGCGACAGGGTCGCCTACATCGGGGCGAACGCCCCCTCCTTCCTGGAGGTGCTGTACGGCGCCGCCAAGGTGGGCGCGATCGCCACGGCCGTGAACAACCGCCTGGCCCCCGCGGAGGTCGCCCAGATCCTGGGCGACGCCGAGCCGTCGGTGCTCGTCCTCGGCTCAGGGGACGGCGGCCTCGCCCCCGAGCAGGGCGCCGTGCCCTCCCTCGCCCGGGTGGTCACCGTCGACGGCGACCCCGGGACGACCCCGTACGAGGACTGGCTGGACGGCCACCCGGCCGACGATCCGGGTGTCCTCGCCGACCCCGGCTCGACCGCGCTGATCTTCTACACCTCCGGCACCACCGGCCTGCCCAAGGGCATCATGCTGAGCGGGCGCAACCTCGGCCAGGCGCTGGCGACCATGCACTACGAGATCGGCCTCGACGAGACGTCGGTGGCGATGGCGCCGATCCCCTACTTCCACATCTCCGGGCTCGGCCTGGCGATGGTCGCGGCCGTCAACGGCGCGGCCCTGCTGCTGGAGCACGCCACCGCCCCCGAGGAGCTGCGGGACCTGCTGATCTCCCGGCGCGTGTCGCACGCCGCCCTGGTGCCGACGCTCATCCAGCGGCTGGTCGCGCTGCCCGGCGTGCGGGAGTACGACTGGTCGGCGCTGAAGATCGTCGTGTACGGCTCCTCCCCCATCCCGCTGCCGGTGATCCGGGCCGCGACCGAGTCCATCGGCTGCCGCTTCCTGCAGAGCTACGGGCTCACCGAGTCGACCGGCGGCGTGACCGTCCTGCGTCCGGACGACCACCTGCCCGGACCCGGTCTGGAGGGACGGCTGCTGTCGGCGGGCCACCCGATGCACGGCGTGCCGATGCGCGTGGTGCATCCGGAGACTCTGGAGGACCTCGGTCCCGGCGAGCGGGGCGAGGTCCTGATCGGCGGCGGGCACGTGATGGCGGGCTACTGGCGGCGCCCGGCGGAGACGGCCGCGACGATCCTGCCCGGCGGCTGGCTGCGTACGGGCGACGGGGGCTCCTTCGACGCCGACGGCTACCTCTACCTGCACGACCGGATCAAGGACATGATCGTCAGCGGTGGTGAGAACGTCTACCCGGCCGAGGTGGAGAGCGTGCTGACCGGCCACCCCTCGGTCGCCGAGGTTGCCGTGATCGGCGTGCCCTCCGACCGCTGGGGCGAGGTGCCGCACGCGGTGGTCGTCCGGCGCCCCGGCACGGAACCGGTCACCGCCGAGCGGCTGATCTCCTGGACCAGGGAGCGCCTGGCCCACTTCAAGTGCCCCGCCGGCGTCTCGTTCGTGGACGCGCTGCCGCGCAACGCGAGCGGCAAGCTCCTCAAGACGCGCCTTCGCGAGGACCACGGCCGGCGCTGAGCCCCGCGCACGGGTGCGGGCCGGTCCTCCCTCACCGCACGCGGGTGTAGGTCAGCCCGAAGTCGAGGTTCCAGGTCACGCCGTCCTCCGACATCTCCCAGCGCCCGTCCACGGTGTCGCCGTCGGCGCTCAGCGTGCCGGTGAAGCGCTGGTTGAACCCGGGCGCCTCCCGCCACATCGTCCACAGGTCGTCGGCGAACGTCATGCGGTAGACCCGGTGCACGCCCCGGGCGTCGGCGTACAGCATGGTGAACTCCCCGGTGGCGTCGTCGAGGCCGATCACGGCGGTGGTCGGGAACGGCGCGTGGTCCCGCCACGGGTCCGGGGTGGTGGGCGGGATCGGATCGGCGTCGGAGTGCTGGCGCAGGAACGCGCCGCCCTGCTGCCAGGCGAACTCGGTCCACGCGGTGCCGACGCCGTCGACCTTCGGCTGCACCGTCCACCGCCCGACGAGCACGTCGAGCCGCGCGAGTGCGGGATGCCTGCCGTCCATCTTCGTGTCCTCTCGTCGACGTCCTCACCACGCTAGCGACGGCCGGTGTCAAAAGGCACGGGAGGCCGCCTCGCGCGGCCTCCGATCCGGTGCGCCGGTCCTGCCGATCCCGCTGGTTCCGCTGGTCCCGGCGCGGTAGTCCCGCCGCCTTCCTACTCTCCGCGGTGTAGCCGGAAGAGCCTCCCCGGGCACCATGACCGCGGACCGTCCCAGGGGCGACGATCACAGCCCGCGCTCGTCCGGGAGGGGGTGTCCCGTCCCGGTGCGCGCGGGCACGTCCCTCCGCCGGCGAAAGGATCGCCTGATGTCTTCACTCTTCCGTCACATCACCCCGGTGCCGCCCGAGACCGCCACCGGGCGGGTCGCCGCCGTCTACGACCAGGTCAACGCCGAGTTCAGCAGTATCGGCCCGGCGGTCATGATGATGTCCCCCGCACCCGAACTGCTCGCCCCCGGCTGGGCCCTGCTGCGCGAGTCGCTGCTGGCCGGATCCGCTCCCCGCCGGGCCAAGGAGGCCGTCGCGGTCTCCGTCTCCCAGGTCAACCGGTGCGACTACGACGTGGCCGGGCATCTGGTCTTCCTGGAGCTGTCCGGAGGGGGCGACGTCGCGCGGGCGCTCCGCCACGGTGACGACCCGGCGGACGAGGACGTCGCGGCCGTCGTCCGGTGGGCGAGGGCCACCGGCGCCCCGGGGTCCCCGGAATCACCGGTCCTCGCGGGGCCGCCCGTCCCCGAGGCGCTCGCCCCGGAGTACATCGGGACCGCGCTGGCGCTGCACTTCGTCAACCGGATGGTCCTGATACTGCTCTCGGAGCGTCTGCTTCCCGGCGGCATGCGGGAGTCGGACACCGCGCGGCCCTTCGACGGCGCGCCGATCGCCCGCGCCGTCGAACGGCGCAGCTCCGGCGACGGCCTCCTCCTGCTGGAGGACGGCGAAGCCGGGCCCGCACCCGCCTGGGCGGGGGAAAGCCCCGTCGGGCCCGCGTACGCGGCTCTGCGGGACTCGGCGGCGAAGGGCGGCCTCCTGCTGTCCGAGGACGCCCGCACGGCGGTACGCGACACCGTCGGCCGTCACCTCGGCGAGTATCTCCCCACCGACGACGGGTGGCCCGCCACCTCGCTCGGCACCCTGGCACCCGGCGACCGGGCCGGGGCGACCCTCGCGATCCTCGCGGCGCTGGCACCGGACCAGATCACCGAGGACGACGTCGCCAGCTGGCGCTCCGGCCGGTACAGCGACCACTGCCTGCTGCACCTGCTCGCCTTCGGCGCGATGCTCACCGTCGAGCGCATCGGGACGAGCATCGGCCGGGCTCCGGGCGTCAGCTAGGGAACGTCCCCTGTCCCAGCGGCCCGCGCCGGAGGGTGGGAAGGTCGGTCGGCGGCCGGAGGCCGGGAAGATCTGTCAGCGAGAGAAGGCGATCTCCACGCGCCGGTTCTTCGCGCGTCCCTTCGGGTTGTCGACCACCTGGCCGTGCTCGTCGGTCATCGTGTTGTCCGCCACGGGCGCCGTGGCGCCGTGTCCGTCGACGGCGAAGGTGATGCCGGTCCCCTCCAGCAGCGGGGTGAGCGCCCGCTCGACCGCTTCCGCGCGCCTCAGGGAGAGGGCACGGTTGTAGGCGTCACCGCCCTTGGCGTCGGTGTGCCCGTCGATCCGCACCCGCTCGCCCCCGGCCTCCCGCTTGAGGATGGTGGCGGCCTGGGCCAGCCGCCGTCCGGCCTCGGCGGTGACCGTGGCCTTGTCGAAGGCGAACAGGACGTCGGCCGCCATCGTGATCCTGCCGCTGGTGGGGGTGTCCGCGTCGATGATCGACTCGTCCAGGGTGCCGATCCGCAGCTCGATGTCGATCACGCGCGCCCGCACGTCGACGATGGGTGCCCGCGCCGGGGGGCCGGGTGTGAGTTGAGGGGCCTGGGTGGGCGCCGGAGGCGGCGTGCAGACGGCCAGCCCGACGACCAGCGCCGCGCTAACCGAGCGGAACATCGGTGAACGTTCCCGCCAACGGGATGAACACGTCCATGGCGTTCACGTCGGCCGGCGGAGCGGCGAACGTGGCCGAGAAGACGACGCTGCGATCCCGGTCGATCGTCACCAGGCCGGAGCTGCACAGGCATTTGCCGTCCGCGTCCGTGGCCACCAGGTGCTTCTTGGCGTTCTTGGTGTCCACGAGGTGGACGCCGTCCACCGTGGGAGTGCCGGAGGGAACGGCGGAGAACGCGTCGCGCACGTCCCAGCCTCCGGCGCGGTCGTGCTCCAGCACGGTGGCCGCGAAGTTGACCGTGACCAGCTTGTCCTGCCGGCGGAGCGCGTACAGGTCGATGCGGACCTTGTACCAGTTGTTTCCCGTGACCTCCCGGCTGCCGATCACCTGATCGGCCGGCAGGCTCGCGACCGCCGAGGGCGAGACGGCGGGCGGCGTCGACGCGGCCCCGGAGGATGTGCCCGGTGAGCCGGACGGAGCGCTCGAACCGAGCTGGCAGCCGGCCGTCAGAAGCGCCCCCGCGATCAGAACCGCGTTCCTCTTCATAGGATCGCGAGTGTAATCACCCCGATTCCCGGAAACCTAGCTTTTTCCATCCGGCCGTTGCCGCAAAACTCGATACGGATCAGCCGGAAGTCACGCAAGGCGCCCGGAGCACAGATCAGCACGCGGGGACCGGCTCGCGTTCGCCCACCAGCGGTTGGGGTCGTGATCCACCGGTAAGGACCGGCGTCACCGCCACGGATGACGCCGCCACCGCCCGTCTTCCAGCCGCGAACCGGCTCCGTCTTTCGTCAGAGGGCGGAAGCCGGTTCCGTGTCGTCCGACGGGGACCTCCATCGCGCTTCGGGGCCTCCCGCGCTCGACGGTGCCGGCGAACGCCCGCCCCGTGACAGCGGGCGAACGCGTACCCCCTCTCTCAGCGCCTTCCGTCGTGCTGTACAGTCGCCCACTATGAAAACCGTTCCCATTTTCATAGTGGGTTCCCTCCTGCTGACACTCGCCGCCTGCGGGAGCGCGAGCGGCACGTCCACCGGCGCCGTCGGCCAGGCCGCGCCCGTCGTCACGGAGCTGACGAGTTGCGGTCTGCCTCTCAAGGTCGCCGCGCCGCCGCGCCGGGCGGTCTCCATGGAGCAGAACGCGACAGAGATCATGCTGACCCTGGGGCTCGCCGACCGGATGGCGGGCACGGCGTACCGGACGGACCCGGTGCTCGGCGAGCTCAAGGCCGGCTACGACAGGGTCCCCGTCCTGGCCGCCCAGTACCCCGGCCGGGAGGCCCTGCTGGCCGCCGGGCCTGACTTCGTCTACTCGATGCGCGCCTCCGCCTACGCGCCGGACGCCGGCGGTACCAGGAAGGACCTGGCCGGGCTCGGGATACCGGCCTACCTCTCCCCCAACGACTGCGAGGACCCGGGCCTGATCCCCTCCTCCGTCACGTTCGACGCCATCTTCGACGAGATCGGCGACATCGCGAGGATCTTCGGCGTCCCCGAGCGCGGGGAGAGCGTGGTGGCCGGTCTGCGAAAGCGCCTCGACGCGGCCAGGACAACGGCCGGGAACGTGACCGGAGCCGCAAGCGGAGACGCGAACGGCGCGAATTCGGATGTGAAACTCATGTGGTACTACTCCGGGACGAAGACCCCGGCCATCGCGGGTCGAGGTGGGCTGCCCGACACCATCGGAACGTTCCTCGGTGCGGGAAACGCCTTCTCCGACATCGATCAGCAGTGGTCCGAGGGAAGCTGGGAGAAGATCGCCGAGCGCGATCCGGACGTGATCGTGCTCGCCGACCTCACCCGTGGCGGTGACGGCGACAGCGCCGAGGCCAAGATGAGCTTCCTGCGCTCCGACCCCGTCGCCTCCCGGCTCACGGCGGTCAGGAAGAACCGTTTCGTCGTCGTCCCCGGATCGGCGATGGACCCCTCGATCAGGAGTGTCGGCGCCGTGGAACAGGTCAGCGACGGCCTGCGGGATCTTCACGGCTGACCCCGCACCCACCCCGCCGCTCCTCGCCGACCACGCAGAGACAACAACACCGCACCGTCGTACGACCACCGATCCTCCCGGAGACCCTGATGACCACCCCCACCGCTTCCGTGACCTCGCGGGACCTGTTCTCCTCCTGGGAGGAGCAGCAGGCCGCCTACGTGGCCCACCGCGAGAACCGCTTCGAGGTGATGCTCGACGTGCTCGGCCTGCACTGCCCGGCCGACCCCACCGTGCTCGACCTCGCCTGCGGGCCCGGCTCGATCGCCGACCGCGTGCTGAGCCGTTTTCCCCGGGCGCGCGCCGCGGCCGTCGACCACGACCCGGTGCTGGCACGGCTCGCGCGCTCGGTCCTGGCCCGCCACGACGACCGTGCCGTCGTGGTCGATTCCGACCTGGCGCACGCGGGCTGGTCGTCGGCACTGCCCGAATGGACCTTCGACGCGGTGCTGACCTCCACGGCGCTGCACTGGCTCTCCCCGGGGCAGCTGCTGGAGGTGTACGCCGAGCTGGCGCGGCTGCTGCCGCCAGGTTCCGTGCTCCTCAACGCCGACCACCTGCGCTTCGGCGACGGGTATCCGGCACTGCGGCGGCTGTCGGCCGACCACGACGCCGCCGTGCAGAAGGCGGCCTTCGCCGGCGGGGCCGCAACGTGGGAGCGGTGGTGGGCCACGGCCGCCCGGCACCCCGAGCTGGCTCCCCTGATGGCCGAACGCGAGCGGCGTTTCGCCGACCGCCCGCCGCAGCCCCACGCGCCGCTGGAGTTCCACCTCGCGGCGCTGCGCACGGCGGGCTTCACCGAGGTGGGAACCGTCTGGCAGTACCTGGACGACTACGTCGTCTTCGCCCGGCGCTGACCTCCGATGACCTCCGACGACTCCGCGCGTACCACCACGACGGCCGTACCCGCGGACCCCGGGACGACCACGCCCTCGCGGGCCGCGCTCGCGACGCGAGGGACCGTGCGGCGGGAGGGCGTCACGGTCTCACGGGCCGGGCGGCGGCGCGCGCTCCCGGTGAGCGGCGCGGGGCTGGTGCTGCTGCCGCTCTCGGTGGCGCTCGCGGTGACCGTCGGGGCCGCGGGCCTGTCGGTGGGCGACGTGTTCCAGAGCGTCGCCGCACACCTCGGCCTCCCGGTGGACCCGCCGAGCCCGTTGCGGGACGCGATCGTGTGGGAGTTGCGCCTGCCACGGGTGCTGCTCGCGACGCTGGTCGGGGGCGGCCTGGCCGTGTGCGGGGCGGTCCTGCAGACGCTGACCCGCAACCCGCTGGCCGATCCCTACCTGCTCGGCATCTCCTCGGGGGCGTCGACCGGGGCGGTGGCCGTCCTCATCCTCGGCCTGGGGTCGGGGGCCGCGACCGCCCTGACGGCGGGGGCCTTCGCCGGCAGCCTGGCGGCCTTCTGCTGCGTGCTCCTGCTCGCCGGGGCGACACCGGGCGGCTCCCTGCGCGTCGTGCTGGCGGGGGTGGCGGTCTCACAGCTGTTCAGCGCGCTGACCAGCCTGGTCGTCATCTGGGCCGGTGACGCGCAGAGCACCCGCGGCGTGACGTTCTGGCTGCTGGGCTCGCTCGCCTCGGCGAGCTGGGGCAGCGCCGTCCTCTGCGCGGCGGTGGCGGGGGCCGGCCTGGCGGTGTGCTGGGCCGCCGCCCCCGCCCTGGACGCCCTCGCCCTCGGGCGCGAGCTCGCCGCCTCGCTCGGCGTCGCCCCGGGCAGGACGCGGCTCGTCCTGCTCGTCACCACCGCGCTGATGACCGCGGTCCTCGTCGCGGCGAGCGGCGCCATCGGTTTCGTGGGCCTGGTCGTCCCGCACGCCGTCCGCTTCCTGGTGGGCGCCCGTCACCGCGTGCTGCTGCCGGCCTGCGCGCTGTACGGGGCGATCTTCCTGCTGTGGGCCGACACCGCCGCGCGCACGCTGTTCTCCCCGCGCGAGGTGCCCGTCGGCATCCTCACCGCGCTGATAGGCGTCCCGGCCTTCGCGGTCATCATGCGTGGCAAGGGCGCCCGGTCATGAGCCTGGACGCCCTGGACGCCCTGGACACCGGTGGCGGCGAGGGCGGGCCGGGCGGTTCAGCCGCTCGGCTGCCGCCCGTCCGGCGAATCTTCCGGCAGCGGAAGGTGAACGCGGAAAGGCTCTGGTCGCGGGTCCGGCGGCCCCGGCGGGTGCCTGCCGTTCGCCACGCGAGAGTCAGCCGATCCGGCGGCCGGTGCCCTCCCACCAGGGGCGGCGCAGCTCGCGCTTGAGGACCTTGCCCGACGGGTTGCGGGGCAGCGCGTCGACGAAGGAGACGGCGGTGGGGCACTTGTAGTGGGCGAGCCGCTCGCGGGTCCAGGCGAGCAGTTCCTCCTCGGTGGCCTCCTGGCCGGGGCGGGGCACCACGACCGCCAGGGGCGTCTCGCCCCAGCGCTCGGAGGGGACGCCGATCACCGCGTTCTCCAGCACGGCGGGGTGACCGGCCAGGGCGCTCTCCACCTCGGCGGGGTAGACGTTCTCCCCGCCGCTGACGATCATGTCCTTGATCCGGTCGTTCAGGTAGAGGTAGCCGTCGCCGTCCATCGACCCGGCGTCGCCGGTGCGCAGCCAGCCGCCTGGTAGGAAGGCGGCGGCCGTCTCGCCGGGGTTGCGCCAGTAACCGGTCGTCACGCAGGGGCCCCGGACGATGACCTCGCCCACCACGCCGGGGTCGGCGGGCCTGTCCGTCTCCAGGTCGAGGATCGCGACCTCCATGCCGGGCACCGCCCGCCCGGCCGAGCGCAGCCGCCCCTTGACCGGGTTGTCCGGCAGATGCTGGTCGGGACCGAGCAGGGTCGTCACGCCGATGGTCTCGGTGAGCCCGTACGACTGGAAGAACTCGGCGCCGAACAGCGCGACGGCCCGTGCCAGCAGGCTCTCGGTGATGGGCGAGGCGCCGTACACGATCTGCCGGAGCGCGGAGAAGTCGGCGTCGCGGGCCGCGGGCAGCTCGGTCATCACCTGGATCACCGCCGGGACCATCGCCGTGTGGGTGACGCGGTGGCGGATCAGCTGGTCGAGCATGGAGGTGGGCGTGGGCTCCCGGCACTGCACGAGGGTGCCGCCCTCGGCGATCGTGATGAGCGCCCAGCCCGCGCCGGCGATGTGGTAGTACGGGATCGGCACCATGCTGACCGCCCCGCCGCCCCCGCCGCCCAGGTCGAAGCAGGCGCCGAACAGCGCGACCCCCGAGGCGAGCCCGGCCGCGGTGATGTTGACTCCCTTGGGCCTGCCCGTCGTGCCGGAGGAGTACATGAGCACGAGCAGCTCGTCCCCGGCGGCGTCGCGCCCGGGATCCCGGGGCCGCGCCCCGGCCAGCCACTCCTCGTACGCGGGGCCGACCACGATTACCGGTACGCCGTCCCCCGCCGGGACCTCGGCGTGCTCGGGGCCGGCGACCACCAGCGACACGGCGGCGTCGGCGAGGATCCAGCGCATCTCGTCCGCGGCCAGCCTGAAGTTGAGCGGGACCAGCACCACGCCCGCCTTGGCCGCACCGAAGAGCAGTTCGAAGTACTCGGTGGCGTTGCGGTCGACGTACCCCACGCGGTCGCCGGGTTCGAGGCCCGCGGCGATCAGGGCGTCGGCCACCCGGTCGGAGCGCTCGGCGAGTTCCCCGTAGGTGGCGGCGCGGCCGTCACCGGTGACGGCGACGGCGCCGGGCGCGCGGCTCGCGGACAGGCGCAGGAGATCGGCGACGGGGGTGGGGGCGGGGGGCATGGTCGTCCTTCTCTCTTCATGGCCGGACGTCGCCGCCCGGCTTCTCACACGGGCCGGACGTCACCGCCCGGCCCTTCCACGCGGACCGGACGTCGCCGCCCGGCCTTCCACACGGACCGGACGTCGCCGCCCGGCCTTCCACACGGACCGGACGTCGCCGGCCGGTCCTCCTCGCGAGCCGGGCGTCGCCGCCCGGCCCCTGTCGGGTTGTCGAGTCGTCGGACCCGAGCCGAAGCCCGCCCGGCCGTTTTCAGGCCGGGCGTTGCACGACGATCTCGTGGCCGCGCAGCGGGGCCGTGCAGGCGTCACACGTCAGCTGGATCTGGAAGTCGCGCCCGCACGCCCGGTGGGTGTAGACCAGGGCGGGTCCCTCGGCCGCCCGGAACCACCGCTGTCCCCAGTCGATGCCGGTCATCGTCACCGGGAAGAAGGCTCGCCCCTTCTCCGTGAGGTGGTAGCTGAGCCAGTCCGGCCGTTCGGCGCTGGGGACCTGCTCGAAGACGCCGAGCTCGCAGAAGACCCGGAGCCGGTCGGCGATGATGGTGGGCGGGGCGCCCAGACGCTGCTCGAAGTCGCGGAAGCGGTGCAGTCCCTGGAAGGCGGCGCCCAGGATGGCGGCCGACCAGCGGTTGCCGACCAGCGCCATCGTCTCGGGGAACATGCCCGCGCCGCCGTCGGCGGTGGAGCCGGAACGGCGGCGGGTCGTGGCCGCGGGCACCGAGCGTTCCCAGGTGCCGCTCGGCCCGAAACCGCCGACGACGTCGCGGGGCCGTACCGAACGCGAGCAGGCGGCGCAGGTGAGGATGGGCAGGAACTCCCGGCCGCAGCGCCGGTGGACCATCCTGGGCAGCGACTCCTGGTGCTCGGGCACCCAGCGCGACTCCCACGCCCACACCGACAGCAGCATCGGCCACAAGTCCCGTCCCCGCTTGGTCAGCCGGTACTCGAACCGCTTGGCCCTGCTCTGGTACTCGACCCGCTCGAAGACGCCCATCTCGGTGAGGAACGCCAGCCTCCGGGTCAGTACGGCGTGCGAGATGGGCAGTTCCTGCCGCCACTCCCCGTAGCGGCGCACCCCGAGCAGCGCGTAACGCAGGATCAGCAGGTTCCACTCGTCGCCGATCAGCCCCAGGGTGAGGCCGACGGCGTTGGTGTGCCCTGGGGGGAGCTGCGTGGGACGGTCCATGGGGTGCACGAGCACGCGCGTCTCCTGTAGGCCACGGTCCCGGGTGCCCTTCGCCGCCGTGTCATGACCGGCGGGGACGTCGGGCCCCGTGGCCACGCGGCCGGAGGCGTCCGCGCCGGAGGGACCGGCGACGCCGGTTCCCCCCCTCGCGGGCCGGATCACGCCGGTCACAGCCTCAGGGCTTGGGCCGGTGACTCGGCGTCCCGCCAGCCGGGGATCGAGTCGCCCGCCGCCCAGGTGGCGTGGGTGCCGCTGGAGATGCGTTCGGGAAGCCTCAGCCTGGCCAGCGGACCGTCGGCCACCCTGGCCGCGTCGAAGATCAGGCACTCGGAACGATCTTCGTTCATGTCGGTGGTCAGCGTAACAAGGTAACCGTCGTCCTCGGCGGAGGATCCCACGCGCGGGGCCATGGCGGGTTCGCTGCCGTACACCCCGGCGGGCAGGCCGAAGCGCTCCTCCTTGCCGGTGAACAGGTCGTGGCGGACCAGCCCGTCGAACAGGAACCACCCCTCCAGCCCGGTGGCCGCGTAGGCGTAGCGGTGGCGGCGCCCGCCGTAGGCGTTGTTGAGCACACCGAACTCGGTGACGGAGTCGGTCAGCCGTTCCTCCCTGCAGCGCCCGGTGACCAGGTTCAGCCGCCAGCGGTGCAGCCGGGTCTGCATGCGGTCGAGCGCGAGGAAGCGGAACATCCGCTGGTAGGCGCCGCCCTCGCCGGTGTCCTTGGGCTCGGGCTCGTCCTGGAAGAAGCCGTCCAGGACGATCTCGTCGCCCTCCTCGTAGGCGTTGACCCAGTGCAGCACGTAGGTGGGGTCGGCCTCGAACCACCGGATCGGCCGGCCGCCCCCGCGCCGGGGCACCACGGCCAGCCGGGTCGGCAGCTCGGGATGGAACCTGGCCGCGTACCGCCCCCTCGCCATCAGCTCGGGCTCCCAGAACATGGGGCAGTCGTTGAGGATGGCGTAGTTCTCGGTGAAGGCCATGTCGTGCGGCAGGCGCGGCCCCGGGAGCGGGACCTCCACGTAGTGGCTGAGCCGGTTGTCGGCCCCGACCACGCCGTAGTGCATGTACGGCTCGTCGGTGCCGTAGTTGAAGAAGAGCAGCTCCCCGGTGTGCGGGTCGACCTTCGTGTGCGCCGAGACGCCCAGGTCGTAGGGGAAGGCCCCGCCCCAGTCGGCCTTGCCGAGCGTCTCCAGGGTGAGCGGGTCGAGCCGGTAGAGGTCGCCGCACTGGTAGAAGCTGGTGAGCGCGACGCCCGCGTGCACGACGACGTCGGTGCTGGAGGCGTCCTTCATCCGGCCCCTGGCTCCCCAGCCGTCCTGGCGCGGGGAGCCGGCGGGCCGCTCGGCGATCCCGGCCCAGAGCGGCCCGCCCGCCTCCCGCTCGGCGAGCAGCCCCTCGGTGCGGATGAAGCGGTTGCGGTAGAAGGCCTTGCCGTCGCGGAACCCGACGACGTGGACCATGCCGTCACCGTCGAAGGGGTGGTAGCGCTCCAGCGCGGGGTGCACCGGGTTCTCGGTGTTGCGCAGGTAGACCCCGTCGAGGTCGGCGGGGATCTCCCCCTCGACGACCCGCAGGTCCTCGGCACGCCACTCGGTGGTCTGCGGCCGCCAGGGGCCCGTCCGGTACGGGTGGTCGTCGTCCTGGGGCAGGGTCGACAGCACGCGCCCGACGACTTCGACGTCCATTGTCTTCTCCTCGTATGACTGGACCGCGCGGGCCCTCGTGTGACCGGCCCGCACGGGGAGTGCCCGCTACTTCGCCCGGCCCGCTCGACCCGCTCGACCCGGTCTCCCTCACCCGGCCCGCTCGGGCCGGTCTCCCCTCACCCGGCCCGCTTCGCCGGGACCCGCTCGGCCCCGACCCGCTCGGCCCGGACCCGCTCGGCTCCGGCCTACTCGGCCCCGACGACGAAGCTGACGGTCGTGGTCGTGCTGCCGCCGATGTTGAGCGTGCCGAACCGGCGTGCCCCCTCGACCTGGTAGGCGCCGGCCCGGCCGGTGACCTGGCGGGCGGCGTCGAGGAGCATCCGGACCCCGGTGGCGCCGACCGGGTGGCCGCCGCCGATGAGGCCGCCGCCCGGGTTGACGGGGATGCGCCCGCCGATCTCCAGGTCGCCGTTCTCGACGGCCTTCCAGCTCTCACCGGGTCCGGTGATGCCGAAGTGGTCGATCGCGGCGTACTGCGACATGGTGAAGCAGTCGTGCGTCTCGATGCCGTCGAGGTCGTCGACGCCGCCGACGCCCGCGCGGGAGAACGCGTCGAGCACCGTGTTGCGCACGTGCGGCAGCGTGTACGGCTGGTCGCGGCTGCGCTCCAGTTTCGCCGCCAGCGGGAGCCCGACGGTCCGGTGCCCCCAGCCGAGCACCCGGGCGAGGCGGCCCTCGCGCGCGAGTCCGGGACGGCGGGACAGGAAGCGCTCCCCGACCAGCACCACCCCGGCGCCGCCGTCGGTGATCTGGCTGCAGTCCGTACGCCGCAGCCTGCCCTCCACCACCGGGTTGGCCTCGTCGTCGGCGGCGAAACTGGCCTCGGTGAACGTCCACCCGCGCGTCTGCGCGTTGGGGTTGGCCCTGGCGTTGCGGAAGTTGAGCTCGGCGACGGCCCGCAGGTGGGCGTCGTCGAGGCCGTAGCGCCGGTCGTACTCGTCGGCGAGGGCGCTGAACATGTGGGGCCAGACGAACTTCGCGTCCTGCCCCTCGTGGCCCACCCACGCGGCGGCGCCGAGGTGCCCGGCGGCGAGGTCACCGGGCACGGTGCGCTCCAGCTCCAGGCCGAGGACGAGGGCGCAGTCGTAGCGCCCGGACTCGATGTCGGCCATCGCGGCCAGCGCGGCGACGCCACCGGAGGCGCAGGCCGCCTCGTGCCTGGCCGAGGGGATCTCCCACAGCTCGGGCTCGACGGTGGCGGGCATGCCGCCCAGCTGGCCCTGGCCGGTGAAGAGCTGGCCGAAGGCGTTGCCGACGTGGATGACGTCCACGTCGGCGGGGGCGAGCCCGGCGTCGTCGAGGGTGCCGCGCACGACCTCCCCGGTGAGCTCGGCGAACCCCTGACCGGCCCGCGACCAGTTACGGGCGAAGTCACTCTGGTAGCCGCCCAGGATCCATACCGCGTCCGGCATGGCGCGCCTCCTCGCTGAGATCCGTCTACTGTCCGTTTCTTACTACAACAAGAAGAGTAAGCCGTCAACGCGCCCCGGATCGTTCATCCAGGTCCGCGCGGAAAAACTCCTTCGAGACGGTATTGCCGCCCCCGTGGCCTCTCACTACATTTAAAAGAGTTACCTGACGACGGCGACGGGAGGAGCGGCGCATGGGATCGCTCGACGGGCAGGTCATCGTGATCACCGGGGGCGGGCGGGGCCTGGGGCGGGCGTTCGCCCTGCACCTGGCCGGGCTGGGCGCCCGGATGGTGGTCAACAACCGCAACCGGGTCGTCGACGAGAACGGCCTCGGCCCCGCCGACCACGTGGTCCGGGAGATCCGGGACGCGGGCGGCGAGGCCGTCGCCGAGCACGGCGACGTCGCCGACCCGGCCACCGCCCGCCACCTGGTGGAGCTCGCCCTCGGCACCTGGGGCAGGCTCGACGCCTGCGTCACCAGCGCCGCGGTCAGCGGCCCCGCGATGTTCCACAAGTCCTCCCCCGAGGCGTTCGAGGCCGTCATCCGCACCAACGTGCTCGGCACCGCCCAGGTCGCCGCGGCCTGCTCGGCCGTCATGCGCGAGCGGCGCCACGGCCGGATCGTGCTGGTCGCCTCCACCGCCGGGCTGCACGGCGAGCCCACCGTCTCGGCGTACGCGGCGAGCAAGGGCGCGGTGATCGCGCTCGGCCGGACCGTGGCGGCCGAGGGCGCCCCGCGCGGGGTGTTCACCAACGTCCTGCTCCCGTACGCGCTGACCCAGATGACCGAGAGCGGCATGGCGGCCGAGCACCGCCACCTGATGGACGCCGGAGCGGTCGCCCCAGTGGTCGCCGCGCTCTGCGACCCCCGGGGCACCCTCAACGGCGAGGTGATCGTGGCCGCGGGCGGCGGCCTGCGCTCCGCCGACTCCGTCGAGTGGGGCACCGTCCTGACCTCGGAGACCGCCACAGAAACCGGCACGGAAGAGGGCGGCCTGAGTCCCGCGAGGCTCGCCGGACTTCTCGACCGCAGCCGCAAGGGCCCCGCCCACCGCTACACCAACGCCCGGGACGGCTTCCTGGACCTCGCAGAGGAGATGAACCGTTGACAGGCCTGCTGATCAACCTGGTGGTCACGGCGGTCGCCGTGCTGCTCACCATGCTCGCCACGATGGCCTACGCGCTGCGCACGCGAAATCAGGGCTTCGTCGACACCGTCTGGGGCCTGGGCTTCGTCGTCGTGGCGGCGGTCAGCTTCGTGACCTCCCAGATCCTCGGTGAGGGCCTCGACGCCCGGCGGATCATCGTGCTTGCGCTCACCGCGATCTGGGGGATACGGCTGGGCGCCTACATCCACCGGCGCAACCACGGCAAGGGCGAGGACCCGCGCTACACCGCGCTGATGCGCAGGAACACCGGCCCCGTGGTGCCGTACGTGATCAAAAACGTTTACTGGCCGCAGGGCTCGATCATGTGGGTGGTGTCGCTGCCCGTGCAGGTCGCCATGTACGAGGCCGCGCCGCTCGGGATCGTCACCTGGATCGGCGTCGCCCTGTGGGCCGTCGGCTTCCTGTTCGAGGCGGTCGGCGACCACCAGCTCTCCCGGTTCAAGGCGGACCCGGCCAATCAGGGCAGGGTGATGGACCGCGGGCTGTGGGCCTGGACCCGGCACCCCAACTACTTCGGCGACGCCGTCGTGTGGTGGGGCCTGTTCCTGATCGCCTGCTCCCACTGGGCGGCGCTGCCGACGGTCGTCTCCCCGCTCCTGATGACCCACATGCTGGTCAACAAGAGCGGAAAGGCCCTGCTGGAGCGGCGGATGGCGCGCCATCGCGGCCCCGAGTACGCCGACTACCTGGCCAGGACCAGCGGCTTCCTGCCCCGCCCGCCCCGGCGCGGCTGAGGCTGGGACAGCAGGGACCTCGGGCGGTCGGCCGCGGGCGTCTCAGATGGCCTCAGATGGAGGGTGGCAGCGACGACAGCAGGTCGAAGCGGCGGTCGCCCTCGTACAGGGGCGTCTGTGCGTGCAGGGGCGACGCGGGCAGCGGGTCGTACAGGGGCGTGGGCGTCGGGATCGGGGCCGGCGCCGGGAGGGGCGGGGGCACGGAGCTCAGCGACCTGCTCCCGCTCTCGTAGAGGACGGCGTACAGCCCGCTGATCAGGCGCCGCACGTCCCGCTCCGGCCGGACCACCAGGCGCATGAACTGGCTGGTCATACCGAGCTTGTTGCCGCACTCGCGGACGAACAGGTTGTGCTCGTCGAGCAACTGGTCCCGCAGGGCGGCGCCGTCGCGGCCCCCGGGGAGCCGTACCAGCAGGAAGTTGCCCTGGGAGGGGAAGACGGTGAGGCCCGGGACCCGGGTCAGCTGGTAGCGCATCGACTCGCGGTCCAGGGCGAGCAGCCGGAGGCTGTCCAGATATTCGGACATGTGCTGGCGGATCATGAAGACCACGGTCTCGGCGAAGGAGTTGAGGTTCCACTTGGGCAGGGCGCGCCGCACCCTGGCCGCCAGCGCGGGGTTGGCCACCATGTAGCCGAAGCGGATGCCGTGCAGCCCGAAGTTCTTGCCGAGGCTCTTCAGCACGACCACGTTGGGCCGGATGGCCGCCTCGTTCGCGACGCTCGGGTACGGCTCGGCGTCGACGAAGTCGATGAACGACTCGTCCACCACGACCAGATCGAGGTCGACGAGCCTGTCGAGCAGGGCGATGACCTCGTGGCGGCGCAGGTAGCCCCCGTCGGGGTTGTTCGGGTTGCAGATGACCGCCACCCGGGAGCCGCGGTGCCGGATGAAATTGACGTAGGAGTCCACGTCCAGCGCGAACCCCTGGTTCTCCGGCAGCGGATACATGTCCACGCGCTTGCCGGTCTCCATCGGCTGGTCGGTCCAGCGGCCGAAGGTGGGGATCGGGACGGCGAGGCTCTCCCTGACCAGCAGGTGGTCGATCCAGGTGATCAGCTCCGTCGACCCGTTCCCCATCACGACGGTCTGCGGGTTGAGCCCCAGCACCCCGCAGAGCTCGGCGGTGATCGTGTCGGCGTCGCTGGGGTAGAACTTCAGGATCGTGCCGAGGTTGCGCTCCAGGACGCCGAAGACCTCGGGCGTGGGGAAGTACGGGTTGCAGGGGATGCAGAAGTCGACCAGCTCCTCCCCCTGCTCCGGCTGCTCCGGCGCGGCCCGCATGAGTGAGAAGTACGACGGGCTGTGCGCGGCGGTGTGCGCTCGGCTGCGATCGGTGGAACCGGCCAACTGGGCCTCCTGACGGACGTGCGCGCCTCTGACACCCCCAGCTACGCACCTGGATACGGACAGGTTCAGCGAGGCCCGCGCGGACGGCTCCTACGCCAGGGCCGGCACGGTGCCGGGTGCCGGTCCGCGCAGGCGGGCGGCGTCCTCGCTCGGCGACGCGCCGAACTGGCGGCGGTACTCGCGGCTGAACTGCGACGGGCTGTCGTAGCCGACGCGGTGGCCGACGCCGGTGACGTCGCGGGGATGGGTGGCGAGCAGGAGCCGGGCCTCCTGCAGCCGGATCTGCTTCTGGAACTGGATGGGGCTCATCGCGGTGACCGCCTGGAAGTTGCGGTAGAAGGCGGAGACGCTCATGCCGGACAGCTGCGCCACGTCCTCCACCCGGAAGGACCGCGCGTAGTGGTCGCGGATCCACTGGACCGCGCGGGCGATGTGGGAGAGGTTGCTGTCGGCGAGCCCGAGCTGGCGTACGACGGCGCCCTGCTCGCCGGTGACGAGCCGCCAGAGGATCTCCCGCTTGATCAGCGGTGCGAGCACCGCCACGTCGCGCGGCCGGTCGAGCAGGCGCAACAGCCGGACCACCGCGTCGACAAGCGCGCCGGGCGCGTCGCTGACGGCCATGCCGGACGGCGTGCCACCACCGGCCGGGAGGTCGCCGGGGGCCGCCCGCAGCAACAGCTCGGCGACGGTGGCCGGGTGCAGGACCAGGCCGAAGCCCATGGCCGGCCGATCGGGGCTCGCCTCGGTGAAGTGGCCGGTGATCGGCATGTCGACCGAGGCGACGAGATACTGCCCGGCGCGGTACTCGTACACCCGGTCGCCCAGCGCGATCCGTTTCGCGCCCTGCGCGATGAGCGCCAGCACCGTGCCCGACATCTCCGGCGACGGCGGCGAGGGCCGCTCGGTCTTCGAGACCAGGACGCCGTCGATGGCGGTGGTCATGTCGGGCCGGGCGTGGCGCGCGATCAGGTCGCGCAGCTCGTCGAGGTCCATGCCTCCGAGTCAAGCACAGATCCGATGCTCCTCACAACGAGAGGATCAGGCAAGATGCCAGGAGCATCCTTCTAACGTTTCCGCTGGTGGTGATGATTTCATTGGTTCATCGAAATCCCTGGAGTGCGAGAGTGCTCCACGAATGAGGAGATGCCCCCATGACCGTCGACCACGGTTTCCACGCCACCATGACCGCGCGGCCCGGCAAGGGTGACGAGCTGGTCGCGTTCCTGCTGGACGCGCCCTCCCTGTCGAACGACGACTGCGTCGTCTTCCTGGTCAGCCGCTCGGCCGGCGACCCGGACGTCGTCTCCGTCACCGAGGGCTGGACCAGCGAGGAGGCCCACGGCAGGTTCTTCGCGACCGAGGGGGCACGGGCGCTGGTCGCGAAGCTCCAGCCGCTGCTCGCCGGCGAGTCCCGGTACACCGACGAGGTCCCGGTCGGCGGCAAGGCCGCCTTCTGAACCTCGACCGCCCCCGACCACCCCGGCGTGCTCCAACCGCCGCCGCCCGCCCCGGCCAACCCCGGTGTGCCCCGGTGTGCCCCGGCCGGCCCCGGCCGATTCCGCTTCGACGCGCTGTACCCTCGGGTACGCCTCTCGGCCACCGCGCACCGGGTCCGGACCGCGCGCCGGTCGCCCGGTCTCGCGTTCCGGGTCTTCGCCGAAGCTCCCCGGCCCCACCGGGACCCGTGGATCGGGATCTGTCAGAGCGCCCTCGTCATGAACACGCTGTACGGGTCGAACCGGTAGTCCGCGAACGGCTCGCAGTAGTCGAACCCGAACTTCTCGTACAGCTTGCGGGCGGGCAGGAAGAACTCGCCCGCGCCGGTCTCCAGGCTCAGGCGGGTGAATCCCATGCTCCTGGCCTCGGTGATGATGTGTTCCAGCAGCAGGGACGCGGCCCCGCTCCGCTTGCGCTCCGGCGCGGTGCGCATCGACTTCACCTCGGCGTGGCCCGCGTCCAGCCTCTTGATCGCACCGCAGCCCACCAGGCGGTCACCGTCCAGGACCGACCAGAACGTGATCTCGGGCTTGCGGAGCCCGTCCAGGTCGAGGGCGTGCTTGCTCTTCAGGGGCGTGACGGATCGCATCTCCCGGACATGCTCGTCGAGAAACTCCGCGATCTCCGGACCGGAGAGGTCGTCCACGACGATCTTCATCTGCTCGCCTTTCCTCGGGGCCTCGATCCCACGGGTGCCACGTCCCATGATCACGCTCATCGACACCGAAGTCACCGGATTATCGGTGGAACGGCCGGCTCCGGAGGCGGGTCCCCGTACGACAGGTGGCGCTCAGAGGACCCACAGCCCGAAGCCCCAGCAGATGAGGGCGTTCCCGGTCGCCATGGTGAAGTCGTCGGTGCCTCGCGGCGAGAAGAGTTCGAGGACGGTGTTGGACACGGCGAGGGCGAGCGCCAGGAGCAGCCAGGGCCCGGCGAGGCCGTGGGCCAGCACGACGCCGCCGGAGAACAGGAGCGCGCTGACGAAGGTGGCCCACGTACCCGCCACCGACTTGCGGTTGACCTCGCCCACGCCCCACACCCGGAGCTTCTGCTTGCCGAACATGGACCCGACGATCTCCGCCATCGAGTCGCTGACGATGTAGGACCCCCAGATGAGGATGAAGAGGACCGGGAAGACGTCCTCCGGGAACACCGCTCCCAGCTGGGTGCCGATGGGAAGCATGATGAACTTGAACAGGCTCCACAGCAGGCTGACCAGGAGCAGGTTGGCGCGGGAGAGGACGCCGTCCATGATGCGCGCCTGGGCCCCGTAGTGCACCCGGGCCAGGAACCCGTTCGAGTAGTAGAGCGCGAGGGAGACCCAGCTGAAGATCATCGCGTCGAACAGGTGGTCTTCCATGGGCTGGGCCGGGTTCCCGCCGGGATCCAGCAGCATCCCCATGTAGACGAACGCGAAGCCGGTGGCGGCGATCAGGGCGGTGCGTCCCCGCCGGCCGATCATGTCGGCGATCCGTATGCGGCGTTCCGAGTAACGGGCGAGGAGCGAATCGAGGTCGTACGGCTCCTGCATGCGGGACGTGAAGCTGAGCCGCCTGTCCTCCTTCGTCATGCCGACGAACGAACGCAGGAGCCAGATCTTCACGCCGTACCAGATCCACCCCCAGAGGACGGTGAAGAACAGGAACGAGAAGACGATGCGGGACACCACTTCCGCGTTGACCTCGTACTGGTCCCGCCTGAAGAACCCGGTGCCTCCACCCCCGCTCAGCAGCATGGCGAGCCACAGGATCGTCAGAACGACCGTGTAGGCGAACGTCACCTGGAACACACGGTCGGCGGTGCGACGGCGCGACGTGAACGTGGGGTCGGCGGCGATCGGCGTCACGGTCGCGGCCCCTCCGCCAGGGCGTTCGGGATCCTTCGTGACGCCCTTACCGCCGGTGTTCTGATGTTCCACGCGACCTCCAGTCAGCTGCCGAGCCGTGCCGCTCACGTTCGAAGTTCCCTGGCCCGCGCCTCAGTCCCGGCGTCGGTCGGCGTCAGCGCTCACCTGGCGTCACGTTCCCTTTGTGCGCGGCCACCACCTGGGCAAGGTAATCGGAACGGACTAGGGAAATTCACAGACCGTTAAGACGGGGCCCGACCCCGAACGGCTCGATTCCCGGAGTCACGACCGAGCGCGCTGGTGACGTGCCCTTTTGTCGCGTACAGGCACGTCGAAGCCCCTCCGTCCATCGCTGGACATCGGGGCTCGGCGGGCCGCGCGGCTTATCGGGTACGCGGCTGGAACGTCAGTGACTTGAAGGCGCGCACCTGGCCGGTGATGGCGCGTTCCGTCGGCAGGCGTTCGACCGACGACGCGCCGAAGAAGCCGACCACGCCCTCGGTGCGGGCCAGCACGTGGGCGGCGTCCTCCGGTTCGGCGATGGGGCCGCCGTGGCAGAGGACGAGGATGTCGGGCCGCACGGCCACGGCGGCGTCGCGCATCGCCTGGACCCGTTCGACCGCCTCGTCCAGGGAGAGCGCTGTGCCGGCGCCGATGCCGCCCTTGGTGGTGAGGCCGACGTGCGGGACGAGGACGTCGGCGCCCGCCTCGGCCATCGCCCGTGCCTGGTCCGGGTCGAAGACGTAGGGGGCGGTGACCAGGTCGCGCTCGCGCGCCAGCCTGATCATCTCGACCTCCAGGTCGTAGCCCATCCCGGTCTCCTCCAGGTTCTGCCGGAAGACCCCGTCGTACAGGCCGACGGTCGGGAAGTTCTGCACCCCGGCGAAGCCCATCGCCGCGAGCTGGTCGAGGAACCTGGGCATCAGCCGGAACGGGTCGGTGCCGCACACCCCGGCGAGCACCGGGGTGTCCCTGACGACGGGGAGCACCTCCGCTGCCATCTCCACGACGATCTGGTTCGCGTCACCGTACGGCAGCAGCCCGGCGAGCGAGCCCCGGCCCGCCATCCGGTAGCGGCCGGAGTTGTAGATGATGATCAGGTCGACGCCGCCCTCCTCGGCGCACTTGGCGGACAGCCCGGTGCCGGCGCCCGCGCCGACGATCGGCCGGTCCTCGGCGACGGTACGGCGCAACCTGGCGAGGACGTCCTCACGGGTCACACCGCTCACACTGCGGCCCTCGCGGCGATCATCAGGTGCAGCCGGTCGGCCATGGCGCGGCCGAAGGCGGGGTCGTTGACGTGCAGGTCCAGGTCCTCGACCTCGACGGCCGAGCCTCGCAGCCCCTCGGTGAGGGCCTCGAAGCAGGACGCGTCGGCCTTGGGGTCGTGGAAGGGCGCCCCCTCGGCGTCGAGGGCGGAGACGCCGCCGCGCGGGACGAACAGCACGGTCGGGCCGGTGGCCGCGCCCAGCTTGGCGGCCATCCGGCGGCCGAGCTCGCCCATCTCCTCGGCCGTGGTGCGCATCAGGGTCACGGTCGGGTTGTGGACGTACAGCAGGCGGTCGCCGAAGGACTCGGGGACGGTGTCGCGAGGACCGAAGTTGACCATGTCCAGCGCGCCGGGGGCGACCACCTGGGGCACGCCGCGCGCTCCGGCCGCGGTCAGCCGGTCGGGACCGGCCGACAGGACGCCGCCGACGAGGTCGTCGGCGAGTTCGGTGGTGGTGAGGTCGAGCACGCCGGAGATCAGGCCGCTCTGGGCCAGCGACTCCAGGGCCCGCCCTCCGGACCCGGTGGCGTGGAAGACCAGCACCTCGTAGCCGAGCTCGTCCAGCCGCTCCCTGGCGGCGTCGACCGCCGGGGTGGTCGCACCGAACATCGACGCGGCCACGAGCGGGCGGCCGTCCTCGACGACCGGGGACGGGATGCTCACCATGCCGGCCATCGCCGCCGCGGCGTTGCCGAGGACGCGCGCGGAGACGCGGTTGATCCCGGCGAGGTCGACGACGCTGTACATCAGCGTGACGTCCTTGGTCCCCACGTAGGGGGACACGTCGCCGGAGGCCATGGTCGAGACGATGAGCTTGGGCAGGCCGATCGGCAGGTCCCTGACGGCCCGCGCCGCGATCGAGGACCCGCCGCTGCCGCCCACCGCGAGCACGCCGTCGAGACGGCCCTGGGCGTACAGCTCGGCGAGGACGGCGGCGGCGCCCTCGCCCATCGCCGTGACGGCCGCCCCCCGGTCGCCGGCCGCGCGCAGCGCCGCGACGTCGGCCCCGGCCGCCAGCGCGACCCGGTCGTTGGCGACGTCCGCGGGCACCCGCGCCTCGCCGATACCCGCGTCGACGAGGACGACGTCGCAGTCGAGGGCGAGCAGCCGATCATGGAGCCAGGCGTACTCCCACCCCTTGGTGTCCAGCGTTCCCACCAGGCCTATCGTCGGCATCTCGCCCCCACGCCTCTCTGTTCGCAGACCTTCTCGCCGTTGTCTCTTGTCCGTCGTCGTGTCCGTGCCGCGCCGCCGCGCCGCCTCGTCGCCGTAGCGGTCAGAGGGCGGCGGAGAAGGTGTCGTAGTAGCCGCCCAGCTCCTGGCGGTAGACGCTCTGCCGGTACGTCGCCGGGTCGTACTCCGGGGCGTCCTTGATCTCCTGCTTGGTCCGCGAGATGTACATCTTGCGCTCGTCCCGGTCGATCCTGGCCACCGTGCTGGCCGGGAGCACGACCTTCTTGCCGGAGAGCCAGGAGCCGATGTCGGCCACGACGTAGCTGTCGTCGGTCACGTTGCTCTCCTCCTCCACCAGGCCGACCTTGCCGTCGACGGCCTCGACGTCGAAGCCGATGACACTCATCGTCTCGTCGGGACCGTAAACGCCCTCGCGATAGCTCCACAGTCCTTCACTCGTCATGTGCGGGCTCTCCTCATCACGATGTGTGTGACCCCCCGCCTACCCGTGGCGGCCGAGGTAAACGGTGCATCGGATGGCCGTTTTCCGCCAGGAGGCGGGCCGTGCCGCGGGCGAAAAGACACCCGGAGGATCCTCGTTCGCGCCGGACGGGCGAACGGGGATCCCCTCGTCCACCGGGTCTGCACCGCGACTCGCCGGTACGAGGACAGGGGCGGCACCGCTGCCGCGATCGTGTCGGCGTAATCAGGCGTGATCAGGCGTGATCAGGCGTGATCAGGCGTGATTAGGCGTGATCAGGCGTGATCAGGCGTGATTAGGCGTGATTATTGGAACGCGCCAACAATGCGGTTCTCAATACACGAAGCGCGGCCCGCGGCCGCGACAGGGCGGTGGGCCGGATCGACGTCACACCGGTGTGCGCGTTCGCATGAATGCGGTCGACACCCGCTTTCATCGACCGCGCCGGGTCTTCCGGCCCGTGGCCCGAAGGCCGGCGTGATGACCCGGGCCGTCGACCGCCGAGCATCGGATACGCCTGAACAGGCGATATGACCGTCCGCGGCCCGGACTCGGCACCGCACGCCATCGCCGCCGCCGCAGGGTGCCGGCCGCGTGGAGATGGATTTCCCGTAGCGGGATGTTGACATCCCGCCTGCGAACCTTGACACTTCTCGGAAATGCAATAGAAACGTTAATGTGACCCGATCGTCGGCCCTTCGTCGGGAAACAATCGCCCCATCGCCAAGCTCACAGGGACGAAGTTTTGCGCATGAATGTTAGCGCTAACAACTCCTCGTGCGTTCGTCGGCGCGCCTCATCGCCCCTGAGGTCTCGACGTGGGTGCGCGGTTGTGACGTCGCCCCTCGCCGTCTCCTCACCGACTCCTCGCCGACTCCTCGCCGACTCCCGGAAAGGACGCCCGCGGTGTCCCCGTGTCAAGAGATCGTCGCCGCCGTCACGTAGCCGGCGGCCGTGCCGGGCGGCGTCGTCCGCATCGCCGCGGCGCCGTCAGCCGGAGGGCCCGACCCAGGAATCCAGATCTAGTGATTGGACATCTCATGGCACTGATCACGGCGCCTGACGGTCACTCGTCAGGACCATCGCGGAGCACACGGAGAACGCGGCCGTTACGCCGATTACTGGTCACCCTTGTGGCGACCGCGCTCACCGCGGTGACAAGCCTCGTCGTCTCCGCACCGCCGGCCGATGCCGACACCAACCAGTTCCGGGGCATGAACTGGGCCGTGCTGGGTGACAACTTCAGCACCGGCACGCTCGTCGTGCAGGGCCTGAGCCAGTCCGACAGCAACGCGACGGTTCGCGCCAAGGCCAACTCGATCTACGACAGCATGGACTACCTCATGGGAGTCAACACCGTCCGGCTGCCCATCAACACTCACACCGTGGCCAACACGACCTGGTGGAACGCCTACCGCGGCGCCATCGACGCCGCCGCCGAGCGTGGATTCAAGGTCATCCTGGCCTACTGGGAGGACGGCGCCGCCTCCGGCGGCAGGATCACGAACATCGCCGCCTGGAACACGATGTGGTCCACCGTGACCAACACCTACGGCTCGAACGGCAACGTCTACTTCGAGCCGATGAACGAGCCGCACGGCTACTCGTCGGCCGAGTGGCGCAACGTCGCGGCGAACTGGCTCGGCTACCACACCTCGGCGGTGCCCGGCCGGGTGCTCATCGGCGGCACCGGCTACAGCCAGGACCTGCGGGACATCTGCAACGACAGCCGCTTCAACGCGACGCTGCTGTCCTTCCACCACTACGCCTTCTTCTACAGCGCGATGACCTACGACGAATTCCGAAGCCACATCCAGACGCGTCTGGGCAACTGCGCCTCCCGCGCGGTCGCGACCGAGTTCGGCGCGCCGATGGCCACCGGCCTCGACTACGGCGACCCGAACAGCACCGACAACTTCGTGCGTCACCTCCGCGCCATGGCCCAGGTCATGCGGGACAACCGGATGGGCGGCACCTACTGGCCCGCCCTCGGCGGCAAGATAACCGCGGGCCTCGGCTACGACCACTACTCGATGTTCGCTCTCGGCGGCAGCGGCACCACCCTCAACCTGTCCACCCGCAACGGCCACGGCGCCAACCGGGTCCGGTACGCCTGGGGCGACGCCGTCGGCGACTCCACCCCTCCGCCGACGTACAGGATCAACGCGCGCCACAGCGGCAAGGCCATGGACGTCCAGCAACCGAACACCGACAACGGTGCGCGCGTCGGCCAGTACACCTATGGCGGCAACGCGTGGCAGCAGTGGCGGTTCCAGGACGCCGGCGGCGGCTACTGGCGCATCTTCAGCCGCCACAGCGGAAAGTGCCTCGACGTGGCAAGCGCTTCGACCGCCGACGGTGCCGAGCTCATCCAGTACACCTGCGGCACCGGCAACAACCAGCAGTTCCAGATGGTCGCCGGCGGAAGCTACTTCCAGCTCCGGGCACGACACAGCGGCAAATGCGTGGACGTGCCGTCGGCGTCGACCGCGGACGGCGCGATCCTCAAGCAGTATCCGTGCAACACCGGCACCAACCAGCAGTGGTCGCGCACGGCCGTCTGACGGTCGTCCCGGCCTGACCGCGGATCCGCGGTACAAGCCCTCACGCCCCGGTGCCGATCTCGTGCCGCGTGCTCGGTGCCGGGGAAGCCGGATCGTCGTGGTGCCGCTTCGGTGGTGCGTCCGCGCGGCGGGACCTGAGTCCCAAGCCGGTTGAGCGTGAGCGGCTCGTCGACGATTCACACCGGAGCAGGGCTCGGACGCGCGTGCGGTCGGACGCGCGTGCGGGAAACGGTCACTGTCTCCTCGGAAGCGATCTTCTCAACGTCCCCTGCGCTCCGGGCCGGCCTCGTTCCGTCCGGTGTGCCACCCGCGTGGGCAGGTCACCGTCAGGTCACCGTACGGAGGCGGACCGGGCGCCCCGCCCGGGAGGCGCGATACGGGTGAGGCCACTAGAATGCAATTCTAGGATTGGCCGATCTCCCGGCCCCGACCGCGAGGAGCCTGCGTGCACGACGTCTCACCGGAACTCCGGGACCTGCGGGAACTCGGGGCCGTCTTCGACCACACCGCCGTCGCGGCACCGCGGATCAGGGACCTCCTGCCGATCTACCACGACCTGCTGGGCGGGACCTTCCGCAGCGGCGGCGACAACCAGCTCGGCGGCTACCGGGCCCTGCAGCTCACCTACCCGGGTGGCAGCAAGATCGAGCTGATGGAGCCGCTCGAGGGCTCCACCTTCTTCGACAGCTTCTTCGAACTGACGCGCGGCCGGGGCGGCGTGCACCACCTCAACTTCCACGTGGCCGACATCGACCTCGCGGTCTCCCTGCTCACCGACCGCGGCTACCGCCTGCACGGACTCAACCTGGGCGACCCGAGGTGGCGCGAGGTGTTCCTGCACCCCAAGGAGGCCCACGGCGTGCTGATCCAGCTCGCGCGGCCCGGCCCGCGCGACTCCGTGGCCGTCCCCTCCCTCGACGACGTGCTGGCCGGACGCGGGTTCCGGGGCAACGGGACTCCCAGCCCCGCCTGACCACGACACGTCATCGGGCGGGACGGGGTTCCTGAGGCTTTCAGCGGGAGGGGCGGATGACACGCAAGCCAGGCGCCTGGGAGTGGAGCCGCACGGCGCAGACCCGTACGAGCATGCTCGGCGCCGCCAGGGAGGTCTTCACCGAGCACGGTTTCGCCGACGCCGGGGTGGCCGACGTCGTCGAGCGGGCGGGCCTGAGCATCGGCAGCCTCTACCACCACTTCGGCGGCAAGACCGAGCTGTTCCTCGCGCTGTGGGAGAAGCATCAGGCCGAGCACGAGGAGAACGCGGCCTCCGCGGTGGCGAAGGCCCGCCAGTCGGGCACCCGCGACCCGCTGGAGCTGTTCGTCGTGGGCGCCCGCGCCTTCCTTGAGGGGTCGTGGGAGCGGCGGGACCTGGCCCGGCTGTTCATGGACGGGGGCGGGCCCCCGGGGTTCGAGCTGATGCGCCGCACGCGCGGCCGCGAGTGGGTACGGCAGAACGGTGTCCTGCTCGGCGCGGGCGACACCTCCCTCGACCGCCTGACGGTCGCCGTCCTGACGTCGGTCATCGGCGAGGCGGGCCGCGAGGTGGCGACCTGCGACAGCGAGGAGGAGGCGGAGCGGATCATCGAGGCGGCGATCGAGCTGATCCGCCGCCTCGACCCGCTGCGCGCCCCCTCGGCGGAGCGCGCTCGGGACTGATCGGCGCCGGAAGCGGTCAGGACGAGGGCGGGACCGGGGGCGGGGGCGCGAGCAGGACGTCGACGACGTCGCGAAGCGGGCCGGCCAGATCGTCGGGTGTCGCGTCGCTCAGGGGACGCAGCCCGACGGCCGATCGCAGGACGGCGACGCCCACGCCGAGCGCGACCACGAGTTGCGCCCTCAGCAGGCGCTCGTCATCGTCGTCCCGCTCCGGCCGCACGCCCGAAGCGTCCGAACTGACTGATATATCCGAGCTGCCTGAAATGCCAGAGGTTCCTGAGGTATTCGAAGTGCCTGAGGTATTCGAAGTGCCCGAGGTATTCGAAGTGCCCGAGGTATTCGAAGTGCCCGAGGCTTCGAGCACCTGACGGCTGAAGTCCTGCAGGGCCTGCCTGCGCAGGCTGTCCACCCGCTCGTCGCCGGAGACCCGCAACAGCATCATCACCGGGTGCTCGCCGAACTCCGGCCAGGCGTCGGCCGACAGCTGGCGGCTGAGGGCCTCGGCGAGGGCCGCCCGGTCCCCGGGGAACCCGGTGGCGCCGCCCGGGAACCGGGGTCCGGACGCCAGCGCCGCCTTGAACAGCCCTTCCTTCGAGGAGAAGTACCGCTTGATGAGGGCGAGGTTGACCCCGACGTCCGCGGCGACGTCCCGGAGCGTCGTGCGGTCGTACCCGAGACGGGTGAACCGGTCGTGGGCGGCCTCCAGGAGCGCCTGACGGGTCGCCGCCGCGTCCCTCCGCCGGGGCCCCCCGGCGGGCCGTCCGGAGGTGGGCGGGGTCGCGTCACCCGGAGACGTCGCGGGACCCGCGTCCGGCCGGGATCCGACTCGATGTCCGGCGGCGGGCAGGCCGACGTCTCCCGAGGGCGTCGCGGGGCCCACACCCGCAGGACGTCCGGCGGCGGGCGGGTCGGCGTCGCCGCCCACGGGCCCGCCGGTCTTTCTCGTCGCCACCGGCGACCTCCTCCGCACGTCGTCCCGCACGAAACCCTGGCATGCCGTCGCCGTACGGCTCGGACGACGGGACACCGGGGTTAAGTAATCACTCGTTGACATACCCCTGGAACACGGTTACGTTACCAAGTAATCAAGTGATGACTTATCTCCGCGGTGCGAGACCGTACAGAGCGGTACGGAAGGATGACGGTGGCCAAGCACGCCCTCCTCGTCATGGATGTCCAGCGCGTCGTCGTCGACCGCTACCCCGATCCCGCCTACCTGCCGCGCCTGCGCGAGGCGATCGGCGGCGCCCGGACGGGTGGCCTTCCGGTGATCCACGTGGTCGTCGGGTTCCGCCCCGGATACCCGGAGGTCAGCGCCCGCAACAGGATGTTCGGCCCGCTCGCGCGCGCCGCGAGGGCGAGCGACGACGAGGCCACCCGGATCCATCCGGACGTGGCGCCGGAACCCGGCGACATCGTCGTCACCAAGCGCCGCGTCAGCGCCTTCTCCGGCAGCGACCTCGACGTGGTGCTGCGGGCCGGTGACATCGACCACCTCGTCCTCACCGGCATCGCCACGAGCGGCGTCGTGCTGTCCACCCTGCGCCAGGCGGCCGACCTGGACTTCGGCCTCACCGTCCTGGCCGACGGGTGCCTCGACGCCGACCCGGAGGTGCACCGGGTCCTCACGGAGAAGGTGTTCCCCCAGCAGGCGGAGGTCACGACCGTGGCCGACTGGGTGGCGGCCCGCTGACCGCGTCCTACGGCCGCACCTCGATGACGTCGACTCCGATCAGGTCGGCGACCGCGCGCAGGTCGGCGATCCGGTGGCCGGTGCCCAGGGCCCAGTGGTGGGAGATCCCGGTCGCGCTCCACGCGTCGGTCCACTCCCCCGGGTCGCACCCGAAGTCCACCCGCGAGGTGGTGTTGCCGATCCGCAGCAGCGGCCCCTCCACCGTGGTCCCCTCGGAGACCACGAACGCGAACGTCCCGTCGCGCCGCTGCAGCAGGCCCAGCAGGGTCACCGGGCCGTGCGCCACGTCGAACTCCACCGACACGCCCCAGCCGCGCTTGCCGTGGTAGACGCCCAGCCCGCGCAGCAGCGGGCGCCGCGCGCTGATCGCCAGGTGGGCCGGGCCGTCGTGCCCCATCTCCACGTGACCGCGCGTGAAGTCGAGCGCCTGCAGCTCGGTGAACGACCCGCCCGCGCCCAGCCGGTCCATGACCAGCATGGCCAGCGAGGTGCGCAGCTCGTACTCGCCCACCGTGGGGACGCCCCGGGCGGTCAGCAGGGACGACCCCAGGATCATCCCGGCGCCCAGCCGCTCGTGGATCTCCCCCTCCAGGCCCCGGTGGTAGTAGGCCACGCTGTCGAGGGCGAAGTCGTCCACCAGCCGGTCCAGGCCGACCGACACCCGCGCCGCCCAGGCGAAGTCGTCGTCCTTGACCGACTCGTCCAGCTCGAAGACCTCCCGCGCCAGCTCGACGCGCTCCCTGACCTGCGCGTCGGTGACCTTCTCCACGCGTACGCGCAGGTCGTCGAACTCCAGTACCTCCACGTGCCCGCCCAGGTTCACCGGCACCAGGGTCAGGTCGGTGGCCACGTCCAGCATTCCCGGGTACAGGTGGCCCATCAGGCCGTGCCTGCCCCGGCGCAGCGCCGCGCGTACCCCGGCCGCCCGCACCCACCGGCCGATCCTGGCCCAGGCCCGCTCGTCCTCCAGGTAGCCCGACACCGACCGGAAGGGGATACCGGCCCGCAGGAAGGTGTTGGCCATCTCCGGCAGCGGGCAGGCGCCGCAGTAGGCGAGCCACTGGCCGGTGTCGAAGCTCTCGTGGTCCATCGACTCGGTCGGCTGCAGGTTGATCAGCAGCACCGGCGCCCCGCTGCGCTGCGCCACCGGCAGCAGCATGGTCGCGGTCATGTACGTGGTGAGGAAGCCGACGATGACGTCGCAACCGGCCTCGCGCAGCCGCTCCGCCGCGACCGCGCCCTCCTGGGCGTCGGAGACGAACCCCACGTCGACGACGTCGCAGCCCAGCTCCCGCATCCGCTCGGCGACGCGCTCCGACGAGCGCCGCAGCTGCGGCAGCAGGTCGGGGAACTGCGGCCAGTAGGCTCCCAGCCCCCCGGCCACGAGTCCCACCCTCGTGCGCGGGGCGGTCCCCCGGTCAAGCGCGGCGGTCATGTCGTTCTCCTCTCGCACGGCCCTGGCGCGCGGGCGCCGAGCTCGCGGGTGCCGGGCGCCGCGGGCATCAGGCGCCCCAGCCCGCCTGGGCGCCGCCGACCCGGTCGGCGGCGATCTTCTCGAAGTAGCCCGACCTGGCGTACGCCGCCATCGGGTCGGGGTCCAGTCCCAGGTCGGTGCGCACCTCGGCCAGCAGGGGCCGCACGTCGGTGTTGTAGGCGTCCATAACGACCGCGTTGGCCCCGAGCACGTCCCCGGCCGACTGGGCGGCGGCGAGCGCCTCGCGGTCGACCAGCAGCGCCTTGGCCGTGGCCTCCTGCACGTTCATCACCGACCGGATCTGTCCGGCGATCTTCGGCTCGATGTTGTGGCACTGGTCCAGCATGAACGCCACGTCCTCGGTGAACCCGCCCCCGCCGATCACCTCGACCATGATGCGGAACAGCTGGAACGGGTCGGCCGCCCCCGCCATCAGGTCGTCGTCGGCGTAGAAGCGGGAGTTGAAGTCGAAGCCGCCCAGCTTGCCCTCACGCAGCAGGAACGCCACGATGAACTCGATGTTGGTGCCCGGCGCGTGGTGGCCGGTGTCGACCACCACCTGCGCCTTGGGGCCCAGCTTCAGGCAGTGCGCGTACGCCGTCCCCCAGTCGGGCACGTCGGTGGCGTAGAACGCGGGCTCGAACAGCTTGTACTCCAGCAGGAAGCGCTGGTTCTCGCCCAGCCGCTCGTACACCCGGCCCAGCGCCTCGGCGAGCCGGTCCTGGCGGGCGCGGATGTCGTCCTGGCCGGGGTAGTTGATGCCGTCGGAGAACCACAGCTTCAGCGTGTCGGAACCGGTGGCGTCCATGATGTCCACGCAGTCGAGCAGGTGCGCCAGGGCCTTGGCCCGCACCCGCGCGTCCGGGTGGGTCACGCTGCCCAGCATGTAGTCGTCGTCCTGGAAGACGTTGGAGTTGATCGCCCCGATCCGCACCCCCAGCTCCGACGCGTGCGCGGCCAGCGCGGCGTAGTCGTCGACCCGGTCCCACGGGATGTGCAGCGCCACCTGCGGCGCGACCCCGGTGAACGCGTGCACCTGGGCGGCGTCGGCCAGCTTCTCGAACGGGTCCCTCGGCACCCCCCGCTGCGCGAACACCTTGAAGCGCGTGCCCGAGTTGCCGTACGCCCACGACGGGGTCTCGATGACCTGCCCCCGCAGCGAATCCTTGATCATGAATCGGTCCCCGATCAGTTGAGGTGGAAGACTTCTTCGAGCGAGACCATGCCCTCGTCGGGGCGGCCGTCGAGACTCTCGAAGAACGGCGCCATCTCGGCCTGCCACCGGGCGTTGACCTCGGTCGCGGCCATGGCCTCGCGGGCGGCCTCGAAGTCCTCGGTCTCCAGGTAGCCGACGAGCAGCCCGTCCTCGCGCAGGAAGAGCGAGTAGTTGCGCCAGCCGGTGGCACTCAGGGCGTCGAGCATTTCCGGCCACACGGCGCGGTGGCGCTCGCGGTACTCCGCCAGGCGCTCCGGCCGTACCTTCAGCAGAAAGCAGACACGCTGCACGAGATGGCCTTTCTTGGGCGCGGCCCGCGGGTGCGCGGGCCGCGCCGGGGGCGTCAGAAGTCGAACTGGTCGATGTTGGAGGCGTCGAAGGTGAACGGCGGGCCGAGGATGATCTCCCCGTCCTTGCCGATCGTCCGCTCGCCGAGCTTGCCGGCCTTCAGGACCTCGCCCTCGGCGCCGGTGATCTGCCCGGAGGCCAGCGCCGCCGCCGCGTACGAGGCCAGGTAGCCCAGGTCCTTGGGGTTCCACAGCGCGAACTTCTCGACCGTCTTGTCCTTGATGAACTGGCGCATCTGGTTGGGGGTGCCCAGCCCGGTCAGGACGACCTCGCCCTTGTACTTGGAACCGGAGATGTAGCGCGCCGCCGCCGAGATGCCCACCGTGGTCGGCGAGATGATCCCCTTCAGGTCCGGGTACGCCTGCAGCAGGCCCTGGGTCTCCTGGAAGGACTTCTGGTCGTCGTCGTCGCCGTAGGCGACCTTGACCAGCTTCATGTCCTTGTACTCGGGCTTGCCGAGCTCGTCCTTCATGAACTCGATCCAGGTGTTCTGGTTGGTCGCGTTCGCCGTCGCCGACAGGATCGCGATCTCGCCCTTGGCGCCGATCATGTCCGACAGCAGCTTCACCTGGCTGCGGCCGATCTCCTCGGAGTTGGCCTGGTTGATGAACAGGTCGCGGCACTCCTTGGAGGCGTCGGAGTCGTAGGAGACGATCTTCGTCCCCTTCGCCCGCGCCTGCTGCAGCGGCCCGCACACCGCGTTGGCGTCGTTGGCCGCGATCAGGATCGCGTCGTGCCCCTGCTGGGTGAGCGTGTTGATGTACGACACCTGCGAGGAGGCGGACGCGTCGGAGGGGCCGACCTCCTTGGCCTCGGCCTTGAACTCCGCGGCCGCCTCGATGCCCGCCTTGTCCACGATCGTCTCGTACGGGTTGTTGATCTGCTTCGGCAGGAAGGCGATCTTCAGCCCTTCCCTGATCGGTGCGTTCGGATCGGCCTTCGCCGGGGCGGAAGACGCGGGGGCCGCCGGGGCGGCGGAACTCGCCGAGTCCTTGGTGGTGCCGCCACCGCAGGCCGCGAGCGCGATCGACAGCAGACCGGCCACCATCGCGGCGGGAACGGACCTTCGCGAAACAGTGAACATAAGCGCTTCCTCAGGAAGTGGGGGGCGGTCGGACTCCTACGAAAAAACGATTTAACCGGTTGAGCTGGACAGTAGAACCAAGCTTCGTCAGGTGTCAATGGCACATGAACGTGCCGTTTCCTTAGCGTTACACGACCTCCACCTCGGGCGGCCCGGCTCCCCGGGGAAAACCCGCCGGGTCCACGGCCCGGCGGCCGGGCCGCCATCCGTTGCCACGTTTTAACCATCTCGGCACCTGGTTGGGCCTGTTACGGCCCGGAACTCCCCGTTCGCGACGGGCTCCCGCGACCGCTCAGGAACCGGGGGCGAGGAGACCGCCGCCCAAGGCCGAAGCCCGCCGACCGGAAGCCGGAAGATCGCCGACCCGCCTGGCCCAACTGACCCGACCGACCCGCCCACCGCCCGTTCCCCCGCCCGTCCTCGTCCGCCCGCGCCTGTCCGCCTGCCGGTCCATCGGCCGCTGCCCCGTGACGGACGGACGCGGTCGGCGAGGGACGACGGCGGCCCGCGCGTGACGGGACAGCACGACAGGACAGCGGGACGACGGGACCGCGCTCCCTGTCACCTCGGCCCGGCGATCCGGGAGCCCGGAAAGCCTTCCGCCACCCAGCCTGATGAATTGCGAAAATTGCCAACATTTGTCGTCGTATTGGAAATTCATCCGAGCACCACGGCCCCGTACGGGACACACGTGTGCGCACTATGACGCAGACGCTCCCTCGAATGGTCGCTTACATAAAGGCGTCCGTAGTTCACAGATCCGAGAGGGATCACCATCATGTCGCGTAAGCGTCGCAACATCACCGCCCTGACCCTGACGCTGGCCGGGCTGGCCACCACCGCCGTCCTCGCGTCCCCCGCCCACGCGGCCGGGGCCACCGTCACGGTGGGCTCGTTCGGGAACATGTCCGTCGTGGGCACGACCGGGAACGACAGCATCGACATCAACCCGTTCAACGGCAGGGTCAACGTGACCTCCAGCCTGCACTCGGTGACCGCGGGCGCCGGGTGCGTCCAGCAGGGTCCCAACACGGCCTCCTGTTCCGGGGTCTCGACCATCACGGTCAACGTCAGGCCCGGCGAGGACACCGTGCGCAACAACACCTCCCTGTTCGCCGAGATCTTCGGCTCGGCCGGCCTCGACCGCCTCTCCGGCGGGTCCGGCCGCGACATCCTCGTCGGCGGCAGCGGTGACGACGTCCTGAACGGCAACGGCGGCAACGACACCACCGACGGCGGGCCGGACTCCGACACCTGCACCGGTGAGACCGAGGTCAACTGCGAGCTGTAGGGGAGGTCACCTGGCCGCACGGGAGCGGGCCAGGTCGGAGGACACGTGACGGTACCGCGGGGGCGGTACCGCCAGGTGGCCCGGTATCAGGCCCCCCGCGACCCGGACATGACCGGGTCGCGGGGGGCCGCCGTTCTTCCGATACTTTTCCGAGCATGACGATCGCCCGTTCACTGCTGTTGTTCGCGCTGGCGGCCGTCGCCGAGATCGGCGGCGCCTGGCTGGTCTGGCAGGGGGTCCGCGAGCAGCGGGGACTGTTGTGGATCGCCGCCGGGGTCGTCGCCCTGGGGGCGTACGGGTTCGTCGCCGCGTTCCAGCCGGACGCGAACTTCGGCCGGGTCCTGGCGGCCTACGGCGGGGTGTTCATCGCCGGGTCGCTGCTGTGGGGGGTGCTGGCCGACGGCTTCCGCCCCGACCGGTGGGACCTGATCGGCGCGGGCGTGTGCCTGGCGGGGGTCGCTCTGATCATGTACGCCCCGCGCGGGTGAAGCGGGAGCGGCCGTCGCGAGGAGGCCGCCGCGAAAGGGCCGGGGAAGAGCCGGGGAAGGCCGGGAAAGGCCCGCCTGGCCGAGCCGGGAGAGACCCGGGGGAAAGTCCCGGTGACCGGACCGGAAGAGGCCGGGAGGAACCAAAGGAAATCCCGCCTTGCCCGACCCGGGGGAACCAAGGGAAATCCCACGTTGCCCGACCCGGGGGAACCAAGGGAAAGCCCGCGTGGCCGAACCCGGGGAACGGGAGGAAAGCCCCCGCGCCCGCGCCGGGGAGCCAGGGGAAAGCCTCCGCGCCCACACCGGGAGTGAAAGGCTAAACCACAGGAAGTTTCACCCATCATTTCTGATATATCCCTCATGTCAGGAAAGAGTTTCTGGTTACCCTTGGACCGTGCCCGTCTACGTGGCCGTGGATCTCGGACCTGAGAGCGGCCGGGTGTTGACCGGCGAATTCGATGGTGAGCGGCTCGCGGTGCGGGAGGTGCACCGCTTCGCCAACCGGCCCGTCCGCGTTCTCGACGGCCTGTACTGGGACGTGCTGGGGCTGCTCACCCAGGCCCGCGGGGGCATCGCGCTGGCCGCCTCCCGGGGACGTCTCACCAGCGTGGGCGTGACCGCCTGGGGCGGCGACTTCGCGCTCCTCGACCGGGCCGGGCGGCTGCTGGCCAACCCCCGCCACCACCTCGACCCCTACACCTCCGGCCTGGCGGGGCTCGTCTCCTGGCAGGACCAGTACGAGCTCACCGGCGTCCGTCCCGGCCCCGGCACCACCGCCTGCCAGCTGCTGGCGCACGCCGGGTCCCCGCTCCTGGACGCGGCCGACCACCTGGCGATGATCCCGGACCTGTTCACGCTCTGGCTGAGCGGCGAGATGCTCGCCGAGCGGACGGTCGCGAGCACCAGCCAGCTGCTGGACGCCAGGACCGGCCGGTGGGCGGACAGCCTCGTCACCCGCCTGGGCCTGCCCCGCCACCTGTTCGCCCACCGGCTCACCGAGCCCGGCACGGTCGCCGGCCCGCTGCGCGGCGGGAGCGGCGAGGACGGCGGGGACGGCGAGACCGGCGGGAACGGCCGCAGGAGCAGGAACGGGAAGGGCCCCGGCGCGCCGCCCCTGGTCGTCGCGGTGGCCGGGCACGACGCCGCCTCCGCCGCCGCCGCGCTCCCCGTCTCCTCCGGCTCGGTCGGCCACATCTCCTGCGGCCCCCGCTCGCTGGCGGGGCTGGAGCTCGACGCGCCGGTCACGAGCCGGGCGGCCAGGCTGGCGGGCTTCACCAACGAGGGCGGCGTCATGGGGACCGTGCGTTTCACCCGTGCCCTCAACGGCCTGCTGCTGCTCCAGGAGTGCCGCAGGGCCTGGGGGGTGCGCGCCTCGTACGCGGACCTGGTCGCCGAGGCCGCCGCGGCGCCCGCGTTCGGCCCGCTGATCGACCCCGGCCACCCGTGGTTCCTCGAACCGGGCGACGTGCCCGCCAGGATCGCGGCCTACTGCCGCTCGACCGGCCAGGTGCCGCCCGCCGATCGCGGGCGAACGGTGCGCTGCGTCCTGGAGAGCCTCGCGTGCTCCTACCGGTGGGCCCTGGAACAGGCCGAGTTCCTCAGCGACCGGCGGGTGGAGGCGGTGCACCTCGTGGGGGGCGGGGCCGCCAGCGACACGCTCTGCGGGCTCGTCGCCGACTTCGCCGGGCGGCCGGTGCTCGCGGGCCCCGTGGAGGCGACCGCGGTGGGGAACCTGCTGGTCCAGGCGATGGCCGACGGCCGCCTCGGCTCCCTCACCGAGCTGCGCGAGGTGGTCCGCCGCTCGTTCAGGCCCCGGCCGTTCTCACCCAGCGCGCGACGGGAGCCGTACGAGATCGCCTACTCCCGCTACCGGCGGCTGATCGGCATCGACGGGTTCCGGAACGGCGCGGAGCCCGAGCCGGGCACCGGGCCCGGGGCCCGTCCGGCCCGTCACGCGGCGTCGGCGCCCCCAGCCGTTTCAGTGGGACTCGCGGGCGACCCCGTCGCCGCTGGAGCCGACGAGGAAGTCGAGGTCGGCACCCCGGTGGGCCTGCATCACATGGTCGACGTAGAGGCGTTCCCAGCCCCGTGACGGCGCGGCGAAGGCCGCCCGCATGGCCTCCGAGGGAAGGCGCGCGGCCAGGTCCTCCGGCGGGATGTCGAGGTCCAGGCGCCTGGCCTCGACGTCCAGGACGATCGGGTCGCCGGTCCGCACCAGGCCGAGCGGGCCGCCCGCCGCGGCCTCGGGCGCCACGTGCAGGACCACCGTGCCGTACGCCGTGCCGCTCATCCGGCCGTCGCAGATCCGCACCATGTCGCGCACCCCGCGCTCCAGGAGCTTGGCCGGCATGGGCATGTTGGCGACCTCGGGCATCCCCGGGTAGCCCTTGGGGCCGCACCCGCGCAGCACGAGCACCGAGGAGGCGTCCACGTCGAGGCCGGGATCGTCGATCCGCGCGTGCATGTCCTCGACGCTGTCGAAGACCAGGGCCCGGCCCCGGTGGCGCATCAGGTCGGGCGAGGCCGCGGCGGGCTTGATCACGGCCCCGGAGGGGGCCAGGTCGCCGTACAGGACCGCGATGCCCGCGGCCTCCTGCAGCGGCTGGTCGCGGGGGCGGATGACGGTCTCGTCCCAGATCCGCGCCTCGTCCAGGTGGTCGGTCAGCGGCCTGCCGGTCACCGTCAGCGCGTCCGGGTCCAGCAGGTCGCGCACCTCGCGCAGCACGGCCAGCAGGCCGCCCGCGCGGTGGAGGTCCTCCATCAGGTGGCGGCCCGCCGGCTGCAGGTCGACCAGGAGCGGCACCCCGGCGCCGGTACGGTCGAAGTCGTCGAGGGAGAGCTCGACGCCGAGGCGGCCCGCGATGGCCAGCAGGTGCACCACCGCGTTGGTGGACCCGCCGACGGCGGCCAGCGCCACGATCGCGTTGAGGAAGGAGCCCCTGGTCAGCAGGGTGCTGGGGCGCAGGTCCCGCTCGACGAGCTCGACGGCGAGCCGCCCGGTCTCGTGAGCGCCCTCCAGCAGGCGGCTGTCGGGGGCGGGCGTGCCCGCCATGCCGGGGATGGTGGTGCCGAGCGCCTCGGCGACGCAGGCCATGGTGGAGGCGGTGCCCATGGTGTTGCAGTGGCCCCTGCTGCGGATCATCGACGACTCCGAGCGCAGGAACGCCTGCTCGCTCAGGGTGCCCGCGCGGACCTCCTCGCTGAGCCGCCACACGTCCGTGCCGCAGCCCAGCTGCACGCCGCGGAAGGTGCCGGTGAGCATGGGCCCGCCGGGGACCACCACGGCGGGCAGGTCGACCGAGGCCGCGGCCATCAGCAGGGACGGGATCGTCTTGTCGCAGCCGCCCAGCAGCACCACGCCGTCGATCGGGTTGGCCCGCAGCATCTCCTCGGTCGCCATCGCGGCCATGTTGCGCCACAGCATCGCGGTGGGCCTGACCAGCGTCTCGCCCAGGGAGACGACCGGCAGGTTCATCGGGACGCCACCTGCTTCCCAGACGCCCCTCTTGACACTCTCGGCCACCTCGTCGAGGTGGGTGTTGCAGGGGGTGAGGTCGGAGGCGGTGTTGGCGATCGCGATGTGCGGGCGGCCGTCGAAGGCGTGCGAGGGCAGCCCGCGCCGCATCCAGGCCCGGTGGATGTAGGCGTTGCGGTCGGTTCCCCCGTACCACTGCGAGCTACGCCTGTCCGCCGTCACGTTCTCAGCCCCATTTGCCGAACGGTAGTCTACGGACCCCGATTCTTGTACCCCCCGGCCTCGCCCGGCGGCGCCGTCTGGAAGGTCCCACCCGTGAGAGCGTTCGTCGTGACCGGGCCCCGCCGCTTCGCCGTGCTGGACGTCGAGCCGCCGGTTCCCGCCCCCGGACAGGTCGTGGTCGACGTGGAGCGGGCCGGGGTGTGCGGCACCGACATGGAGTTCTTCAGCGGCGAGATGGCCTACCTGGAGGAGGCGGACAACGCCCGCTACCCCATGCGGCTCGGTCACGAGTGGTGCGGGACGGTCTCGGCCGTCGGCGAGGGCGTCGACGGCGGCTGGATCGGCACCCGCGTCACCGGCGACACCATGCTCGGCTGCGGCAGGTGCCGCCGCTGCCTGGGCGGGCTGCAGCACGTGTGCGAGGACCGCTTCGAGATCGGCATCCGGGGCGGGTGGCCCGGCGCCCTGGCCGAGAGACTTCCCGTGCCGGTCACGGCGCTGCACGTCCTGCCGGACACGGTCGACGCGGTGGCCGGGGCCATGATCGAGCCGGGCGGCAACGCGCTGCGGGCCGTGGAGGCCGCGGCCCTCGTCCCCGGTGACCGGCTCCTGGTGATGGGTCCGGGGACGATCGGCCTGCTCGCCGCCCGGTTCGCCCTCGCCCACGGGGCGGAGGTCCACGTCCTGGGCCTGTCGGAGCCGTCGCTGGAGTTCGCCCGCACCCTCGGGGTGCACGGGGCCTGGACCTCGGACAGGCTTCCCGATCTCCCGTTCGACGCCGTCATCGACGCCTCCACCTCCCCCGGCCTGCCCTCCTTCGCCGCCGACCTGGTGGAGCCGGGCAAGCGGGTGGTCTACATCGGCCTGTCGTCGACACCCAGCGCCGTCGACACCCGCACTCTGGTGCTCAAGGACGTCACGGCCGTCGGCATCCTGAGCGCCTCGCCCGGCCTGGCGGGGGCGATCGAGCACTACGCCTCGGGCGCGGTGGACCCCCGGCCGCTGGTGGCGGCCGTCGTCGGGCTCGACGAGGTGGGCGAGATCCTCTCCGGCTCCCGCCCGGCGGGGGCAGGCCCCGGCCCCAAGATCCACGTGGACCCCCGGGCCTGACCAGGTCAGGCGCTCACCCGGGCCTGACCCGGTCCGGCGATCTTCCCCGGGCCCGCCCCGCCCATGTTCCGACGGCGGCAAGGCGGCTATCGACCAGCCTGGCCCTGACACTCCCAGGATGACCAGGACACTTCCTGGCCCCGGGCGGCCGGTGGACACTTCGGGATGGCCGGGTGTCCCCGCCCGCCGGCCCGGTTCCGGCCCGTACGACCGCGTGTCGCGAGAGGCTCCGGGACTCCGGCGGGCGTCCGGCCCCGCGTCACGGGAACCACCGAGATCACGAAAAACCGATGAGAGGACCGACAATGCCGACGCCACTACCCGGTGGAAGCCTGGAACTCGCCGAAGACCTCACCCTCAGCCGGGTGGGCTACGGGGCCATGCAGCTCGCGGGCCCCGGTGTCTGGGGACCTCCGCGAGACCGTGAGGAGGCGATCGCGGTGCTGAGGGAGGCGGTCGAGCTGGGGATCACCCACATCGACACCAGCGACTACTACGGCCCGTACGTCGTCAACGAGATCATCCGCGAGGCCCTGCACCCCTACCCGGACGACCTGCGGATCGTCACCAAGGTCGGGGCGCGGCGCGCCCCCGACAAGTCCTGGCCGCCGGCCCTGTCGCGCGAGGAGCTGGTCACCGCCGTCCACGAGAACCTCGAACGCCTCGGGCTCGACGCGCTCGACGTCGTCAACCTCCGGGTCGGCGGGATGACGGACCCCGTCCCCGGCTCGATCGCCGAACCGTTCACCGTGCTCGCGGAGCTGCGGGAGCAGGGCCTCGTCCGGCACCTCGGCGTCAGCGGCGTGTCGCCGGAGCAGCTCGCCGAGGCGCGGTCGATCGCCCCGGTCGTGACGGTGCAGAACTTCTACAACCTGGCCCACCGCGCCGACGACGAGCTCGTCGACCACTGCGCCCGCGAGGGCATCGCCTACACGCCCTTCTTCCCCCTCGGCGGGTTCAGCCCCCTGCAGTCCGGCGTCCTGGACGGCGTCGCCACCCGCCTCGGCGCGACGCCCTTCCAGGTCGCCCTCGCCTGGCTGCTGCGCCGCTCGCCCACCATCCTCCTCATTCCCGGTACGTCGTCGGTGGCCCATCTCCGCGAGAACGTCGCGGGAGCCGGTGTCGAGCTGCCCGCCGACGCCCTCAAGGAGCTCGACGCGATCGGCGGGTGAGCGCGGCCGGGGGATTCTCAGCCCTTCAGGCCGGTGTGGGCCAGGCCCTCGATGAACTGCCGTTGCGCGAGCACGAACACCACCAGCACCGGCAGGGCCGTCATCGAGGCGGCGGCGAGCTGGACGTTCCACATCGGCCCGCCGTAGGCGTCGACGAACTGGGTCAGCGCCTGCGGGAGGGTGAATCTCTCCGGCGAGGAGAGGTACACGATGGGTTCGAGGTAGAGGTTCCAGCTGTGCAGGAACGTGAAGATCGCGACGGCGCCGAGCGCGGGGCGGGCCAGCGGCAGCGCGACCCGGTAGAAGGTGCCGAACCGGCCGAGCCCGTCCACCCGGGCGGCCTCCTCCAGCTCGCCGGGCAGGCTGATGAAGAACTGCCTCATGATGAAGGTGGCCAGCACGCCGGGCGCGCCGAGGATCGGCACCAGGATCAGCGGCCAGTGGGTGTCGGTCAGCCCGAGCCCGTGGAACATCTGGAACAGCGGGACGATCGTGACCTCGCTCGGGATGAGCAACCCGAGCAGCACGACGACGAAGAGCACGTTCTGGCCGGGGAAGCGGATGCGCGCGAAGGCGTACCCGGCCATGGCGGCCACCGCCATCGTGCCAGCCGTGACGATCAGGGCGATGTAGAGGCTGTTGAAGTACTGGCCCGCGAAGGGCTGCAGCTCGAAGACCTGCCCGTAGGCCGAGAAGTCCCAGTCGGCGGGCAGCAGCCTCGGCGGGAAGGCGAAGATCTCACTGACCGGCTTGAGGGACGAGGTCACCATCCACCAGGTCGGGAAGACGAACGGCACGCACAACACGCACAGCAGGCCGTACAGGAGCGTCTTCAGCCGTACCGGTATCTCACGTTTCATTGAAGACCCACCTTCTGCGCATCCGCCACTGCACGACGGTGAGCAGCGCCACGATCGCGAACAGCAGGACCGACAGCGTCGCGCCGTACCCGAAGTGATGGAACTGGAAAGCCTGCTGGTACAGGTAGTAGACGAGAACGGTCGTCGACATGCCGGGCCCGCCCTGGGTGAGCACCGCGATCTGCGCGAACACCTGCAGCGACCCCACCACGGTGATGATCGAGGTGAGCAGGATGGTCGGGCTGATCAGGGGGACGGTGATCCGCAGGAAGCGGGTCCACGCCCCGGCGCCGTCCAGCTCGGCGGCCTCGTAGAGCTGGGCGGGCACCCCCTGGAGGGCGGCCAGGAACAGCACCATGTTGAGGCCGACGTTCTTGAGGACCTGGACGACGATCACCGAGAGCATCGCCGTGCCCTCGCCGCGCAGCCAGTTGGGGCCGTCGACCCCGGCGGCGGCGAGCAGGCCGTTGAGACCGCCGTCGTCCTGCAGCAGGAACTGCCACACGATCGTCCAGGCGACCAGCGAGACCACCACGGGCGAGAAGAACACCGTACGGAAGAAGGTGGTCCCGCGCAGCCGCTGGTTGAGCAGGATCGCCAGGACCAGGGCGAGGCCGAGGTTGAGCACGACCAGGCCGACGGAGAACAGGGCGGTCCCGCCCAGCACCTCGCGCAGGTTGGCGTCGGCGAGCAGCTTGTCGTAGTTCTCCCCGCCGACGAACTCGAAGGTCCCGGCCAGCACGTTCCACTCGTGGAGGCTGTACCACAGGACGAGCCCGAGCGGCAGGAGCACGAACAGCAGGCTGCCGAGGAGCTGAGGGGCGACGAGCAGGTATCCGACCAGGTTGTCGCGGCGGCGCACGGTCCAGAACGCCCGGCCCCCGCCGTTCCGGGAGACCCGGCGAACCGGACCGCCGTCCCCGGCGCCCCCCGTGCTCCCCGCGGCCCGATCACCGCTGTCCACGATCCGATCACCGCCCTCCGCGGCCCGCCCGCCGGGGGCCGGCCGGGCGTCGGCCCGGCCGGTCACCGCGGATCCGGGGTGTGACGCGGCCACGTCACGCGCCCAGCATCGGCTGGATCTTGGCGCACACGCCGCCCAGCACGGCCCTGACGTCGGCGCCGGGCTGCCAGAGCGGGTCGAGCGCGGCCCGCACGGTCTGCGACAGCTCAGCCTGGCCGGTGTGGTTGGGCTTCACGACGCCCTTCTCGATGCCGCCGATCACGACCTTCTGCAGCTGGTCGGGCTTGAGCAGCGGGTTGCTCTTCGCCATGGTGTCCGCGGTGAGCTGGGAGGCCCGGGGCGGCGGGAAGTAGGCGGCGAGCCTGGCCGAGTTGGCGGGGTTGGTGAAGAAGGCGAGGAAGTCGGTGGCCGCCGCGGCGTTGGCGGACTTCTTGAAGACGCCCAGGCCCGCCTGGCCGATCACCGAGTACTCGCCCTTGGGCCCGGCGGGCAGCGGGACCAGGTCCCAGCCGAACTTCGCGTCCTGCAGGAGCGAGGCGCGGGAGATCTGGGTGATGGTCATCGCCGAGTCGCCCGCGAAGAAGTCGGCCGTGGTGCCGGGGCCGGGGAAGGCCTTGTCCGTGAAGATCGACTTGTGCAGGAACGTCATCGCCTCGACCATCTCGGGGCTGTCGAACCCGCAGGTCTTCCCGTCCTCGCTCCAGGCCCGCGCGCCCCAGCCGCCCCACACCGTGGCGAGGTTGTCCCAGCCCTTGTAGTCGAAGTCACGGACGACCATGCCCGCCTTGCCGGTCTCGGCCGCGACCGCGGCGTTCTGGGCGGCGACCTTCTCCCAGGTCCAGGTGCCATCCTCGATCATCTCGGCGGGGGTCTTCTGGCCCGCCTTCTTGAGCAGGTCGGTGTTGACGAACACCCCGAACGGCGAGGTGGAGAACGGGTAGGCGTACAGCTTGCCCTCGGCCTGCCAGAGCTTGACGGCCGAGGGGGTGAGGTCGTCGAACTCGTACCCCTGGGCCTTGCCCAGCGTCTCGTCGAGCGGCGCGAGCGCGCCGGAGGAGACGAAGTCGGGCGCGGAGCTCTCCAGGATCCAGGCCAGGTCGGGGGCGTTGCCTCCGGCGATCTGGGTGGTCAGGGTGGTGGTGTAGCTCTCGAAGGGGATGGGGTCGAACTTGATCTCGCCGACCTCGGGATGGGTCTTCCTGTACTCGGCGGCGATCTCGTCGAACAGCTTCAGGTGGGCCTCGTTGGAGGTCCAGATCGTCATGCGCAGCGGCTGCGGGCCCTGCGCGGCGGGAGCCTCGCCTCCCCCGCCGCACGCCGTCAGGGTGAGCAGCGCCGCCAGCGCGACGGCCGCGGGCTTTCCGAATGGTCTCATGGTCCGATCTCCTTGCTGGGAATCCCCCGGCGGTCGTGGTGGGTGACCGGTCGCCCGTCCGGTCGGTGCCGCTCGCGCGGCCGGTGGCCGGTCAGTAACCGGCCACCTGCGGCCAGCGCAGCTCGACGCCGTCGCGGGTCAGCCGCCGCTGGAAGTCGGCGAGCAGGCCCTCGTCCTCGCGTACGGCGTGCGGGGTGGTGGCGTTGTCCAGGCAGAAGGCGGCGAGGGCGCCCGCGGCCTCGCCGACGTTCCACTCCACCGGGTGCAGCCGGTAGGCCCCGTTGGTGATGTGGGTGGTGCCGATGTTCTTGGACGCGGGCAGCAGGTTGGTCATCCGCTGCGGTACGAGCGCGCCGAGAGGGATCTCGAACGGCGAGCTCGCCACGTCGATGTAGTTGTCGCCCCCCGTGGAGGGGTGCAGGTCGATGCGGTACATCCCCACCCCGACGGAGTCGGCGTAGCTCACCGCGCCCTTGTCGCCGCGCACCGCGAGCGACAGGTCCTGCTCGGCCACGGTGTACAGGGCGCGGACGCGGCGCGACTCGCGGATGTAGGGGGCCTGGGCCAGCCCGCCCTCGCCGCCGCCGGTGACGTCGCCGCGCAGGCGCAGGCCGGGGAAACCGGTCCCGCCGTCGGCGCGCGGCGCCTCGGTCTGCATCCAGTACAGCACCGAGCGCGACAGCTCCCGGGCGGCGGCCACGTGCGCGGCGGCGTCCGGCACGTCGATGACCGGGCCCTCCAGGTAGTCGATCATCGGCCAGTTGACCAGCGTGATGTCGCTGTCGTAGGCGCCGTCGGCGAAGTTGCGGCGCGCGGCGATCCTGCGGAACGTCCACAGGTTCGCGTCGCCGGGGTTGAGCCGCTGGTCGGCCTCCACCAGCAGCGGGTCGTCGTCGGGGTTGGGGGTGAAGGAGCGTTCCACGATCTCCAGCGTCCTGGGGTGCGGGCAGCGCCAGGACAGCAGCCGGTCGCCCCAGAAGTCGGGCTGGTAGCTCCTCCAGAACTCGTAGGCGGCGGGTCTGTCGATGGTGTGGTCGCCGTCGACGTGGTCGATCGCGAAGCACACCGAGACGGCCTGCATGTTCATCGGCTGGGCCTCGGCGGGCGCGCTCGGCTCGCCGGTGTCGCCCTGCGACTCGAACCCCGTCACGTACTCGGTGCCGGTCAGCGGCAGCAGCTCGCCCGTCTCGGTGGCGTCCAGCACGTACGGCGCGACGGCCGTGACCTCCCCGCCCCCGTCCCGGTGCTCCAGGCGCACGGCCCGCACCCGGTCGCCGTCGACCTCCGCGCCGACCGGTCGGTACGGCTGCAGCACGCGCAGCCGCCCCGAACCCCGATAGGGCGCGAGCATGGCCTCGATCACCGCGACCGCGACACGCGGCTCGTGGCACAGGCGGCTCACGTGCCCGGCGCCCGGGTTCAGCTCCCGCCAGGCCCGCGACCGCGCGGTCAGCGGGTAGTGGTCGCGGTAGTAGCCGCGGATGCCCTCGCGCAGCGCCCGGTAGGAGGCCGTGACGCCGAACCGCTCCACCCAGGAGTGCTCGTCGGGCGGCACGGCCTGGCTGGTCAGTTGCCCGCCGAGCCAGTCGTACTCCTCGGTCAGGATCACGGTGCGCCCGGCCCGCAGCAGCGCCAGGGCGGCGGCGACGCCGCCCAGCCCGCCGCCGACGACCACCGCGTCCGCCGATATCTCCACCACGTCGGGGGTCTCTCCCATCATCGTCGTTCTCACTGCCTTCTCGCCGTTCCCGGCGCTCTCGCCGCTCTTGGTGGTCTCGTCGCTCGATCAGTCGCGGGCCGGGGCGAGCGTGGATCCCTCGACCAGCTCGCAGGCCAGCAGCTCCTGCGGCGTCCCCCCTCCGCTCTCCAGCAGTTCCGCCAGCAGCTCGACGGCCCTGCGGCCCATCTCCTGCCGGGGGATGCGGAACCCGGTGAGGTCGACGTCGACCCGGACGGGCCTGGTCGGGGCGCCCAGCGCGAGGATCGACAGGTCGCCGGGGACCGACAGGCCCCGCTCGCCCGCCGCGTGCACGATCGCCACGGCGTCGGCGGGCTCCTCGACGAAGGCCGCCGTCACCCCGGTGCCCGTCAGCTCCCCCAGGATCTCCTCGGGGGTCCTGCCGGTCACCGGCACGTGCGACCCCTCGGCCCCGACGGCGGCCACCGCCTCACGGAAGCCGCGCATGCGGTCGGCCGGCGACTCGGCGCCCGCCCCGGTGCCGACGTAGGCCAGCCTCCGGTGGCCGAGCCCCGCCGCCCGGTCGACCAGGGCACGCACCGCGGGCGAGTAGTCGGCGCCCACGTACGGCACCGGGCCCCCCGCGTCGTCGCGGCGGCCGATGGAGACGAAGGGGATGCCCTCCGCCAGCAGCCGGGCCAGGTCGTCGCGGTCGACGGCGCGCCCGAGCAGCACGCAGCCGTCGGCCAGCCGCACCCGGCTGTCCTCGTTGAAGATCCGGCGCCGCTCCCCCGCGGCCTTGGCGCTGGTGAACAGCAGCAGGTCCCAGCCCATCTCCTCGGCGCACTCCTCGATGCCGAGCAGGAAGGGGTGGTAGAAGTCGGCGCTCGCGGTCGGGAAGACCGCCTCGTAGGTGAAGACACCCAGGATGCGGTTGCGCCGCTCGGCGAGCCGCCGGGCGACGGGGTCGGCGACGTATCCGGTCTCCCTGATCACCCTCAGCACCCGCTCGCGCGTCTCGGGGGCGATGCGCACCTCGGCGTCGGTCCGGTTGTTGAGGACGAGCGACACCGTCGTCTGGCTCACCCCCGCGATGCGGGCGATGTCCTGCTGGGTGAGTCGGCGGCCGGGGGAGGTCACGATCCGTAGCGTCCCATCTGGTGATAATGCGCATTAGCGAGGTTGGGACGTCATCCTGCAATCCGCCACCGGATCCTGTCAAGGGGTGCGGGCCAGGATCATGAAATGGAAATCAAGCCGGTGATAATCCGTATTAGCACCTTGACGGACGGGCGCGGCTGACCGAACCTTTGCGATCAGAGAGACGTCCTCACCATCACTCACGGTGAAAGTTGTCGCGAAGGGACAGTCAATGTCTGAACCCCTCATGGACCGCCGCGGACTCCTGCGCGCGGCGGTCGGCGCCGGCGTGGCCGGCGGCCTCGGGCTCGCCCTCCCCGGCACGGCCACGGCGGCGATCACGGGAGCCGCCGCACTGGGACCCGCCGGGTTTCCTTCGTACCGGTACATCGGCACGCCGTTCGACAAGGCGAGCCTGCGCTACAACCCGACCAACGAGCTGATCTTCCCCTGCGTCCGGGGCATGTACGACAAGATCGCGAGCCCGCTGGGGCGCTACTACCTCTACTACGCCCCGCACGACCGGCCGGGCGGCATCTGCCTGGCCTACGGCGACTCGCTCGGCGGCCCGTTCACCGAGTACCCGAACAACCCGATCATCCCCAACACCTGGTCACCGCACTACTCGGTCAGCCACGTCTCGTCGCCGCACATCATCTGGAACGCCGCCGACCGGCGGTTCCGCATGTACTTCCACGGCGAGAACAACACCACCCGGATGGCCTGGTCGACCGACGGCGTGCGCTTCACCTACCACGGCACGGTGCTGACCACCGCGGCGATCCCCGGGTCGACGGAGACCTCCTACGCCCGGGTCTTCGAGCACGCGGTCCCGGGGCTGGGCAACAAATACGTCATGGTCTTCATGGGCGTCACCGGCGGCTCCCGCAAGATCTTCTGGGGCTGGTCCTCCAACGGCGAGGGCTGGCAGTTCGACCCGACCCCGCTGGTCTCGCCCGGCCCCGACGGGCAGAGCGACCTGTCCGGGCCCCACCTGCTCAAGCGCAACGGCACCGCGTACGTCGTCTACCACGGCAACAGCGGGAACATGTTCCTCACCGAGGTCGGCAACGCCTTCGACCGGGAGGTCCACCTCGGCGTCTTCCACCGGCCCCTGACCGGCGCCCCCGACAACCGCCGCAGCGCGGCGCCCTCCTTCGGCACCGACGGCGGCGTGGAGTACATGTTCTACGAGGCGGGCCAGCGGAGCGGGTCGACGATCGCCGTCGCCCGCGCGATCTAAGCCGGAACACGCGCCCCGGACGCTCTCGGGAAAGAACCTCTCCCGAGAGCGGAGGGGCCTTCCCGCCGTGGCGGTGGGAGCATGAGGGTATGAACGTGGTGGTGCTGTCCGACACCCACGCGCCCCGGCGGTGGAAGTCGTGTCCGCCGGCCGTGGCCGGGCACCTGCGGGGCGCGGACCTGATCCTGCACGCGGGTGACGTCTGCGTCGCCGGGGTCCTGGACGAGCTCGCCGCCTACGCCCCGGTGCGCGCGGTCAAGGGCAACAACGACGGGCCGGACGTGGTGGCCCCCGAGACGCTGGAGCTGGATCTCGGCGGGCTGCGGGTGGCGATGATCCACGACAGCGGCGCGGCCCAGGGGCGGCTCGCCCGGATGCGGCGCCGTTTCCCCGGGGCCGACCTGGTGGTGTTCGGGCACTCCCACATACCGCTGGACCACGAGGACGACGGGTTTCGCATCTTCAACCCCGGGTCGCCCACCGACCGCCGCCGCCAGCCCCACGGCACCCTGGGCACGCTGCGCGTCGAGGAGGGCCGCCTCGTCGAGGCGAGGATCGTCCCCGTCACCTGACCTCCCCCCGGCGAACGCGCCGCCCTTCGCTTCCCCGGCCGACGCGCCCGGCCCGCGACGCGTCATCCTCGCCGGTGGCCGATTTCTCACCTTCCATCGGGGTACGTGGCACGGTATACACGTGTTACGCACCGGTTAATTGCTCTTCGCGACAAATAAAGCAGCGAGCACCACGGCAACCAGCGCGGCGGCGCGCGCCTTGCCTGACTTACCCCCCAGGTCAGGAAAGGACCTCCATGTCACAACGTTCTCGACTCTGGAACCGGCGGCTCGTCCGGCGTGGCCTGGCGACCGCCGTGGCCACGATGGTCGGCGCGGCCATGCTCGTTCCCACCGCGGCCCAGGCCGCCGACCCCGCCTACCAGGTGCTGGTCTTCTCCAAGACGGCCGGCTTCCGTCACGACTCGATCCCCGCGGGCCTCCAGGCGATCCGCGACCTGGGATCCTCCAACAACTTCACCGTCACGGCCACCGAGGACGCGGGAGCCTTCACCACGTCCAACCTGGCGCGCTTCAAGGCGGTGGTGTTCCTCAGCACCACCGGTGACGTGCTCAACGGCACCCAGCAGAGCGCCTTCGAGTCCTACGTCAACGGGGGCGGCGGTTACGTCGGCATCCACGCCGCCGCCGACACCGAGTACGACTGGCCGTACTACGGCAACCTGGCGGGCGCCTGGTTCAAGGGGCACCCGGCCATCCAGCAGGCGACGGTCCGGACCGAGGACCGCGCGCACGCGGCCACCGCCCACCTGGGGGCGACCTGGTCGAGAAGCGACGAGTGGTACAACTACCGCACCAACCCTCGCAACAGCGCGCGAGTGCTGCAGAACCTGGACGAGGGCAGCTACAGCGGCGGCGACATGGGCGACCACCCGATCACCTGGTGCCGTCCGATCGCGTCCGGGCGCTCGTTCTACACCGGGCTCGGGCACACGGCGAGCTCGTACACCGAGGCGGGCTTCCGGTCGCTGCTGCTCGGCGGCATCCGGTACGCGGCCGGGACGGCCAAGGCCGACTGCCGCCCGGAGACCGGCTACACGAGCCTGTACAACGGCTCGACCACCGGCTGGACGCAGAGCGGCCCCGGCGGTTTCACCAACACCGACGCCACCCTCACCTCCACCGGGGGCATGGGCGTGCTGTGGTACTCGGCGAAGAAGTACTTCTCCTACTCGCTGAAGCTGGACTGGCAGGTAGCCGGGGACGACAACTCGGGCGTCTTCGTGGGCATGTCGGCCTCCGACCCCACGAACACCTCCAAGGGGTACGAGGTCCAGATCGACGCCACCGACGCGGTCGACCGCACCACCGGGTCCATCTACGCGATCAAGGCCGCCGACGTCGCGGCCCGCGACGCGGCCCTGAACCCGCCGGGCGCGTGGAACACCTACGAGCTCCTCGTCCAGGGCGAGCGGCTCCAGGTCTTCCTCAACGGCGTCAGGATCAACGACTTCACCAACACCGACCCGGCCCGCAGCATCCGCGAGGGGCACATCGGCATCCAGAACCACGGCACGGGCGACGACGTCTCCTTCCGCAACGTCCGGATCAAGGAGCTGGGCGGCACCGGCCCGATCCAGACCACGGCCGAGGCGGAGTCCTACACCTCCAACTCGGGCGTGCAGATCGCCGACCACGGCCCGGCCAGCGGCGGCAGGACGGCCGGGTTCATCGAGAACGGCGACTGGGTCGGCTACTCCTCGATCAGCACGGCGGGCGCCACCGCCTTCGGCGCCCGCATCTCCTCCGCCGGGTCGGGCGGCACCATCCAGGTCCGCTCGGGATCGGCCACCGGGACCGTCCTCGGCTCGGTCTCCGTACCGAACACCGGGGGCTGGGAGACCTTCCAGAACGTCTCCACCCCGCTGACCGGGCCGGCCTCGGGGCCGCTGTTCCTCACCTTCACCGGGGGCGGCGGGTTCCTGTTCGACGTCGACACCATCACCCTCACCCGGTGAGCCACGGCTCGTGGCGCGCCACCCCGGCGCGCCACGAGCCCCGGCCCCGCCTCACGGGTCCTCCGCCGTGACCGTCAGGACACCACGTCGGCGAGACGGTCGACCTGGTCGGCGTCGCGGGCCCAGCAGTAGAGCATCACCTCGTCGGCGCCGAGGTCCGTGAACGCGGTGATCGCCTCGCGGATCCGCTCCGGCGTGGTGAGCATGTTCTCGACGACCCGGGTGGTGTCGCCCAGGAAGCCGTAGTAGGAGGTGATCTCCTCCGTGGCGTCCCGGACGGTGTCCTCGGGGCCGAGGGCGACGTTGGCCTGCGCGACGATGCGAGGCCGTCCGGGCCGTCCCTCCTGGGTCCAGCACCTCTCGACGTCGCGCATGAGCTGGCCGGCCATGCCGGCGGGCGCGGCGCACAGGTAGCCGTCCCCCCAGCGGGCGACGCGCTCCAGGGCCGCGGGCGCGAAGGCGCCGATCAGGATCTCCGGACCGCCCTCGCGGACGGGGGCCGGGCCGATCGGGCCGACCTCCTCGCTGTAGCGCCCGCCGGACCAGACGCGCCGCAGCGTCGCCAGCTGCCGGTCGAGCCGGTGCCCGCGACCCCGGACGTCGACCCCCGCCGCGAGATAGTCGTCCTGGCGCGTCCCGATCCCGACGCCGAGGGTGAACCGGCCGCCGGACATGAGATCCAGGGTCGCGGCCTGCTTGGCGAGCAGCGCCGACTCGCGAAGGGGACCGAGCAGCACCTCGGTCTGTACGCGGATCCGCGAGGTGGCCCCCGCGATGGCCGCCAGCGTGACCAGGGGCTCGGGGTTCGCGTAGACGAGGCGGTCGAGCAGGCCGAGGGTGGTGAAGGGACCGGCGTCGGCGCGCCGGGCCCAGGAGAGCAGCGACGACGGATCGCCGATGGGCAGGCCAAGACCTACGTTCATGGAATCCAACCTCCAGAAGGGCACGCGGAAAGAACTGCCGCCCCTCCAGCACCGGGCACGGTCACCGTGCGCGGCACGCTCCCTTACTGCGACGTCTTTCCGGGGAGCGCGATCCTTGGAGTGCCACAATTCTACCCGCCGCCGCCTCCCGGGCCCCGCCGGCCTCCCCCACCCCACGCTCAGCCCCGCACGGAACCCACGGGGACGCCCGCCCACGCACCCTCCCCCACCCCACGTTCGGACCCGCACGGAACCCACGAGGACGCCCGCCCGCGCGACGTACCGGACCACCGCCCCTCGGTCCGAGGACGAGCCCGCCCCCGGGCCGGTTCGACGACAAGATCGCTTGGATATGATCTTGTGGTGGCGGGATCGGTGTCGGCGCGGCGCCGGGACCGCCGCCGCGGCCGGTGATCCGGCGATGATCCGCCCCCGTGACGGCGGAGCGGCCCGCTCGACGCGGCGGGCCTGTCGCCGGGTCGCCGGGCATCGCGGCGCGCGCGCCGGGCCGGGGCTCAGCGGGCCGGGAACCGCAGGACGCGGTCGTCGCCGTCCCGCACGTCGCCGCGGCCGTCCGTGTTGGAGGTGGTGACCCACAACGCCCCGTCCGGTGCGACCTGTACGGTCCGCAGCCTGCCGTGGCGCCCTTCGAAATGGGCGGAGGGCCTCCCCGCGCTGTCACCGGCCAGCGGGACGGCCCACAACCGCTCGCCGCGCAACGCCGCCACGTACGCCGTGCCACCCGCGATGGCCATGCCCGACGGTGACGCCTCGTCGGTGGACCAGGTGACGAGAGGATCGGTGTAGCGTCCTCCGGCGGTGTCGCCCTTCCCCTCGACGGCCGGCCAGCCGTAGTTGCGCCCCGGTTCGATGCGGTTGACCTCGTCGAGCTCGTTCTGCCCGAACTCGGTGGCGAACAGCCGTCCCGCCGCGTCCCAGGCCAGTCCCTGCACGTTGCGGTGTCCGAGGCTGTACACCGCCGAACCCTCCGTCGGGTTGCCCGGGGCCGGGTCCCCGGCGGCGGTCAGGCGCAGGATCTTGCCGTTGGGACTCGCCGGATCCTGGGACAGCGAGGTCTCCCCGGCGTCGCCGGTGCCGACGTAGAGCAGGCCGTCCGGGCCGAAGGCGATGCGCCCGCCGTTGTGGAACCCGGCCTTGGCGATGCCGTCGAAGACGAGCCGCGGCTCTCCGCCGTCGAGCCGGAAACTGACGACGCGGTTGTCCTGTTCGGCGGTGAGGTAGGCGTACACCAGGCCGTCGTCGGAGAAGTCCGGCGAGACGGCGAGGCCCAGCAGGCCTCCCTCACCGCTCGCGACCACCCCCGGCACCTCGTACACGGCGCGGGGCGCTCCCCCGGGCGTCAGCCGCAGCACCCGGCCGGTGTCGCGCTCGGCGACCAGCGCGTCGCCACCCGGCAGGAACGCCAGTCCCCACGGGACGTCGATGCCCCGTACCACCTCTTCCCCGGCACCGAGATCCGGCGTTCCCGACGGCACGCTGGCCGCGCCGCTCGCGACGACGGCGGGACCGGTGGCCCCGCCGGACCGGTTCTCGCCGCCGGCGCCGACGCTGCAGCCGGTGACGGCTCCGATCATGAGCAACGTCGCGATCGTCCGCCGCCGCCCGCTCGCCGTGCCCACTGCCATGGGTGCCTCCGAAACGAATGTGGCGTCGCCTCCGGACCACCGGCCGGCGACGCTCGGACCTTCTCCACCTCCCGGGGCCACCGGTGTCCGTCCCTGCCGGGGGTTCCCGCGTTCCCGGTGAGGCGTCACCGTCCAGCTTCCCAGAAGGTTCCCCTCCTCCCGCACGGCCCCGTCACGGTGCCGCGCGTTCCCCAGGGACGGACGGGACGGCGCCATGAGGGGGCCCACCGTCGTCCCGAGGACCGGCAGGACCTCCGGCCTCGGCCGGTTCCGGACGTCGCGTCAGCGGGCCCGGACACGTTGGGTAATCGTACGTACACTGTCTGGCGCAGTCGGTGAGGCCGAACGGCCCGGTCGGGAGAGAGCGGGGTCGGGGAGACGATGAGCGATACCCATCAGGGCGACCAGGCGCCTCGGCTCGCGGGGGAGGCGGCCGGGGGCGGGCCGGAGTCGGTCACCTGTCACGAGGACCTGGTGAAGCTGCTGGCCGAGCAGTTCGCGCGGGCCGACGTGTCACTTCGGGAGCTTCAGGCACGGGCCGACAGAGCGGGCGGAACGCGGCTGCCACGTGCCACCTGCGCCGACATGCTGGCCGGTCGGCGCTTCCCCAAGAAGGCGGTGATGATGGCGTTCCTGCGGGGATGCCGCGTCCCCGACCACCGGCTCCCGGCGTGGGAACGGGCGTGGGAGCGGGTGCGTGTCAGCCGGCTGCCCGCCGGAGCGGTAGCACCCAGGGAGGATCACGGCGCCGAGCCCTCCCAGGTCACGGCCGCACCCGGCGACACGAGAACGCCTCGCGCCCTCCTCCGGCGCCGGCGCCGGGTCGTCCTGCTCGCGGCGGCGGCCGTGCCGGTGGCCGCGGTGGCCCTGAGCGTCGTCGTCAACCGGGGGACGGCGCCGCGACACGGCGTGTACGAGGGAGTGCCCGGCCACTTCGTGAGCCCCGCCCACATCGTCAGCGACGACGGCCGCGCGTTCCCCCGCGGAGGGTCGAGCCGGTTCACCGTGACCGTCGACCCCGCCAACACGGGCGTACGGCTGGTCCGCCGGCTGGACGTGGGCGTCGGCCTGCAGCACGCCACCATCACCGTCAACGGGACCCCGGCCGCGGAATGGCGGCCGCTGCTCGAGGACGGCGTCTACAAGTGGAGGGACCAGGTCGTCGCCATCCCGCCGCACCTGACGGCGGGGCGGCGCTCGCTCGCCGTCGTCAACACGTGCGTGTCCCCCTCGGGCTTCAACGAGTTCCTCTACACCGTGGAGCAGGAGGTCGGCGGTGCCTGGTCGACCGCCGACACCGTCGACATCGGCCGCGGTCACACCGCGAGCGAGGCCGCGCACGGCTACCGCGTCGTCGGGGAGGACTGGGCCGGTCCCCAGACCTTCTCCTATCCGCCGCGGAAGGAGGACTGGCGCGTCCGGTGAGCTCCCGCGGCCGGCGACGACCTTCTTGGCCAGGTCCATCAGCTGGGGGCCGAGCAGCGGGCCGCACTCGACGATGTAGTTGATCTTCCCGTCGGCCAGGGCCTGCATCCCGTCCTTCACCGCGTCGACCGTGATGATCTTGATGTCCTTGCCCGGCACCTTGCCCGCGCCCTCGATCGCCTCGATCGCGCCCAGCCCCATGTCGTCGTTGTGCGCGTACAGCACGTCGATGTCGGGGGTGGACTTCAAGAACGCCTCCATCACCTCCTTGCCCTTGGCCCGGGTGAAGTCACCGGTCTGCGAAGCGGCGATCTCGAACTTCGGATCCGCCCCGATCACCTCGGCGAAGCCTCCGTGGGCGACTAGCGCACCGCCGACGTGCTGGCCCTGAGAACGAGACGGGGAGACACGACGTGACGCTCACGCACGTACGGCCCCTCCGTCTCGATCTGCCGCACGAGCACGTCGATGCTGCGCCTGCCCACGGCCCCGAAGTCCTGTCTGATGGTCGTGAGGGGAGGAAAGAAGAACTCCGCCTCCGGAATGTCGTCGAACCCCACGATGTCGATCTGGCCGGGAACTCTCACTCCCTGTTCCATGAAGGCACGAAGCACGCCCAGGGCCATCTGGTCGTTGGCCACGAACACGGCGGTGACCTCGTCGGTCATCGCGGCCAGCCGCTGCCCGGCGCGGTAGCCGGAGCGCGGGCTCCAGTCGCCGGCCAGGAGGTCGGGAACCGGACGGCCGGCGGCGGTCAGCGCCTCGCGCCAACCGTGCGCGCGGCCCTCCGCCTCCAGCCAGTTGGCCGGGCCGCTGACGTGCCAGACCGTCTCGTGCTTCAGGTCCAGCAGGTGCCGGGTCGCCAGGACGGCGCCCTTGACCTGGTCGACGCTGACCGCCGACACGCTGTCCGTCCGGCCTCCCTCGACGGCCACGGCCGGCATGCCCGGCGGTATCTCCTCCAGGGCCTCGGCCGCCGAACGCTGCGGGGCGACCACGACGATGCCGTCCACGCCCTGCTCGGTCAGGTAGCCGATGGCCTCGAGCACTCTCGCCCTGTCGATGGTCCGGAGGCTCACGATGCTGATGAAGTAGCCCGCGTTCCTGGCGGCCTGCTCGATGCCGTAGACCGTGCTCGCGGGACCGTACAGCGTCGTGTCGAAGCTGACGACACCCAGGCGGCGGGAGTTCCTGGTGACCAGTGCTCGCGCGACGAGATTACGCCGGTAGCCCAGCAGGTCGATCGCGCGCAGAACCTGGTTCCTGGTCTCCTCGCTGACGTTGGGATGCTCGTTGAGCACACGCGAGACCGTCTGATGCGACACGCCCGCCACCTTCGCCACGTCCGCCATGATGGGCGGGCGACGCCTCGGGCCAGATCCCACCGGCGCTCCTCTCATGTGACCCAGGAAGACTGTGAGCGTTAACGCCTCATCGCGTCGACAACCGCGCGCATCACGTACGAGAGCCGCAACGACTTCCCCGTACGGCGAGGGACCGGCGATCGATTCCACACATCGCCGGGGCGGTCTCCCACCGTTCCGGTGTGAGACCGCCCCGCGGATCCCCGCCCGCGTCAGACGCGGGTCCAGCGCTGGTTGGCGGCGCCGTTGCAGGACCAGACCTGGAGCTTGACACCGTTGGCGGTGGAGTGGTTGGGCACGTCCAGGCACTTGTTCGCGCCGAGGGCGGTGATGCTCCCGTCGCTGTTGAGGCGCCACTTCTGGTTGTTCTGGCCGTTGCAGTCCCAGATGTGCACCACGGCGCCGTCGGCGGTGCTCATGTTGGCCACGTCCAGGCACTTGTTGCCGTACACCCGCAGCTCACCCGCGCCGGTCTGCGTCCACCGCTGGTTGTTCTGGCCGTTGCAGTCCCAGATCTGCGCCAGGGCGCCGTTGGCCTGCGAGACGTTCGCGACGTCCAGGCATCTGCCCGAACCCACGCCGCGGAGCCCGTTCACGGGCGAGGGGGTCGGCGTCGAGCCGGGGTCGCCGGGCTGGCCGATGCTGCCGGAGACCGACTGGAGTGCCGCGTACCAGGCGGCGGCCATCTTGTCGTAGCCGCCAGCGGTGGGGTGGATGCCGTCGATCAGGTCGGACGTGGTCAGCTTGCCGTGCATGTCGACCAGGTGGACCCGCTTGCCGCTGTTGACCTTGTTCTGCACGATGCCGGGGATGGCCGCGTTGAAGGTGCGGGCGGCGGCCTCCTGCCCGGAGTTGGACAGCGGGATGATGGTGGCGACGAACACGTCCGCGTCCGGCACCGCCGTCGTGATGCGGTCGATCAGGGTGGACAGCCGCTGGGGCGCTCCGGACACGTTGTAGTTCTGCAGTATGTCGTTGGTGCCGATGTGCAGCAGCACCGTGCGCGGATTCTGGGTCCGCGCCCAGTTGGTGATGTTCGCGTCGATCTGGTCGATACGCCAGCCGGGGTGTCCCTGGTGGTCGTGGTCACCCAGGCTGCCCGGCCCGTTGAACTGCGACCCGACGAAGTCCACCGTGTACCGGCCGGAGACCAGCCGCTGCCACAGGCCGATGCGGTATCCGCCGGGCACCTGTGTGCCCTCGGTGATCGAGTCGCCCAGCGGCATGACCCGCACCCCGCCGTTGGACTCCGCGCCGGCGACGCTCGCCTGCGTCACCGCGCCCAGGGCGACCATGGTCACGGCCAGGAACGCCGCCCCGACCCACCGTCTCCACCCGCGCATGCTCAACCTCTTTCCGGCAGCTGAGAGCGGTCGCCGCTGACAGCTCGTGTAGCGCCAACAGTTTGTGTTCGGATCACTCGCCGACGAATGTCATGCGGTGGCAGGCCTGACGGTCGGGCCTGACGGCTCGGGCGCATCGCGGATGTCCGCCGACCACCCGTAAGCCGCCAGGCCCGACGCGTCAGGTCGATCTGGGCTTTCTCCGTACGGGAAAGCCTCCGGTCAAGGGATCGGCGACCGCGAGGGGCAACCCCGTGGATGTGGTGTCCGCCGGGGATTCGCGGTCGCTGAACACGCGTTTTGAGGATGGGAGGAATGGGAGGATGTGAGCGCTAACATTCCGCCTGTCGGCCTTGGCTTCTTTCTGTCGAACGGTTGTGGTGGTGGAGCGGAGCAAACACCAGACGGAGAGAAGCTGTCAAGAGTACGAAACATAGCGCGCCGGAAGCAGCGAGAGGCGGGCATGGCCCATCTGGTGTTTTGCGGGCACAGCATCAGGCCGGACAGGCCGATGTGATGAAAATTTCACGAAAGCCGTCCGGCCTCGGGCGACAGGACCGCGGCTTTCAGGGGGCCGGAAGACATCGACGCAGGTGCACGACATGTGTAGCAAACAGCGGTAAAGAAGCTCGCTAGATGAGCTTGACACATTTTGTAATAGTTTCCACACTGAGTCCCCGAGACGGCCCCATGCCAAATCGGTGGTGGGCGGCAGGGGCCGTCGATCACGACGCCCCGGTGGTGTGCGTTCCCTGACGACGGAACGCGGCGTCGATCCCGCGGACGTCCCCTCGCGACCGTCCGCTTCCGCGTTTCCGTGATGCATCTATGGAGGCTCAGGCATGGACACGAACGCCATACCCCCGCCCGGCACCCGGCGACCCCTCGGCGGCCTGCGCCGGGCCCTGATCGTCGGCGCCCTCGGTACCCTCGTGCTCGGCACGTTCACGGCGGTGGCCGGCCAGGTCTCCGCAGGTGCCGCTTCCAGCGGCGCCGCCTCCGCCGGCGCGGCGGCGTCCACGCTGGGCGCGGCGGCCCAGCAGAGCGGGCGCTACTTCGGCACCGCCATCTCGACGAGCAGGCTCGGCGACTCGCAGTACACGACGATCGCCAACCGCGAGTTCGACATGATCACCGCCGAGAACGAGATGAAGATCGACGCCACCGAGCCCAACCAGAACCAGTTCAACTTCACCAACGGCGACCGCGTCTACAACTGGGCGGTGCAGAACGGCAAGCGGGTGCGTGGCCACACCCTGGCCTGGCACAACCAGCAGCCGAACTGGATGCGGTCGATGGAGGGCAGCGCGCTGCGCCAGGCGATGATCAACCACATCAACGGCGTGATGAACCACTACAAGGGCAAGATCTACGCCTGGGACGTGGTCAACGAGGCCTTCGCCGACGGCAACTCCGGCGGGCGGCGTGACTCCAACCTGCAGCGCACCGGCAACGACTGGATCGAGGTCGCCTTCCGCACCGCGCGCGCCGCCGACCCGGCCGCCAAGCTCTGCTACAACGACTACAACATCGACAACTGGACCTGGGCCAAGACCCAGGGCGTCTACAACATGGTCCGCGACTTCAAGGCGCGCGGCGTGCCGATCGACTGCGTCGGCCTGCAGTCACACTTCAACAGCCAAAGCGCCTACAACAGCAACTACCGCACCACCATCTCCAGCTTCGCCGCCCTCGGCGTCGACGTGCAGATCACCGAGCTCGACATCCAGGGCGGCTCGGCCCAGACCTACGCCGCCGTCACCAACGACTGCCTGGCCGTGGCCCGCTGCACCGGCATCACCGTCTGGGGCGTGCGCGACAGCGACTCCTGGCTGGGCGCCAACACCAGCCCGCTGCTCTTCGACACCTCGGGCAACAAGAAGGCCGCCTACACCTCGGTCCTCAACGCCCTCAACGCCGCCGACCCGAACCCTGACCCCGATCCGACCCCCACCCCCACCCCGACCGCGGGTGGCGGTACCGGGCAGATCAGGGGCGTGGCCTCCGGCCGCTGCGTGGACGTGCCGAACTCCTCGACGACCGACGGCACCCAGGTGACCCTGTGGGACTGCCACACCAACCCCAACCAGCAGTGGACCTACACCTCCGCGCAGGAGTTCCGGGTCTACGGCAACAAGTGCCTGGACGCCGCCGGCACCGCGAACGGCGTCAAGGCCCAGATCTACGCCTGCCACGGAGGCAACAACCAGAAGTGGCGCATCAACACCGACGGCAGCATCACCGGTGTGCAGTCCGGACTGTGCCTGGACGCCGCCAACAACGGGACCGCCAACAGCACCCTGATCCAGATCTACGCCTGCCACGGAGGCAACAACCAGAAGTGGACCTGGAACGGCACCCCGGGAACCACCGACCCGACGCCGACGCCGACACCGGATCCGGGCGGCACGTGCAATCTCCCGTCGACGTACCGGTGGAACTCGACCGGTGTGCTGGCCAACCCGAAGTCGGGATGGGTCTCGCTCAAGGACTTCACCGTCGCCCCCTACCAGGGCCGCCAGCTCGTCTACGCCACCACCCACGACTTCGGCACCAGCTGGGGCTCGATGAACTTCAACCTCTTCACCAACTGGTCGGAGATGGCCTCGGCCGGCCAGAACACCATGTCCTCCGGCACCGTGGCCCCCAGCCTGTTCTACTTCGCCCCACGAAACATCTGGGTCCTCGCCTACCAATGGGGCGGACCCGCCTTCTCCTACCGCACCTCCAGCGACCCCACCAACCCCAACGGCTGGTCAGCCCCCCAAACCCTCTTCTCCGGCAGCATCACCGGATCAGGCACCGGACCCATCGACCAGGCCGTCATCGGCGACAGCACCAACATGTACCTGTTCTTCGCCGGCGACAACGGCAAGATCTACCGGGCCAGCATGCCCATCGGCAACTTCCCCGGCAGCTTCGGCTCCACCTCAACAGTGATCATGAGCGACACCACCAACAACCTCTTCGAAGCCGTCCAGGTCTACAAACTGGCCAACCAGAACCGCTACCTCATGATCGTCGAAGCCATCGGCTCCCAGGGCCGCTACTTCCGCTCCTTCACCGCCACCAGCCTGGGCGGCACCTGGACCCCCAACGCCACCACCGAAAGCAACCCCTTCGCCGGCAAGGCCAACAGCGGCGCCACCTGGACCAACGACATCAGCCACGGCGAACTCCTGCGCACCAACGCCGACCAGACCATGACCGTCGACCCCTGCAACCTCCAACTCCTCTACCAGGGCCGCAACCCCAACTCCAACGGCGTGGACTACGGCCTGCTGCCCTACCGGCCCGGCCTGCTGACACTGCAGCGCTGAGCGGATGACACGGACCGGCTGTTCCTGACGTCCACCGCGAGGACACACCCCATCGGGTGAACACGACCAGGACCGGGGCGGAACCGACCCGGGCGGGCTCGGTACGAGGCCGAGCCCGCCCGGGTCACATCGTCGAAACCACCGGAGCCCCGGTGCCCGGCCCGCCTCTCCATGCCGAAGCCGCCTGTTGACGCCGACGCCGACGGTGACCCCGACGCCGGGGACCGCGGGGGCCGATCCGGGGTGTGGGCTCGGGCCGGTGCCTGGACGTGAGCGGCGTCTCGCAGGCCAACGGCGCCCAGGTACAACTCTGGGACTGCAACGGCCAGAACAACCAGCGGCTGGACCCGGACCTGACCCCGCCCAGGGCCGCCCGGCCGTCCCGGCCGGGCGGCCCTGGGCGGGTTCTTCGCACGATCCGACCGGAGACCGGTCCGCGGGTGACCGGCGCGACGGCGTCGGGCACGCCGTCCGCGTGGTCCGCCTGCGAGGAGTCAGTCCGTCGACGAGAAGATGCGCTGCTGGATCTCTCTGCGGTAGTCGTCCAGCGTGTTGTCGATGTGTGTCGCCGCGGCCTGGGCCGCCGCTTCCGGGTCGCCGGCGCGGATGGCCTGGTAGATGGCGTCGTGTTCCTCGACGGCCTTGGCCGCGTGCCCGCCTATCGAGCCGCGCAGCCCGATGAGGTTGGACTGGGCCTGCAGCCGGCGGACCTCCCGCACCGCTATCTGGAGGAACATGTTGTGCGAGGCCGTCGCGATGGCGGCGTGGAAGGCGTCGTCGCCCTCGTTGAACAGGTCCTCACGTCCGTTGTCGAACCCGTAGCGGCACACCCCGGCCGACTTCTCGATGTCCCCCAGCTCCGCCGGGGTGGCGCGGCGGGCGGCCAGCCGGCTGGTCTCCATCTCCTGGGCCCGCCGGAACTCGAAGAGCATGTAGACGTGGTCCAGGTCGGTGGGCAGGAAGAAGGACGCCCAGCGCCCGGTGCCGAGCATGCCCTCGTCGTCGGCCACGTAGAGGCCGCGGCCCTTCTGGGCGCGTACCCGGCCGAGCGCGGAGAGTATCTTCACCGCCTCGCGCACGACGGTCCGGCTCGTGCCCAGCTGCCGGGCCAGTTCGTTCTCGGTGGGCATGCGGTCGCCGGGCCGCAGGCGCAACCGGCTGATCAACTCCAGCACCTGCTCCGCGGCCACCTCATAGCCCGGCCGGTACACGCCTTCCGCGCGCGGAGTATCGACCACGCTGCCGCTCCCTCCCTGCCACCACCTCCTCAAGGGTACGACCAACCGGGGTCCGGATCACCACAAACTTTCCCGACCTCCGGGGCATTGAATGCTATACATCTGGCCGCATCGCCGGATCCTTGAACCGACGAGAGAAAAGGAAAAGCCCTCTACCTGCGATTAGTCTCGAAAGAGTTCCCACCCTGACAAAGCTTCCCCTGTGAGGAGTCAGAAATAAGTGGGCTTAAGGTCTTGACGCGCCTCGGCGTGAGGAACGTAATTAGTAGCTAAGTCTCCGGGACGCCTCCTGTCGGAGGTTCCCCATCGGCTGGACCGCGTCTGGAGTGGGGCACTCCATGGCGGTGACGCGAACGGTTCCGGCCACCTCGGACCAGGGCGCGGTTGTTCGGCGACACCGGCGAGGACCCGCCGGACGTGGTGTCGGCGCGTGGGCCGACGAAACGGCGTTGAGCCGCCTCGCCGACCGGCTGCGGCTCCCACCCCCCAATGAAGGAGATCAAAGTGGTGTCCCCATCCAGACGTGTCGATATCCGAGCCAAGCGCGGATCCCTCCTCGGGGCGATCGCGGTCGCGGCACTCCTCGTCCTGGCCACGGGCCACGCGGCGCTGAGCAACAGCGTCGGCGCGACCGCGTCGTCCACGGCTGCCGCCGCCCTCGCGCCGACCGCCGGGTGCGGCAAGGCCCCGGCGCTGGCGAGCGGCACGCACACGATCCAGAGCGGCGGCAAGACGCGCTCCTACATCCTGAGGCTGCCCGACAACTACAACAACACCACGCCCTACCGGGTGTTCTTCGGGTTCCACTGGCGGGGCGGCACGATGAACGACGTCGACTCGGGCGGCACCAGCGGCTACCCCTGGTCCTTCTACGGCATGCGGCAGCAGTCGAACAACAACGGGATCTTCGTCGCGCCCCAGGGCATCGGCAACGGCTGGGCCAACTCCGGCAACGAGGACGTGGTCCTCGTCGACGACCTGAACAGGCTGCTCGACTCCTCCTTGTGCGTCGACACCTCGCAGCGCTTCGCCATGGGCTTCAGCTACGGCGGCGGGATGAGCTACTCGCTCGCGTGCAGCAGGGCGACGGTCTTCCGCGCGGTCGCGGTCTACGCCGGCGCGCAGCTCAGCGGGTGCGGCGACGGCAGCCAGCCCATCGCGTACATGGGACTGCACGGCATCACCGACAACGTCCTCAACATCTCCCAGGGACGGTCGCTGCGCGACAGGTTCGTCAGGAACAACGGCTGCACCGCCCAGAACCCGCCCGAGCCGGGGTCGGGCAGCAGGACGCACATCACCACCACCTACTCGGGGTGCCGATCCGGGTACCCGGTCGTGTGGGCCGCCTTCGACAACGGTCACATGCCCGGCCCGGTCGACGGTACCTACGCCGAGAGCGGCGTCACGACCTGGACCAAGGGAGAGGTGTGGAGGTTCTTCTCCCAGTTCGGGGGCACCCAGCCCCCCGACCCCACGCCGACGCCGACGCCGACGGTGACCCCGACGCCGGGGACCGCGGGGCCGATCCGGGGTGTGGGCTCGGGCCGGTGCCTGGACGTGAGCGGCGTCTCCCAGGCCAACGGCGCCCAGGTACAACTCTGGGACTGCAACGGCCAGAACAACCAGCAGTGGGCGACCACCGGCGCCGGTGAACTGCGGGTCTACGGCAACAAGTGCCTGGACGTGGCCGGCCAGAGCACCGCCAACGGCGCCCTGGTCCAGATCTGGGACTGCAACGGCCAGAACAACCAGAAATGGCGCCTCAACTCCGACGGCACCATCACCGCCATCGGCGCCAACAAATGCCTGGACGTCCCCAACAGCGCCACCGCCAACGGCACCAAACTCTCCATCTGGACCTGCAACGGCGGCACCAACCAGCGCTGGACCCGGACCTGACCCCCTTCCTTGACGCTTCGAGGCACCTCCAGGATCCCTCGCCGGGGAAAGCGACGCCCCGGCGAGGGATCCCCTCTCATGGCAGGGCCACTCCCGCGTGCCCGTCCCGGCGGGCCGGCGCGGCCGTCCGCGTGCGGACGGCCGCGCCCGAGGAGTGTCACCCGGCCCGTGAGCGCGCCGCGCGCTCGGCGCGACGGTGCCGCGAACGCCGGGGTCGCACCCGCCGGACCAGCTCCAGCGGGATGTCTCGCCGTTCGTACCGGCCACGTGCACGACGGGATAGGAGTCACACCCGCCGGACCGGCTCCAGCGGGATGTCTCACCGGCCGTTTACCCCACCCCCCACATAAGGAAGTCCCGTGTTCGAATTCTCCTACCCCGCGATGCGGAGGCTGGTGCTGGCCGGAGCGGCCGCGATCGGGTTGACCGCCGCGACCGCTCTGGTGGCGCCGGTCTCCCCCGCGCTGGCGGCCACCACGACCCTGTACGCCTCTCCCTCCGGCACCGGCACCACCTGTTCCGCGGCCCAGCCGTGCTCGCTGCCCGCCGCGCAGACCGCGGTGCGGGCGCTCACCGGCGCGATGTCCGGTGACATCGTCGTGGAGCTGGCGGCCGGGACGTACCGGCTCTCCGCGCCGTTACGGCTGACCGCCGCCGACTCGGGCAACAACGGCCACACCGTCAGGTGGCAGGCCGCCTCGGGCGCCCGTCCCGTGATCAGCGGCGCCAGGGCGGTCACCGGCTGGTCGCTCGCCGACTCCGGGAAGAACATCTGGCGGGCCAACGTCGGCGCCGGGACCGACACCCGGCAGCTGTACGTCGACGGCGCCATCGCCACCCGCGCCCGCACCCAGGTGAACCGGGCGGACTTCACCGCGAACAGCAGCGGCCTGTCCTTCACCAACGGCGCCCTGGGCTACCTGAACAACCTCGCCAACAAGAGCCGGGTCCAGATGGAGAGCGTCAACTCGTTCACGGACCGGTACGTGTCGGTGCAGAACATCACCGGCAACTTCATCACGATGCAGCAGCCCGGCTGGAGCAACAACAACTTCGGCTACGACACCTTCACCAGCCCGCACCGGGCGGGCCCGCTCTACCTGGCCAACGCCTACGAGTTCCTCGACTCGCCGGGCGAGTGGTACATCGAACCCTGGACCGGCGCGCTCTCCTACATCCCGCTCTCCGGGCAGAACATGAGCAGCGTCAGCGTGGAGCTGCCGGTGCTGCAGTCCCTGGTGAACGTCGGGGGCACCTACGACGCGCCCGCGCACCACATCGCGTTCACCGGGATCACGTTCACCGGCACGACCTGGATGGCGCCGAGTGGCAACCAGGGCTACGTGGACCAGCAGACCGGCGTCTACATGGCCGGCAACTGGAGCCGGCCCGCCTTCACCTCCTGTCACAACGGGTGCCCGCAGTTCGAGGCCACCCGGCCGAACTGGTACCAGATGCCCGCCGCCGTGCAGGTCTCCGCCGCCAACAACATCACCTTCAGCGACTCGCAGTTCTTCAACCTGGGGCAGACGGCCATCGGCATCGGCAACGACGCCAACGGCCACACCAGCGGTGTCGGCCTGGGCGCGAGCAACATCACCGTCACCCGCTCCGAGATCGCCCGCAACTCGGCCGGCGGCATCGTGGTCGGCGGCGTGCGCGCCGACGCGCACCATCCCGGCGACCAGCGGATGGTCAACCGGAACGTCACCGTCAGCGACAACCGCATCCACGACCTCGGCGTGGAGTATCGGGGCATCGTCTCGGTCCTGACCACCTACGTCAGCACCGCCGCCGTCACCGACAACGAGGTCTACAACATGCCCTACACCGGCATGTCGATCGGGTACGGCTGGGGCGCCAACGACGCCGGCGGCAGCGACCACTACGCCGGCCGCGGCCTGTACAACTACCAGCCGCGGTACAGCACGCCCACCACCGCGTCCGACAACCGGCTCTCCGGCAACTACGTGCACGACGTCATGCAGCAGATGAACGACGGCGGATGCATCTACACCCTGTCGGCGAACACGGGCGGGCTGATCAGCGACAACTACTGCCTGCGGACCAACGGCCACTTCGGCGTCTACTTCGACGAGGGATCGCGGTACTACACCGCCCGCAACAACGTCTTCTCCTCCACCGGCACCTGGGCCACCGCCAACTACTGGTACGCCGAGAACATGGGGAACTTCACCGTCACCGGCAACTGGTCGACCAACGGCAGCACCAACGTGACCAACGGCGACCGCGGCAACGTCGTGAACAACAACGTCACGGTCACCAACGGCAACTGGCCCTCTGGCGCCCAGGCCGTGATGGCGGCCGCCGGACCCCAGGGAAGCACCCCTCAGCAGGGGGTGCAGCTCGTCGGCACCCAGTCCAACCGCTGCGTCGACGTCCCGAACGCGACCACCACCAACGGCACCCAGGTCCAGCTGTGGGACTGCGGCAGCGGCACCAACCAGCGCTTCACCCACACCTCGGGCAAGCAGCTGCAGGTGTACGGCGACAAGTGCCTGGACGCCAACGCACAGGGCACCGCCAACGGCACCCAGGTGATCATCTGGGACTGCAACGGCGGCACCAACCAGCAGTGGAACGTCAACGCCGACGGCAGCATCACCGGCGTGCAGTCCGGCAAGTGCCTGGAGGCCAGCAACTTCGGCACCGCCAACGGGACCAAGGTCCAGCTGTGGTCCTGCACCGGCACGACCAGCCAGAAGTGGACCCTGCGCAGCTGATCCAGCCCGTCTCACACCCTCGCCGGGACGGTCCGCCGTCCCGGCGAGGGCCATCGACCGAACGTCCCGGCCGCGGAAGGCCGGGACAGGGGGCCGCCCCGGACGAACCCACCTGTCCGGGGCGGCCCGGGGGACGACGTCACCGGAACGCGGTGCCGGGCCTCCCCCACCCCGACGACACCACCGACACGAGGGAAGAACGCCGTATGAGCGGGCCGGGCGACATCGACGACCTCCTGCAGTATCTGGAACGCGAGGGCCTCATCCTCCACCTCGGCGTCGGTGACGCCACCGTGTGGTTCGCGGCCGAGTCGTGCGAGCGGATGATCGCCGAGCGGCTGGCGATGCTGCCCGACGAGCCCCTGGTGAGCGTCGCCACGGCCGCCGCGGTGCTCAACGTCCCGCACTCCCACGTCATCGCCGAGGTCCGCGCCGCCACCCTGGCCGGCCACGACGGCGGCCGGCGGGTCCGGGTGCGGCGCGAGGCCCTGGTGCGGCGCATCACCGCCCTGGGCCTGCGCCACCCGGCCCCCGCCACCGAGCCCTCGAACCTCCCCGGCGGCCCCGCGCGGGGAAAAGCGCGTTCGTAGCCACCGGAGGCCGTCATGACCGAGCGGGGTCCGCGCTCAACGCTCCAGGCGTACGGGTTCGCCCGGCCCGCCGCGACGGACGAGCCAGGCGTCGGTGATGTGGTTGAACGTCGCCTCGGCGGCGCCGTCGGGGTCGTGGGCGGCGATGCGCTCGTAGATGCGGCGGTGGCCGAGGTTGGACGCCACGCACAGGGCCCGCTGGGGCTGGCCCATGTAGCGGGCGGTGTTGATGACCTGGCTCTCCAGGGCCCGCACCACGCCCCGGGCGATGCGGTTCCCGGACGCCTGCATGATCACGTCGTGGAAGGCGCGGTCGTGCTCGGCGTACGTGACGTGGTCGTCCACGAGCTCGTCCATCCGATCCACCAGCGCCCGCAGCCGGTCGACGGTGTCCTGGTCCGCGAAGCGGGCGGCGAGGTTCGCCATGTCGGACTCCAGCACGCGCCGGGTGATGACGAGGTCGTCGAGGATCGCGAGGCTCTCGTCCTCGGCGATGGTCGCCGCGAGGACGAGCTCGTCGAGCATGTCCCACCTCGTCGGCGGGGTGACTATGGTGCCGCTGCCCTGGCGGACCTGCACCAGCCCCTTCTCCTGAAGGATCTTCACCGCCTCGCGGACGACGGTCCGGCTGACCGAGAAGGCGTCGCACAGCGCGGGTTCGGCGGGCAACGGCGTGCCCGGGGGGTGCACCCCCCGCACGATGCGCTCCACCAGCTCCGCCGTCACCGCTCTGGCGAGGTTGGCCGGCCGCCGTACCCAGGCCGGCGGGGGCGCGGCGCTCGGCGGCGACTCCTGCGATGTCGTCATATCTCCTCCGGTGCCGCGGGCGGCGCCACATTTCGACGTCAGTATATGCCACACATATTGACGTCAGACGTCATACGAATTACGTTTCGCCTCAAACCGCGGCCGGGCGAGCCGGCCGTCCTCTGGAAAGCGAACAGCAATGAAGCAGCGAACACTGTGGTCCGCCGTCTTGGTCGCGGGTCTGGCCTTGACCGGCTGCGGAAGCGCCACCCGGCCCACGTCGTCGCCGAGCGACTCCGGCAAGGTCACGAAGCTCGTGGTCTGGGACTGGAAGTCCGGCGACGCGGCCGCGGCCTCCTACGTCCAGAAGGCGAAGGACGACTTCGCCAAGAAGCACCCCGGCGTCACGGTCGAGTTCGTGGCCCAGCCGTTCGACCAGTACTACACCCTGCTGGGCGCGGCCATCCAGTCCAGTACGGGACCGGACGTCATGCTCTTCAACGGGGGCGGCCAGATCCGCGACCGCGTGGACTCGCTCCTCCCGCTCGACCAGTACGTGGCCGAGGACAAGGAGCGCCTGGCGGGCTGGGACGCCTTCAGCAAGGACGGCAAGATCTACGGCGCGCCGGTGACGTTGCAGGGCCACCCGATCTACTACAACAGGACGCTGTACGAGAAGGCCGGACTCGACCCGGCGAGCCCCGCCACGACGTGGAAGGAGTTCGTCGACGACTGCGCCACCATCAAGCAGAAGACCGGGGCCGACTGCTTCGCGCTCGGCAACAAGGAGGGCGCCGGCATCCAGTTCTTCATGTCGGGCCTGGGCTCGGGCATCCTGACGGCGCAGGAGTACGACGACTGGATCGCCGGCAAGCGCGCCTGGGACTCCCCCAACGTCAAGCAGATCTTCAAGCTGTGGAAGGAGGCCGGCGACTCGGGGCTGAACAACAAGGGGGCCAACTCGACCGCGATGTTCAACGACGCCTTCACGGTCTTCAACTCCGGCAAGGCCGCCCACATCATCGGGCTGATGTCGGACATCGGGCACTGGAAGGACTTCAGCGAGTTCCTGGGGGCCGACAAGGTCGGCGTCATGTCGTCCCCGGTCGTCACCGCCGGAACCACCCCGAGCCTCGCGTACGACGGCGGCATCGGCTACGCGGTCGCGAAGTGGGCGAAGGACCCGAAGCTGGCCGCCGACATGGTGCGGTCGCTGACCACGACCGACGCCCTGACCTCCTTCTACGCCGACGCCGGCGCGATCGCGTCCGACACCACGATCGACGTGACGCAGGGCCCCGCGGCCGTCGGCACGCTCGTGTCGCAGCTCAAGGAGGGCAAGCCCGCCCTGCACGTCGCGCTGTCCTCCAAGACCCTGGACCTGATGGGAAGGCTCTCCCAGCAGCTCCTGAGCGGATCGGCGACCGTCGACGAGGTGGTGGAGCAGCTGGCCGCCTCGGATCGGGCGAGCTGATCCTGTGCCGATCCGAGATTCCTCACCGCTGGTCCGCCCGGTCGGTCCCGGACGGACCGGCGGAGGGGAGACGGGGCCGCGGGAACGCCGCGACGACACCGGGACCGTTCCCCGGCCCTCCTCCCGCGCGTGGCGTTCCGAGCGTCTCGCGCCCTACGTCCTGGTGGCCCCGGCCCTGCTGATCATCGTGGCGCTGCGGCTGTGGCCGCTGCTGCTCGGCGTCAACTTCTCCTTCACGGGCGACGGCGAGCGCAACGGCATGATGGTCGGCCTCGACAACTACCTGGAGATGTTCCAGGACGCGACGTTCCAGAGCGCGCTGCGCAACGTCGGGCTGCTGGTGCTGCTGCTTCCGGTGGCGGTGGCCATCCCCGGCCTGCTCGCGACGTTCATCTACCTGCGCGTGCCCGGCCACCGGGTCTTCCGCAGCGTCTACTTCTTCCCGGCCGTGCTCTCACCGGTGATCGTCGGTGCGATCTTCAACCTCATGCTCGCCTTCGACGGCCCGCTGAACACCGCCCTCGCGACGGTCGGCATCGGCCCGGTCGACTGGCTCGGCGACCCGGACGTCGCCATGTTCGCGGTCGTCGGCGTGCACATCTGGGCGACGTTCGGGATGGCGCTGGTGGTGTTCCTCGCCGGGTTCGCCACCCTGGACCCCGCGCTCCTGGACGCGGCCCGGGTGGACGGCGCGTCGCTCCCCCAGATCATCTGGCACGTGATCATCCCGGGTCTGACCCGCACCATCCAGTTCGTCTTCGTGACCACGATGATCGGGATGCTGACGTCCATGTTCGGCCTGCTGTACGTCATGACCAGCGGGGGGCCGGAGGGGTCCACCTACCTGCCGGAGTACTACGTCTGGATCCAGCAGGGACAGATGAACCGCCCCGCGCTCGCCTCGGCCGCGTCGACGGTCCTCTTCCTCATCATGCTCGTGGTGGGGCTCATGCAGATCAGCGTGCTCCGCCGCGCCGGAAGGGAGGACTGATGTCCGGCAGCCGCCTGACCAGGTGGGTGCTCGCCGTCCCGATGGCGCTCCTCGCGCTGGCGACGATCTATCCCCTCGTGTTCACCACCAACGTCGCGATGAAGACCCGGCGCGAGTACGTCCTCGACCGGTTCTCCCCGGCGGCCTCCCTGCAGCCGGACAACATCGTCACCGCGTGGACCAGCGTCGGCATGGGGCGGTACTTCGTCAACTCGCTCGTCGTGGTGACGATCTCGGTGGTCCTGCTGCTGCTCCTGGGGTCGATGGCGGGCTTCGCGCTGAGCCAGCTGCGGTTCCGCGGTTCCAAGGCGCTCTTCCTGGGCTGCCTCGCGGCACTGTTCATCCCGTTCCAAGTGATCATGGTGCCGCTCGCCCGGGTGATGGCGGACAGCGGTCTCATCGACACCTACCCGGGGCTGATCCTGGCCTACGTCGCGCAGTTCCTCCCGTTCACGATCTTCCTGATGACGAGTTACTACAAGACCGTTCCGGGGGAGATCGTCGACGCGGCGAGAATCGACGGGAACACGACGTACGGCGTCTACCGGCGGGTCATGCTGCCGATAGGCACTCCGGCCCTGCTGTCGGTCGGCATCCTCAACGCCCTGTTCTGCTGGAACGACGTGCTCATCTCGCTGCTGATGATGCCCTCGGCCGACCATCGCACCCTCATGGTCGGGGTCACCTCGCTGCGCGGGCAGTACTCCGACGACATCCCCACCTTCGCCTCCGGGGTGTTGATCGCCGCGGTACCCGTGTTGATGGTCTATCTCTTCCTCCAACGTCAGATCGCCGACGGCGTCACCGCCGGTTCCACGAAGGGCTGACATGCGTATTTCGGGGTATCGCACTTTCACGACGGTCCAGGAATGGGATCGCCCGGTCGGTGACGCCAACGGCGTCTACGCCGACGGGGTCGTTCCGGTCTCGATCATCGTCGTCGACACCGACGAGGGGATCACCGGCGTCGGCGTCGGGCCGCACGTGGAGCTGGACAGCGTGTTCGCCGCCATCGAGGGGGAGGATCCGCGCGGCGTCACCGCGCTGTACGACCGCATGCTGCGGCAGACCTTCAAGGCGGGCCACGCGGGGGCGGTCTTCGGGACCATCGGCGCGCTCGACACCGCCCTGTGGGACATCAAGGCGAAGGCGGCCGGCGAACCGCTCTGGCGCCTGCTGGGCGGTCGTGACAGGCGGGTCCCGGCCTACGCCTCGGGCCTGGACATCGGCCTGACCGACGACGAGCTCGTCTCGGTGTACGAGGTCTACGCCCGGCACGGCCTGCGGGCGGCCAAGCTCAAGGGCGGCCTCGACGTCGAGAGTGACCGGCATCGCCTGACGCTGGTCCGGGAGGTCCTGACCGAGGCGGGACGCGGGACGCGGCCGGGCCTGATGCTCGACGCGAACGAGGCCTGGTCGCGCAAGCAGGCGATCCGGCACGTCTGCGAGCTCGAGCGCACCCTGGACCTCACCTGGGTCGAGGAGCCCGTCCGGCGGTGGGACGCCGAGGGCCTGGCCGTCGTCGGCCGCGGGATCCGCGCGTCGGTCGCCACCGGGGAGAACCTCACCGGGCTCGAGCAGTACCGTCCGCTGCTGGCCTCGGGTGCCGTCGACATCGTCCAGACGGCCGTGGTCTGGGGGATCACCCACTTCCTGCGGGTGTCCGCCCTGGCGCACGCCCACGACCTGCCGGTCAGCCCGGTCGGCAACGTCCCGGCCGGCCTGCTGCACGCCGCGACGTCGGTGCCGAACCACATCGCCAGCGAGCTGCAGGACCTGCGGCCGCCGCTCGGCGTGTCCGTCGACCTGTACGTCGAGGGCGGCGCCTTCGTCCTCGGGGACTCGCCCGGCCTGGGCCTCACGATCGACGAGGGCGTCATCACGGGGATCACCCGGCGGCCGGGCACCCTGTCGGCCGACGGTCCCGGCGTCCGGCCGGAACAGGCCGGCCGGCGGCTGCTGGCGGTGTCCGACAACGGCCACCTCGCGCAGCAGCGCCTGCTCGCCCCCCTGGTCATGGACGGTCAGCACCGGACGCTGAGGTGAGGCCCGCCCTCCGGCGCCGGCCGCCCATGACGCATCCCGTACCGGAAGAAGGGAACGCACGTGTGTCCGTCACCCGTGCCGCACGGACGTAAACCGGCCGCGACCCGGGCGGGCCGCGTGATCGTGGTCGCGCCCACCGGGGCCGGGAACGCCGACGACGAGGGGCCGGGTAGTGCGGACCGGCCGCTGGCGACCCTGGAGGAGGCACGCAGACGGGCGCGTGACGTCGCGGCCGAGGGGGACCGCGACGTCACCGTCCTGCTCCTGGACGGGACCTACCGGCTGGCCTCGCCGCTGCGCCTCGGCGCCGCCGACTCCGGCCGCGGCGGGCACACCGTGACCTGGAGGGCGGCGCGCGGAGCCCGGCCCGTGCTGAGCGGCGCCCGGCCCGTCACCGGCTGGGAGCCCGACGGCCCCGGCGGCGCTGCCACGGATGTCTACCGGGCCCACGTCGGCACCGGGTTCGACAGCCGGCAGCTCTACGTCGACGGGATCCCTGCGCAGCGCGCCCGGATCGAGCTGGCACCCGGCGACATCACGCTGACCCCGACCGGTTTCACCGTCGACAACCCGGACCTCGCCTACCTGGCCGCCCTGCCCGACCAGGGGCGCATCGACTTCCAGGCGAGGCTGACGTTCACCAACCGGTTCTCGCCGGTGCGGAGCGTCTCCGGTTCGACGGTCGTCATGCGGCAGCCGGCCTGGGACAACAACACCTACGGCTACGACACCGTCCAGGCTCCGTTCCGCACGCCTGCGTTCTTCCTGCTCAACTCCAGGGGCTTTCTGAGCGACCCCGGCGAGTGGTACCTGGACACCGCGACGGGAACGCTCTACTACAAGCCCCTCCCCGGGCAGGAGATCTCGCGCGCGCGGGTGGAGCTGCCGCGGCTGGAGTCGCTGCTCCAGGTCGGCGGCACCTACGACGAGCCCGCCCGCGACCTGCGCTTCGAGGGCCTGACCTTCACCGGCACCACGTGGCTGCGTCCCGGCTCGCCCGACGGGTACGCGAACCAGCAGACCGGCGTGTTCGTCAGCGGCGTCCAGCCCCACCGGCCGGCCGACGCGTTCACCTCGTGCTCCTCCGGCTGCGCGGGGTTCGAGGCCTCTCGTGACGGCTGGGAGCAGGCCGCCGCGGCGGTGCAGGTGTCGGCGGCGGAGGACATCACGTTCGTCGGCTGCGCCTTCGTCAACCTCGGTTCCGTCGGGCTCGGAATCGGCAACGACGCGGGCGCCTGCGCCACCGGCGTGGGACTGGGCGCGCACCGGGTCTCGGTCGTGGGGAGCACGTTCACCGCGAGCTCCGGCGGTGGCATCGTGGCCGGCGGCGTGGGCCCCGACGCGCACCACCCGTCCGACCCGCGCATGGTCAACAGCGACATCACGCTCCGCGACAACCGCGTCCACGCGACCGCGCTGGAATACCTGGACCAGGCCGCGATCTTCGCCAGCTACGTCACGCGGCTGGCCGTCGAACACAACCACGTCTCCGACATGCCATACATAGGCATCGGGGTCGGTTACGGCTGGGGCGCCAACGACCCGGGAGGCAGCCCCGACTACCTCGGCCGGGGGCTCTACGACTTCCGGCCGGTCCACGACACGCCGACGACGCTGAGCGACGTCCGTATCGCGGGCAACCACGTGCGCGACGTCGTGCGGGCGCTGTCGGAGGCGAGCTGCGTCTACACGCTCTCGGCGATACCCCGTAGCCGCGTCGAGGAGAACTACTGCGAGAACAGCGGGCAGCACGGCCTGTACTTCGACGAGGGTTCCCGCTATCTGAGCGTGAGCCGCAACGTGTTCCTCGGCACCGCGGGGCGGTGGGCGCACGCCAACACCCGCGAGGGCAACCACACCGGCGACCTCACGCTGATCGGGAACCACGTGACCGACCCCGCCGTCACCGGCATCGACGACGGCGAGCGCGGCAACGTCGTCCGCGGCAACGTCACCGTCGCCGGCGGCAACCTCCCGATCGAGGCGAGCCGGGTGATCTACAACGCGGGCCCCACCGGCCCGTACCGCGGCGCCCCCGACCCGCGGCGTCCCCCGGTGGGCGCCTTCCTCGCGGCCGATCCGGCCGCCGTGGGCGCCGGTGATCCGGCCACCCTCACCGCCACGGTGGAGAACCTGGGCGACCGTCCGGTCACCGGCCTGGCCGTCTCGATCACCGTCCCCGAGGGCTGGCGGGCCGAACGCTCCGGCAGGCCGGTGAGGCGTGTGCTGCCCCCCGGCGCCTCGGACACCGAGAGGTGGAGGATCACGGCCCCCGAGCAGTTCGCGCCCCAGGCCGGCCGGGTGCCCGTCAGGGCGTCGGTGGTCTTCCGGGCCGGTGAGGCCGACCACGTCCTGGACAGGTCGCTGACGCTGACCGCGCCCGGCGCGCCACGGGGAGGCCGGTGACCGGGGCGCGAACCGCACCCGGTCGCCGGCCCTGTCCCGGGCACCGTCGATGAGGTCGTGGTACGGCCAGGCCGGCGGCTCGCCGCCCGCATCGTCACGACCGGGAAGGCCGGCCTCGGCCACTTCGAATCCGGCGCCGTGACCTCGGCCACTTCGAATCCGGCGCCCGTGGCCTCGGCCCGGCCGAGAAGGAAACGCCGCCCCCGGCGGTGCCCCTTCGGCGGCGCCGGGGATTCGCCCCGGATGTGCGCATGGGACCGCCGGTGGTGTTAGCGCTCACATAAAGTTCGCCGGTGGGCCGCTTCATTTTTCCGGCGGGAAGGGGGCGTGCGGAGCCAATACGATGCGGCCGATCCGCGTCAAGGAAAGACCCTCGGCCCTTTCCCCGCACTCCCACCCCGGCGGGCCTTCGGCCGCCCTCACGGACACCCGATCGCATCGTGCGGGACCGGCTTCGGGGGGAAACGCTCAGGGACGGCGGCGACCCCCCGTCGTACGCGGCAGGTTCGCCGCGAGTCCTCCCGGCCCGGATTCCGGCGCTGGTCCACGCCCCCGGCGAGCCAGGCCGGCTCCGGGCGGCCCGCCCCCGCTCGCCCACGGGTGCCGCAGCGGGTTCCCCGGTTGTTTCGGGCATCTTTCGAAAGAGCTCTTGTCTGGAATGCCCCGTCAATTTACAGTCTCACACGAGGGTCATGAAAGTCTTGCGAAATTTACCGCCATCCCGTTGAAGGGTGCGACGAACGCTGCCCGCCCCCTCATTCTCCCGAAAGGGTCTCCCGTGTTGCGATTCGGATCCCGGGTGTGCGTCACGCCCGTTTTTGTTAGCGCTAACACATCATGTCGCCGCACTCCGCCCTCATCGAGAACGAAGTCGACCTAAGAGCGGCGGACTCCACCACCGTCTCCGCGTCCGGCGGATCGCCGTCGCCACTCACGCGGCGGCACGCCCGATGAGCAGTCCGGCCGACGAAGCCGGCGCCGACCCCCCGCTCCTCTCCGATCTCCGGGGCGCGCCCCGGCAGGCACGTCAACGATCACGTCCGGGCACTCGTGGCCCCTTCGCCTCCGGAGTTCGCATGTCCGTGTCCCCCCGCTCCCCCTCCGGGCCGCCCTACGTCGCCTTCGGCACCGACGACCTCAAAGGCGCGCACCTCCACCGGACCGGCGACATCGACGACGGCAAGGGGGAGCGCACGGCCCTCGGCCGGGGCCGGTTCGGCGTCCGGGCGAGCCTCCCGGACGGCGACACCCGGGCGCCGTCCGGCCACCGGCGCACGAGCCTCCGGCTCCCGGCCACCCCCGGGAACAGACGCCCGGGCGCCGCCGGGGACCAACCCTCCTGAGAGGGCCCTCACCCCCGCCCCGATTCCCCTGGAGGTCCAATGCACGACAAACGCACGGTCCATCCGGTACTCCGCCGGACGGCCGTCCTGGTGGCCGCGACGCTCATGCTCGTGGCCAACCTGGTCGGCAGCGGTTCGGCGGAGCGGGCGCTGACGTGGGACAACGGCGTCGCCGACACCCCGCCGATGGGATGGAACAGCTACGACTCGTTCAACTGGAGGGTCACCGAGGCCGACGTCCGGGCCAATGCCGACTACATGGCCACGAACCTGCGGCAGCACGGCTGGCAGTACGTCGTCATCGACTGGGCCTGGTACTACCCCGGGCAGCACAACGGCAGCCCCAACCAGGACGCGAACCTGCAACCCCGGCTCCGGATGGACGCCAACGGGCGGCTGCTGCCCGACACCACCCGGTTCCCCTCGGCGACCGGCGCCAACGGGTTCAAGCCGCTGGCCGACCACGTGCACGCGCGGGGGCTGAAGTTCGGCGTACACCTGATGCGGGGCGTTCCCCGGCAGGCGGTCGCGGACAACGTGCCGATCCTCGGCACCAGCTGCCGCGCCGGCCAGATCGCCAACAACACCACCGCGGCCTGGCTCAACCTCATGTGGGGTCTGGACATGACCAACCCCTGCGCGCAGGCGTACCTCGACTCGGTGTTCCAGCTGCTGGCCTCGTGGGGGGTCGACTTCGTGAAGGTGGACGACATCGCCGCGCCGACCTACCGGCAGGCGGAGGTCGAGGGGTACCGGCTGGCGATCCAGCGCAGCGGCCGCCCGATGGTGCTGAGCCTGTCGCCCGGCGCGACGCCGCTGGCCGGCGGGTCGCACGTACGGGCGAACGCGCACATGTGGCGAATCGTCAACGATCTCTGGGACAACTGGCCGGCTCTCGACGCGCTGTTCGACCAGCTGCACAACTGGACGCCGCACCGGACGACGGGAGCCTGGCCCGACCCGGACATGATCCCGATCGGACGGCTGTCGAAGTACGGCCCGGTCGGCTCGCCGCGGTACTCCAACCTCACCGCCGACGAGCAGCGCACGCTCATGACCCTGTGGGCGATCAACCGGGCGCCGCTGATGTGGGGTGGCAACCTCGTCGAGAACCGGGCGTCGGAGCTGGCGTTGATGACCAACTCCGCGGTGCTCGCGGTCGACCAGCACAGCACCGGCAACCGCCGGCTCTACGGAGGGACCCGGCAGGTGTGGACCGCCGACGTGCCGAACAGCGACCACCGGTACGTCGCCTTGTTCAACCGGGAGAGCGCGACGGCCAACGTGTCGGTGAACCTCGCCGACCTCGGCATAGGCTCGGCCGTCGTGACCGACCTGTGGTCCGGCGCGAACCTCGGCACCTCGGCCGGGACGTTCACCCGTTTGCTGCCTCCCCACGGTTCCGGGATCTACCGGCTGGCTCCCCAGACCACCGTCCCGACACCGGCCACCTACACGCTGACCGCACGGCACAGCGCGAAGCTGCTGGACGTCAACAACGCCGCGACGACCGACGGCGCGGACATCGTGCAATGGACGGCGAACGGGCAGGCGAACCAGCGCTGGCGTTTCCAGGACGCCGGCGGCGGCCACTACACGGTGACGAGCGTCAGCAGCGGCAAGTGCCTCGACGTGTACGGTGGTGCCACCGCGACCGCTGACGGCGCCCGGGTGGTCCAGTGGACCTGCAACGGCGGCACCAACCAGCAGTGGCGGCTCCAGGACGCCGGCAACGGCTACGTGCGTCTCGTCGCCCGCCACAGCGACAAGTGCCTCGACGTGCTGAACGCCGGTACCGCCAACGGAACCCAGGCCGTGCAGTGGACCTGCGGCACCGGCACCAACCAGCAGTGGCTGCGCGCCCAGGTGTGATCATGAGCGAAAGCGGGAGACCGCGGAACGGACAGCGGAACGGACAGCGGGAACCGGCACGTCGCCCGCCCGTCACGGTGGGACCGCCGTGACGGGGGCGGTCCACCGGGAGCGGATCCGCCCGGTCCCGCTCGGCGGGGCGTAGGCGATCGGCCGGGATCCGAGACCGGTGAGGAAGCTCCGGTCTCGGATCCCGGTAGGTCTCTTCTCAAGGGCGGGACGGCTCGGTGTTCAGGGCTCCGGAGCGGAAGGCCGCCACCTCCACCTCGGCGCCGGGAAAACCGGCCTCGCGTACGGCCGGCACCAGGCCCGGCAGCCCGGCGGCCCGGGGCCTCAGGTCGGCGGGCACCTCCACTCTCACCCGGTCGCCGAGGTCGCGTACCCGCAGGTCGGTGACCGGAAGGTCCGCTTGGGCCAGCAGGCGGCGCACCGCCCGCTCGGCCGTCTCGATCCGGTGCAGCCGAGCCGGCGTCACCTCCAGGCCGTAGGCGACCCGGCTGGCCAGGCAGGGCGCGGCCGGCTTGTCCCAGGTGACCAGGTCCCACGCCTTGCTGGCCCGTCGTACCTCGGCCTTGGTCAGGCCGGCGTCGCGCAGCGGGGCGAGCACCCCGCGCTCGTCGGCGGCCCTGATCCCCGGCCGGAACGGGTCCACGGCGTCGTCGGCGTTGGTGCCGGTGGCGACGTGCGCGAAGCCGTGCTCCGCCGCCACCCGGCCGATCACGTCGAGCACCTCCGACTTGCAGAAGTAGCAGCGGTCGCGGCCGTTGGCGCGGTAGCCGGGGCTCTCGGTCTCGGCGGTGGCCGGCAGCAGGTGCCGTACGCCGAGGGAGGCCGCGAACCGCCGGGCCACGGCGAGTTCCTCGGCCGCCAGGCTGTCGGAGACTCCCGTCACCGCCAGTACCCGCCCGGCCCCGAGTGTCCGGACCGCCGCCGCCAGCACCAGCGCGGAGTCGGCTCCGCCGGAGAAGGCGACGGCGAGCGAGGGCAGGGCCGCCAGCCGGTCGAGCAGTGCGGTGATCTTGGCGTCGAAGGTCATCGAATACCTCCAGCGTGGAGACCCCGGCCTTCAGGCCAGGGAGGAAACGCGGCGCAGTGCCGCAGGTCTGGGATCGAACACACGTCCACAGTCGGCTTCATGTGGCATCGTGTGAGGCGTGGCGCAGATTGTAAAGCGGGCGTTCAAATTCCGCTTCTACCCGACAGACGAGCAGGCGGCGGAGCTGTCTCGCACGTTCGGCTGTGCCCGCCTCGTCTACAACAAGGCTCTGGAAGAACGAACTCGCGCCTACACCCTCAAAAACCGTAGGCTCTCCTACGTGCAGTCCTCGGCTGCACTCACCGCATGGAAAAAGACCAAGGAGCTCGCGTTCCTGAACGAGGTGTCGTCGGTGCCGCTGCAGCAGGCGTTGCGGCACCTGCAGGCGGCGTTCGCGAACTTCTTCGCCAAGCGCGCGAGGTATCCGACGTTCAAGTCCCGCAAGAAGTCCCGGCTCAGCGCCGAGTACACCCGCTCGGCGTTCACCTATCGGGATGGTCGGCTCACGCTGGCGAAGATGGACGGTCCGCTGAACATCGTGTGGTCGCGTCCCCTGCCCGAAAGCGCGGCGCCGTCCACGGTGACCGTAACCAAGGATGCGGCGGGCCGCTGGTTCGTCTCCCTCCTGTGTGAGGACACGATCCGGCCGCTCACCCCGACGACCAAGGTGGTCGGCGTGGATGCGGGGATCACGGCGTTGGTGACGCTCTCCACCGGCGAGAAGATCGTCAACCCTCGGCATGAGGGGGCCGACCGCCGCAAGCTGGCCAAGGCTCAGCGGCGCCTCGCCCGCAAGGAGAAAAGCTCGGCCAACCGGGCCAAGGCCAGGCTCAAGGTGGCGCGGGTGCATGCCCGCATCGCCGACCGCAGGCGTGATCACCTGCAGCAGGTCACCAGTCGTCTCGTCCGTGAAAACCAAACGGTCGTGATCGAAGACCTCACCGTGCGCAACCTGATGCGAAACCACACTCTGGCCCGCGCCATCTCGGACGCCTCCTGGCGCCAGATGCGCACGATGCTGGAGTACAAAGCGGCCTGGTACGGGCGGGAGCTGGTCGTCGTCGACCGGTGGTTTCCCTCGTCGAAGCTGTGCTCGGCGTGCGGCACGATCCAGCGGTCCATGCCGTTGGGTGTCCGGGACTGGGCGTGCGCCTGTGGCGCCATCCACGACCGGGACGTCAACGCCGCGAAGAACATCCTCGCCGCCAGGCTGGCGGAGAGGTGAAACGCCTGTGGAGCTGGTGTAAGACCTCACAGAGTCCTCTCTGGCGGGCGACCGGCGATGAAGCAGGAACTCTCACGGGCGACCGTGGGAATCCCCCTCGTTCCGAGGGGGAGGAAGTCAACCCGGTCTCTCTCGCGTAGGGGGCCGCTCGCGGGCCAGCCGCAGCGCCCGGGCGGCCGTCTCGCGCAGGGACAGGCCGAGAGCGGCCGAGGCGGCGGCCACGTCGTCGTGTTCGGGTTTGGCCGAGTGGGGTCCGTGCTTGACGCGCACGCGGTGGCCCTCCAGGTCGACCTCGGTGGTGTGCCGAGGCAGGGCCGTGCGCTCGACCGCGACCTCGCGCACGCCGAGCGCGCCGGTCTCGGCGAAGAGCAGCTCGCGCAGGGCCGGTGCGGCGGGAGGGCGGCACAGCAGGTGCAGCACGTGCGCGGGCCGGCCCTTCTTCATGGTGGCCGGGGTGGCCCAGGCGTCCAGGGCGCCGGCCTCCAGGGCCCGGGCGATCGTGTGGCCGAGCACCTCGCCGGTGACGTCGTCCAGGTTGGTCTCCAGGACGACCAGGGGTTCGGTGCCGGCGTCGCGGGCGGGCTCGGCGACGGTGACGGCGACGACGTTGGGGCGGTCGGGGAGCTCCCGGGTGCCCGCGCCGTAGCCGGTCGCCACCGGGGTCATCGCCGGCGGCGGGGTGTAGCGCGCCCCCATGGCGCGCAGCAGCGCCGCCCCCGTGGGGGTCACGGTCTCCCCGGGCAGGTCGCTGCCGGTCACCAGGGCCCCCTCCAGCAGGGCGGCGGTCGCGGGGGCCGGTACGGGCAATACGCCGTGGCGGGTCCTCACCGTGCCGGTGCCCAGGGGGATCGGGGCGCAGTGCACGGCCGTGACGCCGAGCAGGTGCAGCGCGGCGGCCACGCCGACGATGTCCACGAGCGCGTCGTGGCCGCCCAGCTCGTGCAGGTGCACCAGGCCGGGGTCGGTGCCGTGGATCCGGCCCTCCGCCTCGGCGATCGCCCGCAGCGCGGCGGTGGCGAGGGCGGCGACCGGTTCCGGGCGGGCGGCCCCGGCCATGGAGATCAGCTCGGCCGCCCGCCGCTCGGTCGCCGTGTCGGTGACCGTGACCCGTACGCGGGTCACCGCCAGCCCGTGGCTGACCGCCCGCCCGGCCGTCAGCTCCCAGCCGGTGAGACCGGTCGATCCCACCGCCGCGCGGATGCCCTCCAGCGGGGCCCCGGCGTCGACGAGCGCCGCCAGCAGCATGTCCCCCGCCAGCCCGGTGAACGGGTTGACCCAGCAGATCACCGTTCTTCTCCCGGGGATCCCGGGGATTCCGGGGATCCCGGGGACGCCTGGGGCGCGGGGACGGGAGGGGACGGCGGGCGGGTGCGACGGGTGCGACGGGTGCGACGGGTGAAGGTGTATGCGAGGCGGTGGGCGGCCATGGCGGCGCCGAAGCCGGAGTCGATGTTGACCACGGTGAGGCCGGCGGCGCACGAGGACAGCATCGCCAGCAGGGCGGTGACGCCCTCCAGGGCCGCGCCGTACCCGACGGAGGTGGGCACGGCGATCACGGGTGCCGCCACCAGACCGCCGACGGCGCTGGCCAGCGCGCCCTCCATGCCCGCCACGACGATCACCGCGTCGGCCGCGCGCAGCCGGTCGGTCTCGGCGAGCAGCCGGTGGATCCCCGCCACGCCCACGTCGCGGACCACGGTGACGTCCAGCCCGAGCGCCCGGGCCACGGCCGCCGCCTCGGCCGCCACCGGCCCGTCGGACGTACCCGCCGTGACCACCACTACCGCGAAGGGCCCGGTCGCCGCCGGCCGCCACACCAGCAGCCGCGCCGCCGGGTCGTGGGATCCGCCCGGCACGGCCGCCAGGACGGCCCCGGCGACCGTCTCCTCGACCCGGGTGGCCAGCACCGGGCCGGTGTTGCGGGCGAGCAGGGCGGAGGCGATGGCGGCGATCTCCCCGGCGGTCTTGCCCGGCCCGTAGACGACCTCGGGCGTCCCCTGGCGGGCCTCCCGGTCCACGTCGACCCGGGCGAACCCCAGGTCCACCGCGTCCACCGCGTCCACCGCGTCCGTCGCGCGTTCGCTCACGCCCGGCCGCCGGACAGGTAGGGAATGGTCTGCGGGCCCTCCGGCAGCACGCACACGCGGGCGCCCGGCCCGGCGGCGGCCAGCGCCTCGGTCACCGTGGCCGCGATGTCGCCGGTCTGCTCCAGGTGGGCGGTGGCCAGGTCGGCGTCGCTGAGGTAGGAGGTGTGCATCACCACCCGCGCGCCCGCCTGGATGCGCGCCTGGATCTGCACCTGCCACTGGTCGGGGACGGTCACCGGCCGGGCGGCGATCGCGTCGAGCAGTGCCCGCGGGGAGGACTCCGAGGCCAGGACCTCGCGGTAGGAGCCGTGGTCGGGGAAGCCGTCGCGGCACTCGGCGGCGCAGACGATCACTCCGCCCGGCCGGACCACCTGGAAGGCCGCCGACATGCCCTTGACCGCCTGGTAGAGGTTCTGGTCGAGGGGGTAGCCGGAGTTGGTGGTGACCACCACGTCGAAGGGCGCCTCGACCCGTCGCATGGCGGCCTCGCGGGCGGCGGTGGTGGCGGTGGCGTGCATGGGCAGGATGTCGCCGCCGAACGCCGCCGCGATGTCCTTGTCGCGGTTGAGGATCACGTCGAGGGCGAAGGTCACCCCGGTGCCCTCGGCGATGGCCCGCACGTCGTCGTGCACGGGGTTGCCCTCGATCACTCCCCAGGTGGCCCGGGGGTCGCCGATGCGCGCGGCGTCGTGCAGGGTGAGCACGGTCTCCAGCGCGGCCAGGCCGGGGGCGACCAGCTTGGGCCCGCCGGAGAAGCCCGCGAAGAAGTGCGGCTCCACGAAACCTGTGGTGATCCGCACGTCGGCCTCGACCCAGATGGTGTTCAGCCACACCGGCACGTCCTTGCCGAAGCGGCCGAGGTAGGTGAGGGACGCGAGGTCGCGGGCGTCGTGGTTGACGATCCGCACGGAGTCGACGACCCTGTCGCCGAACATCGCGCGCAGTTCGGCCTCGGTGTTGCCGCGGTGGGTGCCGGTCGCGACGAGGACGGTCACGTCGCCGAGGTCGACGACGCCGTCGAGCTCGTCGAGGATCGCCGGGATCATCAGGTGCCGCGGCTGGGGGCGGGTGATGTCGCAGGCCGAGATGGCGACGGTCTGGCCGGGCCGTACCCTCTCGCGCAGCGGCGGCCCGGACACCGGGTCGCGCAGGGCCGCCCGCAGCACGCCCATCTGGTCGGGCGCGGCCGGGTGGTGGACGGGGGTGACCACCGTGGTGGCCTCGTCGGGCAGTTCGACCGTCAGACCGGTCTCCCCGTAGGCCAAGCGGACCTTCATCGTGTCTCCTCACCACCGAGCTCCGGCCAGAGCCCGTCGGCGATTTTAGTACCGGCCGGGGACGGATCGCCGTCGGCCCCGGCCGGGGAGCCCTCCACGTCCTCCAGCACCGAGCGAAGCCACGTCTCGGTCGTGCCGATGTGCACCAGCGCCGCCGCCTGGGCGAGTGTCGCGTCACCGGCGGCCAGGGCGTCGTAGATCGCCTCGTGCTCGGCGATGGTCTTGTGCGAGCTGCCGGTCTCGACCGTGCCGCGCCACACCCGCATCCGCAGGGTACGGCCGGAGATCCCGTCGAGCAGGGTGGACAGCGTCTCGTTGCCCGTCGCCCGCACCACGGCGCGGTGGAAGGCCGCGTCATGGTGGTTCAGCTTCTCCACCTCGTCGCTGGCGGCGCGCATCGCGGCGAGGTGCTCGCCGATCTCGGCGAGCTGCTCCGCGGAGATGCGGGACGCGGCCAGCGCGGTGGCCGCGGGTTCCAGCATCCTCCGTACCTGGACGATCTCCAGCAGGGTGTCGTCGCGCAGCAGTTCGACGGCGAGCCCGAGCCCTTCCAGCAGCAGCCGGGGTTCCAGGCTGGTCACGTAGGTGCCGTCGCCCCGCCGTACGTCGAGCACCCGGGCCACGACCAGCGCCTTGACCGCCTCGCGCAACGGGTTGCGGGAGACGCCGAGCTGGGCGGCGAGCTGGTGCTCGGGGGGGAGCCGCGCCCCGGGGGGGAGGTCGCCCGACTGGACGAGCGCCCGGATGCGGGAGATCGCCTCGTCGGTCAGGGACATGGGCACGACCTCCGGTCGTGAAGTCGATCGATCGGTACGCGGGTCACCGCGGGAACATAACAGACATCCTATGTTCGCGCGGGAGGGAGATCCACCGCAAGGCAAACATGGGACGCATCCGTACGACAGCGCCTGAAATATTCATTGAATTCAGCATATTTACGCTATTTCACCGGAAGGTCTAGACACGTAGCGCCGGGAGGATTACAAAGACATCCCATGTCCATGTGGTGAAGATCTCTTCACCTTTCGGAAACATCCGCTGGAGGTAGACCTTCGTGCGCATGTATCGCCAGAGCGGGTCGCCGTGACGGAACTGATCACCGCGGTCGAGGCCCACGACATCCGGTTCCCCACCTCCCGGTACCTCGACGGTTCCGACGCCATGAACCCCGAGCCCGACTACTCCGCCGCCTACGTGGTCGTGCGGACCGGCGGCGGGCGGGAGGGGCACGCGCTCGCCTTCACCGTCGGGCGCGGCAACGAGATCGCCGTCGCCGCCGTACGGTCGCTGGCGCCGCTGGTCGTCGGACGGCCGGTGGCCGAGGTGCTCGGCGACCTCGGCGGGGTGTCGCGCCGGCTCACCGGCGACAGCCAGCTGCGCTGGCTCGGCCCGGAGAAGGGCGTCATCCACATGGCGGCGGGGGCCGTGCTCAACGCCCTGTGGGACCTTCGCGCGCGCGGGGCGGGCAAGCCGCTGTGGCGGCTGCTGTCGGAACTGTCGCCGGAGGAGATCGTCGACGTCGTCGACTTCCGCTACCTGGAGGACGCGCTCACCCGGGAGGAGGCGCTGGCCATCCTGCGCGACGCCGAGCCGGGCCGCGACGGGCGCCGCGCGCGCCTGCTCGCCGAGGGCTACCCGGCCTACACCACCACCCCCGGCTGGCTCGGCTACACCGACGACAAGCTGGTCCGGCTGGCCAAGGAGGCGGTCGCCGACGGGTTCCGCCTCATCAAACTGAAGGTCGGCGCCGATCCGGCCGAGGACGCGCGGCGCGTGCGGCTGGCCCGCGAGGCGGTCGGCCCCGACGTGCGCATCGCCGTGGACGCCAACCAGGCGTGGGACGTCGGCCAGGCGATCGAACGCCTGGCCCCGCTCGCCGAGTTCGACCTGTACTGGATCGAGGAGCCCACCTCCCCCGACGACGTGCTCGGCCACGCCGCCATCCGGAAGCGGGTCGCGCCCGTCAAGGTCGCCACCGGCGAGCACGCCCACAACCGGGTGATGTTCAAGCAGTTCCTGCAGGCGGGCGCGATCGACGTCCTGCAGCTCGACGCGGCCAGGGTCGCCGGGGTCAACGAGAACATCGCCATCCTGCTGCTGGCCGCCAAGTTCGGGGTGCCGGTGTGCCCGCACGCGGGCGGCGTCGGCCTGTGCGAGATGGTCCAGCACCTGGCGATGTTCGACTACGTGGCCGTCAGCGGCACCACCGAGGACCGCGTCATCGAGTACATCGACCACCTGCACGAGCACTTCACCGACCCGGTGGTGATCACGGACGGCCGGTACGCCGCTCCCCTCGAACCGGGCGGAGGCGCCGAGATGCGTCCGGCCTCGCGCGCCGAGTACGCCTACCCGCACGGCCCCCGGTGGGCCACCGACACGGCCGGCAGCACGGCCGGCAGCACGGCCGGCAGCACGGCCGGCAGCACGGCCGACGGCACCGCCGCCGACGCGGGAGGGGTGAGGTGAGGAGCGTCCTCGACGGGCTCGGGGCCGTCGAAGACGCTCGTCACCGGCCCGGCCGTGGACGGCGGCACACACCGCCTTCCGCCGCGACCCAGCACAGGAAAGGAACGACCATGAGACGAGGACTCGCCCTGGGAGCGGCCGCCGCCCTGGCGGCCGGCCTGACCGGCGCCTGCGGGGGCGACACCGGCGGCGGCACGAGCGGCGGCACGGCGGCCGCCCCCGAGGGCGGCAAGCCGGTCGTCGGGGTGGACTACCCCCGCTCCGACACCGACTTCTGGAACTCCTTCATCAAGTACGTCCCCCGGTTCGGCGCCGAGAACGGCCTGGAGCTGAAGACCACCAACTCCCAGAACGACATCTCCAAGCTCACCGCCAACGTGCAGAGCCTCGTCAGCCAGGGCGTCAAGGGCCTCGTGCTGGCGCCGCAGGACACCGCCGCCGTGGCCCCCACCCTCCAGCAGCTCACCGCCAAGAAGATCCCCGTCGTCATGGTCGACACCCGCCCCGAGCAGGGCGAGGCCTACATGGTGGTGCGCGCCGACAACCGGGCCTACGGGGAGAAGGCGTGCAAGTTCCTCGGCGAGAAGCTGTCCGGCAAGGGCAAGGTCATCATGCTCCAGGGCGACCTGGCCTCCATCAACGGCCGCGACCGCACCGAGGCGTTCAACGAGTGCATGAAGGCCGGCTACCCCGGCATCACGGTGTTCGGCGAGGCCACCAACTGGGACGGCGCCGTCGCCTCGCAGAAGCTCCAGACGCAGCTCACCGCCAACCCCGACATCAAGGGCGTCTACATGCAGTCGAGCTTCGCCCTGTCGGGCACCCTCCAGGTGCTCAAGCAGCGCGGGCTGCTGGTCCCCCCGTCCGACCCCGAGCACGTCTTCGTCATCTCCAACGACGGCATCCCCCAGGAGCTGAAGGAGATCGCCGCGGGCAACATCGACGCCACCGTCTCGCAACCGGCCGACCAGTACGCCAAGTACGCGCTGGAGTACACCAAGGCCGCCATCGACGGGAAGACGTTCAAGCCCGGCGCGACCGACCACGACAGCACCATCGTCCAGGTGCGCCCCGGCCTGCTGGAGGACCAGCTCTCCGCGCCCCTGGTCACCGCCGACGGCGGCACCTACGGCGACGTCCCGAGCGTCAAGCCCGACGACACCTCGCTGTGGGGCAACAGCCTTGGCGGCTGACCCGGCGCCCACCCCCGTGGTCGAGGCGGTGGGCGTCACCAAGAGGTACGGCGAGACCGTCGCGCTGGACCGCGCCGGAATCCAGGTCATGCCCGGCCGCACCCACGCCCTGGTCGGCCGCAACGGGGCCGGGAAGTCCACCCTGGTCTCGATCCTCACCGGGCTGCAGCCCCCCGACGAGGGCGAGGTGCGCTTCGGAGGCGAGGCCGCCCCGCGCCTCGCCGACCGCGACGCCTGGCGGCGGCGGGTGGCCTGCGTCTACCAGAAGTCCACGATCATCCCCGAGCTGACCGTGGCGGAGAACCTCTACCTGCACCGCCACGACCTGAACCGGTTCGGTCTGATCAGCTGGGGCGCGCTGCGGCGCAAGGCGGCCACGCTGCTCGCCGAGTGGTCGGTGGACGTCGACGTACGCCTGCCGGCCGGCGAGCTGGACGTCGAGCGGCGGCAGTTCGTGGAGATCGCCCGCGCGCTGTCCTTCGGCGCCCGGTTCATCATCCTCGACGAGCCGACCGCCCAGCTCGACGCCGCCGCCATCGCCCGGCTGTTCACCCGCATCCGAGCCCTGCAGGAGCAGGGGGTGACCTTCCTGTTCATCAGCCACCACCTGCGGGAGATCTACGAGATCTGCGACACGGTCACGGTCTTCCGCGACGCCCGGCACATCCTGACCACCGCGGTGGCCGACCTGACGCACGCCGAGCTGGTGGCGGCGATGACGGGAGAGGCCACCGGCCTGGCCTCCGCGTTCTCCCGGGCGTCCGTGCCCGCCGACGCCGGCCCGGTGCTCGGCGTGCGCGACCTGTCCTACGGCGACGCCTACCGGGAGATCGACCTCGACGTGCGGGCCGGCGAGATCGTCGGCCTGGCGGGCGCGGCCGCCAGCGGCCGGACCGAGCTGGCCGAGACCGTCGCCGGGCTGCGCGCGGCCGATTCGGGCGCGATCGAGGTCGCCGGCCGCCACCCCCGTCCCGGCAGCGTGCCCGACGCGCTCGCCGCCGGGGTCGGCTTCGTCCCCCGCGACCGCCACCACCAGGGGTTCGTCCCGATGATGTCGATCGCCGACAACGCCACCATGACCGTCCCCGAACGGCTCGGCGAGGCCGGCCTGATCAACGGCCGCCGGCGGGACCGGCTGGCCAGGACCCTGATCACCAAACTGGCGATCAAGACCCCCGGCCCCGGCCTGCCCGTGACGGGCCTGTCCGGAGGCAACCAGCAGAAGGTCGTCATGGCCAGGGCGCTGGCCTCCGACCCCCGGCTGCTCGTGCTGATCACCCCCACCGCCGGGGTGGACGTGAGGTCCAAGGAGTTCCTGCTCGGCAAGGTCGAGGAGACCGCCGCCAGGGGAAGCGGCGTGCTGATCGCCTCCGACGAGCTCGACGACCTGCGACTGTGCGACCGGCTGCTGGTGATGTTCCAGGGCCGTCTCGTCGCGGAGATGGCCGCCGGGTGGCACGACCACGACGTGGTGGCGGCCATGGAAGGAGTCCGGCTCGATGCCCTCGACGCCTGAGAGAACGCTCACGCCCGCCGCGGAGAGCGCCGCCCCGGAGCGGGAGCGGCCACGGGTGCGGCTGGCCCGGCTGCGCGACCTCGCGCTGGTCCCCGCGATCATCGTGATCGCGATCGTCGGCCAGATCGTCCACCCGATCTTCCTGCAGGGCGACAACCTGATCAACATCCTGCAGACCATGTCGGAGATGTCGCTGCTGGTGATGGCACAGACGATCGTCCTGGTCGCCGGGAAGATGGACCTCTCGCTGGAGTCGACGTTCGGCCTCGCGCCGGGCGTGGCCGCCTGGCTCACCGTCGCCGTCGGCTCGGGCGCCGGGCTGGGCCTGCTGCCGGGAGCCTGGTCGATCCCGGTCACCCTGGCCGTCGGCGCGCTGATCGGCGTGGTCAACGCGCTGCTGATCGTGCGGTTCGGGCTCAACGGCTTCATCGTCACCCTCGGCATGCTGATCGTGCTGCGCGGCCTGCTCACCGGCGTCTCCGGCGGCCAGACCTTCTTCAACCTGCCGCCGTCGATGCTCTATCTCGGCTCGGCCCTGTGGTTCGGCGTGCCCGCCTCGATCTGGCTGTGCCTGCTGCTGTTCGCCGCCGGCATCGTGCTGCTCGGCTTCACCCGCTACGGCCGCGCCCTGTACGCCATCGGCGGCAACGTGGACGCGGCCAGGGCCGCCGGCATCCGCACCGGCCGGGTGCTGTGGACCGCCCTGGTGGGCGCGAGCCTGCTCGCCGCCCTCGGGGGCCTGCTGCTGTCGGGGCGCCTCGCCTCGGTGGCCGCCGCCCAGGGCGACGGCGCCATCTTCACCGTGTTCGCCGCGGCCGTCATCGGAGGCGTCAGCCTCAACGGCGGCAAGGGCACCATGTTCGGCGCGTTCACCGGCATCCTGCTCCTCTACATGATCCAGAACGTCCTCACCCTGGCCGGCGTGCCCGCCCAGTGGATCCAGGCCCTCAACGGCGCCATCATCCTCATCGCCCTCGTCCTGTCCCGCCTCACCGGAGGAAAAGTCCAGGAATAACCCGTTCCGAACGTCTCCTCCGAACACCCGTTCCTCGTGTCACACCCCCCAACCGATTGGAACGACCATGTCCGACGAGAACCATCTGACCCGCAGGCGACTGATGCAGCTCGGGGCGGCCGGAGCCGGCTCCATGCTGTTACCCCTGCAGTGGACCGCGGCCGCCAGAGCCGCCTCGGCGCCCCCCGCGGCGGTGGCCGCCGCCGGCGACCTGGCCCTGTGGTACGACGAGAGCTCCGGCACCGACTGGCTGCGCGCCCTGCCGATCGGCAACGGCCGCCTGGGCGCCATGGTGTTCGGCAACGTCGACACCGAGCGGCTGCAGCTCAACGAGGACACCGTCTGGGCCGGCGGGCCGTACGACCAGAGCAACACCCGGGGCGCGGGGGCGCTCGGCCAGATCCGGCAGCTGGTCTTCCAGAACCAGTGGAGCCAGGCCCAGACCCTGATCGACCAGAACATGCTCGGCAGCCCCGCGGGCCAGCTGGCCTACCAGACCGTCGGCAACCTGCGGCTCGCGTTCGGCGACACCTCCGGGGTCTCGGAGTACAACCGCTACCTGGACCTCACCACGGCCACCACGACGGTGTCGTACCTGAAGAACGGCGTGCGCCACCAGCGCGAGACGTTCGCGAGCGCGCCGGACCAGGTGATCGTGATGCGCCTGACCGCCGACAGGGCCGGCTCGATCTCGTTCTCCGCGACGTTCGACAGCCCCCAGCAGACGACGCGGTCCAGCCCGGACGGCGCGACGGTGGCGCTCAGCGGCGTCTCGGGCAACATGGAGGGCAAGACCGGCGCGGTCCGGTTCCTGGGCCTGGCCCGGGCCGTCGTCGAGGGCGGCAGCGTCAGCAGCTCGAACGGCACGCTGCAGGTGACGGGCGCGACCAGCGTGACGGTGCTGATCTCCATCGGCTCCAGCTACCGCAACTTCCGCGACGTCGGCGGCGACTACCAGGGCATCGCGCGCCAGCACCTCAACGCCGCCGTGGCCAGGAGCTTCGCCGACCTGCGCTCCCGGCACGTCGCCGACTACCAGCGGCTGTTCGGGCGCACGACGCTGGAGCTCGGCCGCACCTCGGCGGCCGACCAGCCGACCGACGTGCGGATCGCGCAGCACAACAGCGTCAACGACCCGCAGTTCTCGGTGCTGCTCTTCCAGTACGGCCGCTACCTGCTGATCTCCTCCTCCCGGCCCGGCACCCAGCCGGCCAACCTGCAGGGCATCTGGAACGACTCGCTGGCGCCGGCCTGGGACTCGAAGTACACCATCAACGCCAACCTGCCGATGAACTACTGGCCCGCCGACACGACGAACCTGTCGGAGTGCTTCGAGCCGGTCTTCGCGATGATCAACGATCTGGCGGTCACCGGCGCCCGTACGGCCCAGGTCCAGTACAACGCGGGCGGCTGGGTGGCCCACCACAACACCGACGCGTGGCGGGCCACCTCCGTCGTCGACGGCGCGTTCTGGGGCATGTGGCAGACCGGCGGCGCGTGGCTGGCCACCCTGATCTGGGAGCACTACACCTTCACCGGCGACCTCGCCTTCCTCCAGCGGTACTACCCGGCGATGAAGGGCGCCGCGCAGTTCTTCCTCGACACCCTCGTGCAGGAACCGAGCCTCGGGTTCCTGGTCACGAACCCGTCGAACTCCCCGGAACTGGCCCACCACAGCGGCGTCAGCGTCTGCGCCGGCCCCACGATGGACAACCAGATCCTGCGCGACCTGTTCAACGGCTGCGCCAAGGCCGGCCAGGCGCTCGGTGTCGACTCCGACTTCCGAACCCGGGTCCTGTCCGCCCGGGACCGGCTCCCCCCGATGAAGACCGGCTCGCGCGGCAACATCCAGGAGTGGCTGTACGACTGGATCGAGACCGAGCCCGCCCACCGGCACGTCTCCCACCTGTACGGCCTGCACCCCAGCAACCAGATCACCAAGCGCGGCACCCCGGCGCTGTACAACGCCGCGCGGCGCACCCTGGAGCTGCGCGGCGACGACGGGACCGGCTGGTCGCTCGCCTGGAAGATCAACTACTGGGCGCGGATGGAGGAGGGCGCCCGCGCGCACACCCTGATCCGCCTCCTGGTGACGACGGCCCGGCTCGCGCCGAACATGTTCGACCTGCACCCGCCGTTCCAGATCGACGGCAACTTCGGCGCCACCTCCGGCATCGCGGAGATGCTCCTGCAGAGCCACAACGGCGAGCTGCACGTGCTGCCGGCGCTGCCGTCCGCCTGGCCGGCCGGGAAGGTGCAGGGCCTGCGGGGGCGTGGCGGCTACACCGTGGACACGACGTGGAGCTCCGGTGCGGCCACCGAGATCCTCGTCAGGTTCGACCGCGACGGGACCGTCAACGTCCGCAACCGGATCTTCACCGGCACCCACCAGGTGGTCGACACCGGCAGCGGCGCCGCCGTCACCGTCACCAAACCCGAGTCCGACGTCATCGCGCTGACCGGCCAGGCGGGCCGCACATACCGCCTGACCGGGACCGGCGCGCCGCAGCCCACCTACGTGCGGATCGCCAACGGGACCACCGGCCTGGTCCTGGACAGCGGCGGCAACGTCGCCTCCGGGTCGAACCTCAAGCAGTGGAACAACGACGGCAGCACCAACCTGCAGTGGCAGCTCGTCGACCTGGGCGGCGGCTGGTACCGCATCGTCAACCGCACCAACGGCATGGTCATCGACAGCTGGGGCAACACCGCCAACGGCGCCGTCGCCCGGCAGGCGGCCTGGAGCGGCACCAACAACCAGCAGTGGCGCCTCAACAGCGTGGGCAACGGCCGCAACCAGATCATCAACCGCGGCACCGGCACGGCCCTGGACGGCATGGGCAACGGCACCGCCGGCTCCAACGTCGCCATGTGGGCGCCGAACACCAACACCAACAACCAATGGACGATCACGGGCGTGTGACGGCCGGCACCCGCTCGGGCCCGATCCGTGTGTGCCCCGCCGCGACCGGCCACCGGTCGCGGCGGGGCCGCCACCGGGCTTCTCGCGGGTCGGGCGGGCTGATTCCCGAACTCGATCGGGGCTCGGTGCCGACCGCCGAGGTCGTCCGGGCGGACGCTCGCCGAACTCCGCGGCGCGATGCGACCGGCGGGTTTCAGGCCGTGTCCCCCTTGCGCGCGGCAGGTGAGAACGGCGGACGCTCCCGAGTTCGTTACGACGGGTGGCCGTCGCTCTCGATCGGCACCGGGTCATGTCGATCACGTGCCGGGCGCGCGCCGCCGGCCTTGCTGATCAGGTTCGCCCGGCGCAGCACGTCGACCTGAGCGCGGTTGTAAAGGGCGTGGAGGGCGTGGCCGACGGCGCTTCGGGCCGCTTCCGCCCTGTGCGGCGTGGAGTCCTTGGGCTCCAACGTGACCGCGTGATCGGCGGTCGCGTCGATGAACGGCGCGATCTGCTCGGCGACGGCCTGCCGTGTGGTCTCGTCGGCGTCCTCGGGAAGGTCGCGGAACTCCTCGTCGAGTTCGGGGTTGGGATGCGCCTCCAGGGTCCGCCGCACCGCGTCCATCGACTCGTCCGAGAACAGCTGGGAATAGATCATGATGAGTGCGCGATCGTTGTCGCGCAGATGCTCCGCGACGCCGCCGAACCCGGTCGGCACGTCCAGTGACGCGCCCGGCCGGGACAACACGGCAAGCTCCTGCCGGATGTTCTGGAGCCGCTCCACCGTCGCCTCGAGCTCGGCGTCGATGGTCCGGAAGATCGAGGCGCGACCGTCGGTGCCCGTCTCCATCGCCGCCACCTGGGCGAGTGGCACGCCCAGCCCGGTCAGTCTCTTGATCTGCAGAAGTCGCGTCAGGTGGTGGACCTCGTACCGCTTGTAGCCGTTGGGCTCCCGGTCGGGCTCGTCGAGCAAACCGATCTCGTGGTAGTAGCGCACCGCCTTCACCGTGCTTCCCGACAGCTCGGCTATCTCACGCGTGCTCCAGGTCATGGGTTCCTCACCTCCTCATGCGGCACCGCACGTCCGGCGGCGCCTCTCGGTGGATGCCGGCGTCGAAGCGGGGGCGATCCACCGATGCTCCCCCGCTCCTCGTCGTCGCGTGCTTCGGCCTGCCCGACGCCCGCGACGGCACTAGCTCGCGGCCCGCGCCCGCCGCTCGCGCAGCCAGACGAACACGACCATGCCGATGTCGACGACGACGAGGATCAGCAGGGACGCGTCGCCGGTGTCGGTGGACCGGTCGAGGGGGAAGGCCTCGCCGTCGGCCATCAACGTGTTGACCGTTGTCGCCAGGAGGTTGTTGGCGATGTGGAACGCGACCGGTGCCTCGATGCCGCGGCTGATGATCGCCATCAACCCGGCACAAAAGCCGAATACGGCATAATATCCGAACAGCCAGGGGTCGGTCGACCCGTGCATCACCGCGAAGGCCAGGCTGGAGACCACGAGCCCGACGGCCAGCGCCGGGCGAACCGCGCGCACCCAGGACGCGGCGGCGGGCAGCATGGCGCTTCGGAACATCAACTCCTCACCGGCGGCCTGGAGCGGAGTCGTCAGGACCATGATCACCAGCACGACGGCCGTCGTGGCGGTGAAACCGAAGGCGGTCCAGCCCGGAGCGTCGGGTGCGACCAGCGCCACCACACCGACCCCGGCGCCCAGCAGCAGAGCCGCGCCCGCCAGGTACCGCGCCAGACGACGTGCGTCGAACGCTCGCGGCCAGCTGATCAGGCTGCGCCACGGCACCCTGGCCGTCCACGCCAGGAGCAGGATCGCCAGCACGCCCGTCGCGCCCACGCTCAGGTTGACGGCCAGGAACTTCAACGGCGTGACGGTGGCCGCCAGCGGGTCGTCGCTGCCCTCGATGACGCCGACGACCTGGTAGAACAGAACCTGCAGGACCACCATCACCAGCGACGGCACGACGATGACCACGAGCGGCTTCCACCAGCTCATGCGGAGGTGGGCGCCGAACGGCCGGGAGCCGTCGACGGCCGGCCGGGACCGCTCCCGCGCCAGAGAGCCCGGACGAGACGTCTCGTCTCGAGGATCATCGGTTCCTGGGATATCCATCGAAAAGTTCCTTTTTGGGCTCGAATCGGTGCATTCGCCCACGAGTGAACACCCTGCCCTGGGGGCACACTTAAGTCGTCGAGAGCGCGGGTGGCGCTCGATTTCGTCGGCGTCGGACACCGGCGCGCCGCAAGGGGCGGCCACGGGTCCGGATTTCGCCCGATGCGACTCCCAGCTGGGGATCGATCCCGCTTCCGGGTGAGAACGGGTCGCGCGAACCGGCCCGAGGCCCGCCGGGGCCCTTCCGGCCTCGCGACGATCGCGCTCCGGCGAGGGACCGTTTCCGGGAACCGGCCGTCACGGCGAGCGGTCGCCCGCGAGGACGAACGCCGGGCGACTCCCAGGAGAGCGGCCGGTTGCGCAGGGCGGCGTCGGCCATCTCCTGGAGCTCGTCGCGGCCGGCACCGCTCGCGGTCGGCACGGCGACCGGAAGGCGGCAGAAGTCGTTTTCAACGTGACTGTTTGCGTTAACACACCGTGATCAACGGTAGGCCCACGGCATGAACGCTGTCAATCATTCGCGTCAGAAACTTATGTGATATCCAGGAAATGTTTCGAATCCTCCTGAGGCGGTAGCACTTTCGCGGACGACGCGCTCGCGCCCCGGTTCGACGCGCGTTCGCCGGGGCGGCCTCCCGGATCGAATGGATCACCATGACGGCCGTCGTGGCGCCCGCCTCGACCGGCGAACGGTGCCGAGCCGGTGGCAGGAGCCCTGCGCTCGCGGTCGCACCGGGAAGCCCCACGGTACCGATCACGATCGTTCCGCCGCTCACGGCCGCCGCGGGAACTTCCCTCCCAGGGGCACTTCTGCCGTCGGCCCGACGAGTGTCGGAAGCAGATCGGAAGAGGAATCGCCACATCTGACAGCCAGGTCACGAAAGTTGGCGCGGTTTGGTCCGAAACTTATGGTTGCCAAGTCGTAACTTCTATGAAACTTTCACTTTCGCGGGCTTCGTCGGGTGATCTCCTTCCCGGCGAATGTCCAGGCAGGAAAGCGTATCGACGGCGACGCCCGAATCAGCGAGGATCGCGGCTCGTTGACGCCGCCCGACCGGTCGGATGTACTCCGACACCACCCCCCAGGAGCAGGCCATGGATATCCGGAACCCGAAATGTTAGCGGTAACAACCTGTGGCGGCCGACGTCCGGCCCCTGAGCGGCCCGGAAGCGTCGGACGCATCCCCTCCCCGGACGCCCACCCGTCACGGAACGGCCGCCGGCCCCTCGCCGCATCGGCGGCCGACCGTCCTCGTGACGACGATCGCGTGTCGCGCGTCGACCCGATCAGCACCTCGTCGAGCGCCGGGAACCGGCAGGACACCACCTCCCGAGTAACTTCATGATCGCCGTGTTAGCGCTAACAAGTTCCTGAAAGGAGAATCATGCGTCCTACCAGGCGAAATCGCCTGCGCGTGTTGATCGCCGCAATAACGTCGATCGTGCTCACCGGCGCGATGCTCACCCTCGCCACCTCCTCCGCGACCGCGGCGACCGTCGACACCAACGCCTGGTATGTCCTGGTCAACCGCACCAGCGGCAAGGCCCTGGACGTCTACAACCTGGCCACCAACGACGGCGCCCGCATCACCCAGTGGACCCGCAACAACGGCAACCAGCAGCAGTGGCAGTTCGTCGACTCCGGCGGCGGCTACTACCGCGTCAAGTCCCGCCACTCGGGCAAGGTGCTGGACGTCAGCGGCTTCTCCACCGCCAACGGCGGCGCCGTCGTCCAATGGAGCGACCTCAACGGCACCAACCAGCAGTGGCGCCTGGCCGACTCCGACGGCGGCCACGTCCGCCTGATCAACCGCAACAGCAACAAGGCCCTGGAGGTCCAGGGCGCCTCCACCGCCGACGGCGCCAACATCGTCCAGTACGACGACTGGGGCGGCGCCAACCAGCAGTGGCAGTTCGTCCAGGTCGGCGGAACGAACCCGACCCCCACCCCCACGCCGACCCCGGGCGGCAACTACACCAACCCGGTGGTCTGGCAGGACTTCGCCGACGGCGACATCATCCGGGTCGGCGACGCCTACTACTACTCGGCCTCGACGATGCACTACTCCCCCGGCGCGCCGATCCTGCGCTCCTACAACCTGGTCGACTGGGAGTACGCGGGCCACTCGGTCCCGCGCCTGGACTTCGAGTCCAACGCCTACGACCTCAACGGCGGCCGGGCCTACGTGAAGGGCATCTGGGCCTCCACCCTGAACTACCGGCCCAGCAACAGCACCTATTACTGGATGGGCTGCACCGAGTTCAACCGCACCTACGTCTACACCGCCTCCGCCGTGGACGGCACCTGGACCAAGCGCGCCCGGATCAACAACTGCTACTACGACGCCGGCCTGCTCGTCGACGACAACGACACCATGTACGTCGCCTACGGCAACGGCACCATCAGCGTCGCCCAGCTCTCGGCCGACGGGCTCAGCCAGGTGCGCTCCCAGCAGGTGTTCCAGACGCCCTCCAGCGTCGGCACCCTCGAGGGCGCCCGCTTCTACAAGCGCAACGGCTACTACTACATCTGGCTCACCCGCCCGGCCAACGGCCAGTACGTCCTGCGTTCCAGCAGCCCGTTCGGCCCGTACGAGATGCGCCAGGTCCTGCTGAACATGCCCGGCCCGATCTCCGGCGGCGGCGTGCCCCACCAGGGCGGCCTGGTCCAGACGCAGAACGGCGCCTGGTACTACATGTCGTTCGTCGACGCCTACCCCGGCGGCCGGGTCCCGGCGCTGGCGCCGATCACCTGGACCGGCGACGGCTGGCCGACCATCCAGACGGTCAACGGCGGCTGGGGCGTCAACTACCCGAAGCCGAACATCCAGACCACCAAGACCGTCGCGTCGATGATCGGCCCGGACACCTTCACCTCGGGCAGCCTCGGCCACCGGTGGGAGTGGAACCACAACCCCGACACCAGCCGCTTCTCCACCGGCAACGGCCTGCGCCTGCAGACCGCGACCGTCACAGGCGACCTCTACAACGCCCGCAACACCCTGACCCACCGGATCCAGGGCCCGTCGTCGACCGCGACGATCGAGCTCGACTACTCGGCGATGGCCAACGGCGACCGGTCCGGGCTGGCGATGCTCCGGGATCAGTCGGCGTGGATCGGCGTCAAACGCGACAACGGCGTCAACCGGGTCGTGATGACCAACGGCCTGACCATGAACAGCAGCTGGGCCACCACGGGCACCGGCACCGAGGCGGCGAGCGCGAACATCTCGGGCGGCAAGATCTGGTTGCGGGTGAACGCCGACATCCGGCCGGGTTCCGGCAGGCAGGCCCGGTTCTCCTACAGCACCGACGGCGTGAACTTCACCACGCTCGGACCGGCCTTCACGTTGAACAACGCCTGGCAGTTCTTCATGGGATACCGCTTCGGGATCTTCAACCACGCCACCCAGGCCCTCGGCGGAGCGGTGACCGTGAACCGGTTCGACCTCACCACCCCGTAAACCGAGAGGTATTACGTTATGAACCCCCCAAACCGTTCGGCCCGGTCCTCCGGGCGCACCCGGCTACGGAGATTCCTGTCCCTCCTGAGCGCCGGCGTGATCGCCATCGGCGTGTCGGCGGCGATCTCCGCTCCGGCGGACGCCGCCTCCACGCTCGGCGCGTCGGCGGCCGAGAGAGGCGGCCGCTACTTCGGCGCCGCCGTCGCCGCGGGCCGGCTCGGCGACTCCACCTACGTCAACATCCTGAACCGCGAGTTCAACTCGGTCACCGCCGAGAACGAGATGAAGTGGAGTTCCACCGAACCCCAGCGCGGCAGCTTCAACTACACCAGCGCCAACCGGATCGTGAACCACGCCCTGGGACAGGGCATGAAGGTCCGCGGCCACACCCTGCTCTGGCACGGCCAGCAGCCCGGCTGGGCCCAGGGCCTGTCCGGCTCCGACCTGCGCAATGCCGCGATCAACCACGTCACCCAGGTCGCCACCTACTTCCGCGGCAAGATCGACTCCTGGGACGTCGTGAACGAGGCGTTCGCCGACGGCGGCAGCGGCGGGCGGCGTGACTCCAACCTGCAGCGCACCGGCAACGACTGGATCGAGGTCGCCTTCCGCGCCGCCCGCGCCGCCGACCCGGGCGCCAAGCTCTGCTACAACGACTACAACACCGACGGGATCAACGCCAAGAGCACCGGCATCTACAACATGGTGCGCGACTTCAAGTCGCGCGGCGTGCCGATCGACTGCGTGGGCTTCCAGTCACACCTGGGCGGCTCCGTCTCCGGTGACTACCAGGCCAACCTCCAGCGCTTCGCCGACCTCGGCGTCGACGTGCAGATCACCGAGCTCGACGTGGCCCAGGGCTCCAACCAGGCCAACATCTACGCCGCGGTGACCCGGGCGTGCCTGGCGGTGTCCCGGTGCAACGGCATCACCGTCTGGGGCATCCGCGACAGCGACTCCTGGCGTACCGGGGAGAACCCGCTGCTGTTCGACTCCTCGGGCAACAAGAAGGCCGCCTACACCAGCACGCTCAACGCCCTCAACGGCGGTTCCACCAACCCGACCCCGACCCCGACGCCGACCTCCGGCGGGCAGGTCGACACCAACGCCTGGTACATCCTGGTCAACCGCACCAGCGGCAAGGCCCTGGACGTCTACAACCTGGCCACCAATGACGGCGCCCGCATCACCCAGTGGGCCCGCAACAACGGCAACCAGCAGCAGTGGCAGTTCGTCGACTCCGGCGGCGGCTACTACCGCGTCAAGTCCCGCCTCTCCGGCAAGGTCCTGGACGTCAGCGGCTTCTCCACCGCCAACGGCGGCGCCGTCGTCCAATGGAGCGACCTCAACGGCACCAACCAGCAGTGGCGCCTGGCGAACTCCGACGGCGGCCACGTCCGCCTGATCAACCGCAACAGCAACAAGGCCCTGGAGGTCCAGGGCGCCTCCACCGCCGACGGCGCCAACATCGTCCAGTACGACGACTGGGGCGGCGCCAACCAGCAGTGGCAGCTCTCCCGTGTCAGTTGACCGGTTCTCGAACAAGGAGCACATCTTGGAAATCACGCACGCCCGGCGCCCGCGCCGAAACACGGTGGCGATCATCGCGACCGTGACCACGCTCTTGGCCGGTCTCCTGGTCGCGCTGGGCTCGACGAGCGCGAACGCGGCGTCCGTCGACACCAACGCCTGGTACGTCCTGGTCAACCGCACCAGCGGCAAGGCCCTGGACGTCTACAACCTGGCCACCAATGACGGCGCCCGCATCACCCAGTGGGCCCGCAACAACGGCAACCAGCAGCAGTGGCAGTTCGTCGACTCCGGCGGCGGCTACTACCGCGTCAAGTCCCGCCACTCGGGCAAGGTCCTGGACGTCAGCGGCTTCTCCACCGCCAACGGCGGCGCCGTCGTCCAATGGAGCGACCTCAACGGCACCAACCAGCAGTGGCGCCTGGCCGACTCCGACGGCGGCCACGTCCACCTGATCAACCGCAACAGCAACAAGGCCCTGGAGGTCCAGGGCGCCTCCACCGCCGACGGCGCCAACATCGTCCAGTACGACGACTGGGGCGGCGCCAACCAGCAGTGGCAGTTCGTCCAGGTCGGCGGAACGAACCCGACCCCCACCCCCACGCCGACGCCGACCGGCACGTGCAACCTTCCCTCGACGTACCGGTGGAGCTCGACCGGTGTGCTGGCCAACCCGAAGTCGGGATGGGTCTCGCTCAAGGACTTCACCGTCGCCCCCTACCAGGGCAGGCAGCTCGTCTACGCCACCACCCACGACTTCGGCACCAGCTGGGGCTCGATGAACTTCAGCCTCTTCACCAACTGGTCGGAGATGGCCTCGGCCGGCCAGAACACCATGTCCTCCGGCACCGTGGCCCCCAGCCTGTTCTACTTCGCCCCACGAAACATCTGGGTCCTCGCCTACCAATGGGGCGGACCCGCCTTCTCCTACCGCACCTCCAGCGACCCCACCAACCCCAACGGCTGGTCAGCCCCCCAAACCCTCTTCTCCGGCAGCATCACCGGATCAGGCACCGGACCCATCGACCAGGCCGTCATCGGCGACAGCACCAACATGTACCTGTTCTTCGCCGGCGACAACGGCAAGATCTACCGGGCCAGCATGCCCATCGGCAACTTCCCCGCCAGCTTCGGCTCCACCTCAACCGTCATCATGAGCGACACCACCAACAACCTCTTCGAAGCCGTCCAGGTCTACAAACTGGCCAACCAGAACCGCTACCTCATGATCGTCGAAGCCATCGGCTCCCAGGGCCGCTACTTCCGCTCCTTCACCGCCACCAGCCTGGGCGGCACCTGGACCCCCAACGCCACCACCGAAAGCAACCCCTTCGCCGGCAAGGCCAACAGCGGCGCCACCTGGACCAACGACATCAGCCACGGCGAACTCCTGCGCACCAACGCCGACCAGACCATGACCGTCGACCCCTGCAACCTCCAACTCCTCTACCAGGGCCGCAACCCCAACTCCAACGGCGTGGACTACGGCCTGCTGCCCTACCGGCCCGGCCTGCTGACACTGCAGCGCTGAGCGGATGACACGGACCGGCTCCCCGCTGATCACCCTCTGAACCGCCCCGGACGTGGTGAGAACTTCGGCCCGCCACGTCCGGGGCCACCACCCCCCGTCGAACATCCGTCCGAGGGAGACGATCAGGTGAGACCTGCTTTGCGCACGATTCTGTGCACCGTGGGCCTGCTTCTTGCGACCATGCTGTTCCCGTCCCCGGCCAGGGCGGACAACCCGATCGTGCAGACGATCTACACCGCCGACCCGGCGCCGCTCGTCCACAACGGCCGCGTGTATGTGTACACCGGCCATGACGAGGACGGCTCGACGTACTTCACCATGCGCGACTGGAGGGTGTACTCCTCCTCGGACATGGCCAACTGGACCGACCACGGCTCCCCGATGAGCCTGGCCACCTTCGCCTGGGCCGACGCCAACGCCTGGGCCGGTCACGTCATCCCCCGCAACGGCAAGTTCTACTGGTACGTCCCGGTGCGCAACCGGGCGACCGGCGGCATGGCCATCGGTGTCGCGGTCGGCGACAGCCCCACCGGGCCCTTCCGCGACGCGCTGGGCCGCCCCCTGGTCGAGAACGGCGAGATCGACCCGCACGCGTTCATCGACGACAACGGCCAGGCCTACCTGTACTGGGGCAACCCCCGCCTGTGGTACGTCCGGCTCAACACCGACATGATCTCCTTCTCCGGCGGCGCGACCCAGATCCCTCTCACGGCCGCGGGCTTCGGCGCGCGCAGCGGCAACGCCGGCCGCCCCACCCTCTACGAGGAGGGGCCGTGGGTCTTCAAGCGCAACGGCCTCTACTACAACGTGTTCGCCGCCGAATGCTGCTCGGAGTTCATCGCCTACTCCACCGCCCCCAGCGCCACCGGGCCGTGGACCTACCGGGGAACGATCATGCCGAGGCAGGGGGCGAGCTTCACCAACCACGCCGGGATCGTCGACTTCGCCGGGAACTCGTACTTCTTCTACCACAACGGCGCCCTGCCGGGCGGCAGCGGTTACACCCGCTCGGTGGCCGTGGAGAGGTTCGCCTACAACGCCGACGGCACCATCCCGACCATCAACATGACCACCGCCGGACCACCGCAGGTCGGCACCCTCAACCCCTACGTCCGCCAGGAGGCCGAGACCGTCGCCTGGGCCTCGGGGGTCGAGACCGAACCTTCCAGCGAGGGCGGCATGAACGTCGGCTTCATCGAGAACGGCGACCACATCAAGATCAAGGGCGTCGCCTTCGGCACCGGAGCCTCCTCCTTCACCGCCCGGGTCGCCTCGGGCACCACCGGCGGCCGGATCGAGGCCCGCCTCGGCGGCGCCACCGGCACCCTCGTGGGCACCTGCACCGTCCCCGGCACCGGCGGCTGGCAGAGCTGGACCTCGGTCACCTGCCCCGTCTCCGGCGCCACCGGCACCCGCGACCTCTACCTCCGCTTCACCGGCGGCAGCGGCTACCTGTTCAACCTCAACTGGTGGCAGTTCACCCCGAGCGGCGGCAGCGGCGACGGGAACCTGCTGGTCAACGGCACGATGGAGGACGGCACGACGAACTGGACCAGCTCCGGCGGCACCCTGTCCTCCGCCACCACCGTGGCCCACGGCGGCAGCCGCTCCCTGCTCAACTCCGGCCGTACGTCGGCCTGGCAGGGCCCGCACCAGAACGTGACCGCGCGGCTCACCAACGGCAAGAGCTACGCCACGAGCGTGTGGGTCCGCTCGCAGAGCGGCACCCCGAGCGCGAAGGCGACCCTGACGCTCACCGCGAACGGCACGACGAGCTACCTCCAGCTCACCCCGGCCCAGACGGTCAACGCCGACGGGTGGACCCAGCTCACCGGCACCGCGACGGTCTCGTGGACCGGGACGCTGACCAACGCCTCCTTCTACGTCGAGACCGCCGCCGGCACCGACGGCCTCTACCTCGACGACGCCTCCTTCCAGTGACGGGAGACGCGCCGTGCCAGGACACCGGTCACCGCTGACGGCCGTCGCGGTCATGACCCTCGTCGTCCGGCGGACGGCCGGCGAGAGCACCGCCTTCGTCCCGCCCCGGCGGAACGGCTCGCTCGTGGCCGGCACGAACCCCACCTTCGACCCCATCACCGGCGACAGTGCGACCACCCCCCGGTCGCCGGCGCCCGACCATCGCGAGGAGCGACACCGATGAGAAGACAACGAGCACGGGTACTGCTGAGCCTGGCGGCGCTGACCGTGGCGCTCACCCCCGCCCCCCAGGCGCAGGCGCTGGAGAACGGTGTGGGCCGTACCCCGCCGATGGGGTGGAACACCTGGAACACCTTCGGCTGCAACATCAACGAGACCCTGATCAAGCAGACGGCCGACGCCCTGGTGAGCAACGGCATGCGTGACCTGGGTTACCAGTACGTCGTCGTCGACGACTGCTGGATGAACCCCAACCGCGACTCCGCCGGGAACCTCCAGGCCAACCTGTCGCGGTTCCCGAGCGGGATGAAGGCGCTCGGCGACTACCTGCACGCCAGAGGGCTGAAGTTCGGCATCTACCAGGCCCCCCTGGACAAGACCTGCGCCCAGTACTTCGGCTCCTACCCCGGCGCGACCGGCAGCCTCGACCACGAGGTCCAGGACGCCCGGCAGTTCGCCGCCTGGGGCGTCGACTACCTGAAGCACGACTGGTGCTCTCCCACCGGCACCATCAACGACCAGGTGCGCATCTTCGCCAAGATGCGCGACGCCCTGGCGGCCACCGGGCGGCCGATCCTCTACAGCATCAATCCCAACAGCATCCACGAGAAGACCGGCCCGCAGCGCAACTGGGGCGACGTCGCCAACATCTGGCGCACGACCGAGGACATCACCAACGCCTGGAACACCGGCCAGACCAACGGCTACCCGATGGGCATCCAGAACATCGTCAACGTCACCGTGCCGCTGGCGGGCTACGCCAAGCCGGGGGCGTTCAACGACCCGGACATGATGGAGGTCGGCCGGGGCGGCATGAACGACACCGAGATGCGCAGCCACTTCGCGCTGTGGGCCATGATGGCCTCGCCGCTGATCGCCGGGAACGACGTCCGGAACATGGACAGCGCGACCAGCACGATCCTGAAGAACCAGCACCTGATCGCCATCAACCAGGACACGCTCGGCCTCCAGGCCACCCAGATCGGCAACGACGGCACGCGCCGCATCCTGGCCAAGCGGCTGAGCAACGGCGACGTCGCGGTCGCCCTGTTCAACCAGGGCGGCAGCACGACCACGATCAGCACCACCACGTCCGCCATCGGCCTGTCCGGCAACTCCTTCACCCTGCGCGACGCCTGGAGCAACGCCGTCACCTCGACCACCGGGAACATCTCGGCGAGCGTGCCGGCGCACGGCACCGTCGTGTTCCGGGTCAGCGGCGGCACGCCCAACCCCGACCCCACGCCCACCCCCACGCCCACCGCGTCCACGTCCCCGCTCCGGGGTGTGGGGTCGAACCGGTGCCTCGACGTGACCGGCGCCTCCCAGGCCAACGGCACCCTGGTGGTGCTCTGGGACTGCAACGGCCAGAGCAACCAGCAGTGGACCGCCACGGCGGCCGGTGAGCTGCGGGTCTACGGCAACAAGTGCCTGGACGTCAACAACAACGGCACCGCCGACGGAACCGGCGTCCTCATCTGGGACTGCAACGGCCAGAACAACCAGAAGTGGCGCGTCAACTCCGACGGCACCATCACCGCCGTCGGCGCGAACAAGTGTCTGGACGTGGCCGGCAACGCCACGGCCAACAACTCCAGGATCCAGATCTGGACCTGCACCGGCGCCGCCAACCAGCGGTGGAACCGCACCTGATCGCGACATCCGGTCTTCCGGACGGCTGCCCGGCACGGTCGTCGACCGGTCCACGGCCCAACGCGGCGTGCCGGTGACCCCGCGATACGCGGGATCACCGGCACGTCATGTCATTTCATGTCGTACGAAGTGGCGAACCGGGATCGGTCAGCGACCCCAGCCCGGCGTGGTGCCGCACTTGGCCTTCGCGTTGATGCAGACCTTCACGAGCGCGCCGAGGTTCTCCGGCTTCCACGCGTTCATGAAGTCCCCGTGGATCGAGGACGGCAGGCCCGACGACAGCGACAGGCCGTCACCGCCGAGGGAGTCGTAGCCGAGCATGAACGAGAGGTTGGGGACCGCGACCGGGTAGTCGCCGGTGCAGGTGCCGTTCCTGGCCGGTCCCATGTGTGACTTGTGGTCGGGCGAGTCGATGTGCTTGCCGTCCCAGCAGTCCTGGAACGTCAGCTGGTAGATCAGGTTGCCGCCCTTCGCGCAGACGGGCCAGTTGCCGTCGTCGCTACGGCCGGTCTCCGCGCTGCCGGCGCACCAGAACTGGCCGGAGGCACCCTTCGGCGTCGGGACCTGACGCTTCGCGTCGCCCTGCACCACGACCAGGCCCGGCGGGAACGGCACGACCTCCGACGGGTCCTTGAGACGGGAGCCGTAGTACACGCGGAAGTCCTTCATCGGGACCGGCTTGCCGTTCTTCATCAGGGTCGGCGCCCAGTAGGCGCTGTTGTCCCCGGGCGCGTCACAGTTCGTGGTGCTCGCGAACAGGTCCTCCACCGTGGTGTTCGCCGTCACCTTCGGACCGAAGAAGGTGTGCATGTGGGAGGCGCCGACCAGGCCGGGCAGCACGACCGGGTCGTCCTTGGCCTCGTTGGCCACCTCGCAGTTGGTGTGGAACTCAGGGACCCTCACGATTCCCGCGGGGACCGCCTGGGGCGCGACCTTGTTGTAGGCGTCCAGGGTCTTCTTCCACGCGGCCTGGTTCACCGGCACCCAGCCACCGGCGGGGGTGGTGGTGGTCGGGGTGGCGCTGGGCTTGGGCGTCGAGCTCGGGGACGAGCTCGGCTTGGGGGTCGAGCTCGGCTTGGGCGTCGAGCTCGGGGTCGGGTTCGAGGTGCCCGAGCCGGTGCCGAAGACCTGGAACTCCCACAGCGAGACGCCGTACTGGCTGGACCGCTTGGTCGCGTACAGCCGCACGAACCGGCCGGTGGCCGACACGTTGATGGTCTGGACGCCGCCCTTGCCCGCGGTGGTGGTGTGCACCGTCTTCCAGGGACCGCTACCGCTGGAGGCGGTCTGGATCTGGAACGCCGTGGCGTAGGCGTTCTCCCAGTTGATGACGATCTGCTTGATGGCGCTGGACTTGCCGAGGTCGACCGCGAGCCACTGCGGGTCGCTGAACTTGCTGCCCCAGCGGGTGCCGGTCTTGCCGTCGACGGCGGCGGCGGCCGACAGGTCACCGCGCTCCGCCGAGGAGGCGACGGCGGTACGGCCCTGCGAGAGAGGCACGTCGGCGGCGGCGGCCGGGGAGGCGACGCTCACCGCGGAGGTGCTCAGCAGGCCGACGAGAACACCGGCCAGCGACAGTCGGCGGACCTGGCGTACGACGGACGCGCGTCCGGCTCGAATGCCGCTCGAGGCGGTTGTGCTCATAGTGAATGGAGTCCTTGTCCTGTTGGAAGTCGTGGAAGGGACCTCTGGCGACGCTCGCGGGCGCCGCTACAACAGGAGACCCGCAGGCCGCGGGCGGATAACGAAAACTTCCGGAAAGCCCGGAATATTTTTTTCGCCTCGCTCCCCGCCGTCTCCGGCCGGTGATCCCGGCTCCGCGCGGGCTCTGGGCCACGTCCTTCACCCTGGACGACCACGGCTCGGCATGGCGCTTCCTGCTCAACTCCACGATCGTGACCGGCAATGTCCTCACCTGCTCGCTGGCGGCCTGCGCGTTCGCCAGGCTGCGCTTCCGGCTGCGTACCCCCTGTTCGCCTTCATGCCGGCCACGATCATGCTGCCCCAGCACGTGGTGCTGATCCCGCAGTGCACGATCTTCCACCGGAGGGTCATTCGATCCTCACCCTCTGCCATGGGGCGCCGGTCCCGTCCATGCGCAGCGCGAACGGGTTGCCGGCGGTGATCTGCCCGGCGCGTACGCGTTCGCCGGTGAAGGCGGAGGCGTACAGGGCGGCGATGAACTCCATCGTCCGCCTGGCGTCCTGGCTGGTCACCGGGGGTGCCTCGCCCCGGTCCAGGGCGTCGAGCACGGCGCTGAACCAGTCCTGGTGACCGCTGGGCGCGGTGCCGCCGCTCCCGGCCCACAGGGAGGTCATGTCCTCATGGCCGGGGGCCGGGGTGAGGGTCCAGTCGTCGTCGGTGTAGCCGTACAGGTGCTCCACCTCGACGGTGGCGCGCTCGTAGTCGAAGCTCAACGCGCTGGTCTGGCGCGGTGAGACCACCGAGTTGACCACGGTGGCGAGCGCGCCGTTCTCGAACGTGACGATCGCCATCGACACGTCCTCGGTGTCGACGGAACGGGCCCGGCGGGCGGCGACCGCGGTGACCTCCGCCCACGGGCCGAGCACCGAAAGCAGCAGGTCGAACTGGTGGATGCCGTGCCCCATCGTCGGGCCACCGCCTTCGGACTCCCAGGTGCCGCGCCAGGACACCGCGTAGTAGGCCTCGTCGCGGTACCACCGGGTGGCGCAGGTCGCCAGCAGCGGACGGCCGAGTGCGCCGGCCTCGGTCAGGCGGCGCAGTCGCCGCGCGCCCGCGCCGAAGCGGTGCTGCAGGACGGTCGCCACATGCGCCGTCGAGCGGCGCTCGGCCTCGGCCAGGGTGTCGAACTCGGCCAGCGAGAGCGTGGCAGGCTTCTCCACCAGCACGGTCACGCCCGCCTCCAGGCACTCCAGCGCCAGCGGCGTGTGCAGGAGCGGCGGGGTGCACAGGTGGACCAGGTCGACCTCGTGCTCGCGCAGCAGTTCGGTCAGGCCGCCGTGGGCCGCGGGGACGTTCCAGGTGCCGGCGAAGTCCCTGGCCCGGCCGAGGTCGATGTCGGCCACGGCGACGAGCGAGGCCCGGCCGTCACAGGCGGCGAGCGCACCGGCGTGGGCGGTGGCGATAGCGCCGGTGCCGACGATCGCGGCCCGGTGTTTACGTTCGGACATGAGTTCCTTCACTGGGGGTCAGGCGTCGTCGATCTCGGCCCGGGGTTCTCTGACGAAAGAGGCGGCCGCCCGATCCGGCGTCACTTTACTCGGCCTGCCCGGCCCTTTCACCGCCGCTTCGGGCCGGCTCGCCCTCGGCCAGAGGCTCAGCGCCGCACGGGCGTCCGGCGGGCTCGTCACGCGATGTAGGGAAGTTGCTCCGGCTGCACCCGTCCCAGCAGCGGCGTGCCACTGAGGAACCGGCTCACCTCGGCCACCGCGAACTCGCCGAGACGCCGCATCTCACGGCCCTGCGCCCCCGCCAGGTGCGGGGTGACCAGGACGTTGGGCAGGCCGAGGTTCTCCGAGCCTGATCGGGACTGGCGCCACTGGAAGAACATCACCCCGTCGGCGCCTCGCGCGACGGCCTGCACGCTGAGGGCCGCCATCTGCCCCGGCGCCTTCGGCGCGTTGCTCGCACGCCAGTTGACCGCGTCCGGGGCCTGTTCCATGAGGACCCACGGAATCCCCGGTTTGAGGGAGCGCATGAGGTCCCGGGTGAAGGCCGCTTCCCGGAACGAGGCGGGGTCGGCCGGATCGGGGTAGCTGTCGTCGGCGACCAGGTCCAGGTCCGCCGCCCACGAGCGGTAGTCGATCGGCTCGAACGCGCCCATGAAGTTCGTGGTGACGGGCTGGACGCCACCCGCGGCGCGGATGATCGACTTTTCCATGCGGTAGAGCTCGAGCATCGCGTCGGAGGTGAAGCGCTTGAAGTCCAGGAGACCGGAGGGGTTGACGCTGTAGGGCGCGAGCCGGGGCGGGACGACCTCCTCGGCGCGGTAGCCGGTGTGCCGGGTCAGCCACAGGGGGTGGGCGATGTCCAGCGGCTTGCCGGAACACGTCGGTATCGGGATTGGACACGGTGTGGTTGAACGCCGGCAGCGAGGTGTGCGCGCCGATCCGGACCGCGTCACCGAGCTCGATGTCACCGCGGACGACGGTGTAAGGGTTGATCGTGCAGTCCCGGCCGGTCAGCAACGACCCCGTCAGGTACGCGCCCGCGGCGATGTAGCTGCGCGAGCCGAGTCGCAGGACGTCGTTCTGCACCGCCGCGAGCTCGGAGACGAAGCACGACCCGGCGAACTCGAAGCCAGGATGGTCCTCGGTGAGCCGGCACCGCAGGTCGAGCTGCCGAGAACGCTCATCCGCACCGGCCTTGGACCAGAAGGACCAGGGTGAGTAGTCGAAGTGGCGACGAGCCGACGTCGCGTCGGCCTCGGGATGAGTTTCGGTCACGGTGGTCCATTCCGGGATGGCACCCCCTGTGGCCCGCCCTGTGAAGCGATTCCGGTCTCCTAAGGATGATGAAAACGTTTACTATCTCGTGAGCCAAAACCGTATGCCGGTGTTCTCCTTCCCGCAAGGGGCGCCGGGCGGGAGGCGTCCACCGGCCGCAGGGCCGCGACCCGGCTCGACCATCTCGGCACGCTGTCTGAATCACCTGCCGGGCGTGGCTTCCGACGAATGACGGACGCCCTTTCCCCCGATGCGGCGCCTCTTGACAGAGGATCTGGGGCGTGATGCCATCGGTCCTCAGTAAACGCTTTAACAATAAGTCGTTTCACTGGGTTACGCCTCCTCGAACGGAGCGCGCCCCTGGCCGCGATGTCCCGACGAGATCTGCTCTCAAGCATCTGCTCTCAAGCACGGCGGCGGTGCCGCATGACAGCCCGGCATGAACGCCGGACCCGCGTGTGCCGAGGCCACGCACGAGGCCGTTGCGACGGTGAGCGGCCCGCTCGTGGACGGAGTCCGCCCGAAGTGGCCGAAGGGCGGCGCGCTCACGTTCCCTCACCAGAAAAGGAAACCGATGATGACAGGAAATCGACGCGGCGGCACGCGCCGCCTGAGGGCACTGGCGCTCTGCGCCCCGACCGGCCTGACGGTCGGCGTGGCCACGGTGCCGGCGGTGTCCGCCCCGGTACCGGCACAGGCCCAGGCCGCCGGTCACAGCGCGGGTCCGCGGCTCATGGAACGGCTCGATCGCGGCGTGGTGGCCGTACGGTCGGGCGAGAAGGAGGTGCTGGTCAGCTGGCGTTTGCTCGGACTCGACCCCAAGAGCGTCGGCTTCGACGTCGAGCGGTCCACCGACGGCGGGCCGTACCGCAAGCTCAACCGCGATGTTCTCACCAAGGGCACCAACTACGTCGACGTCGGCCACAACGACGGTGTCACGGTCTACGACCTCGACGGCGACGGCCGGGCCGAGGTGGCCGTCCGGGTCGCCGACGGCGTCACCTTCGGCGACGGCACCCAGCACACCGAGACCGACGACGTCCGCCAGTCCATCGCCATCCTCGACGGCCGCACCGGTGCCCCCAGGGCGACCGCCCCCGTCCCGGACGACTACCTCGCCGACGGCCCTGTGTACGCCCGCTTCGGCGTCGGCCACCTGGACGGCCGCACTCCCAGCCTCGTGGCGTACATGAAGAACCGCGTCGGCAACGGCGGCTTCAACCTCATGTACAGCGCCTGGAGGTTCGACGGCCACTCGCTGAACCGGCAGTGGAAGTTCCTGCGCGGCGGGCAGGATCTCCCCGACGGGCACAACACCCGCATCGTAGACGTCGACGGCGACGGCCGCGACGAGGTCGGCGAGATCGGGTTCCTGCTCAACGGCGACGGCACCCTGCGCTACAGCCTCGCCCCGCGGGGGATCATCCACGGTGACCGGTGGTTCATCGCGGACATCGACCCCGCCCCAGCCGAACATCGGGTACGCCGGCCCGCCCCGTGGCGAGTGACCCCGACGGATCAGCCCGGTCCGACGCGATCGCGGCGGGTGCCCGCGCTCGCCTGACCGGCGGATTCGTCTCAGGTGCGCCTCATCACCTGTGGCCACGCCCGGTCACCGCCGCAAGCGGGTCGGAGCCGTTTTTCCACACTCCCCCGATCCTCGCTCGCCGAAGAGATCCGTCGACGACGGACAACGTCGGTGATGGTGCTTCGCCCGGTCGGCGCCGCCTTCGCGACGTGGAGGCGAGGGGCCCGGCACTGTTCGTAACGTTCCCTGCCATATGGCACCGCGAGACAGGTCAATGCCATGACAAGTACCCCCTATCCCCTCCGCCGAATTCTGCTCAGCGTTCTCAGCGCGCTGGCGCTGGTACCGGTGGTCGCCCTCGCGGGCGCCTCGCCGGCCAGCGCCGACACCACCCAGTTCAGGGGCGTGAACTGGGCCGTACCGGGCGACAATTTCGTCACAGGCCCGCTCGTCCTCGACGGACTGAGCCAGTCCGACGGCTACGCGACCGTCCTGGCCAAGGCGGAGGCCGTCTACGACGGGTTCGAGAGCCGGCTCGGCGTCAACACCGTCCGGTTACCGGTCAACACCCACACCGTCGGTTCGGCGTGGTGGAACGCCTACCGCGGCACGATCGACGCCGCCACCGCGCGAGGATTCAAGGTGATCCTCGCCTACTGGGAGGACGGCGCGGCCTCCGGCGGCCGGGTCATCGACACGGCCGCCTTCAACTCCATGTGGAACACCGTGACCGCCCAGTACGGCTCCAACGACCTGGTCTACCTCGAGCCCATGAACGAGCCCCACGGCTACAGCGCCTCCGAGTGGACGAACATGGCCGCCTCGTGGATCAGCGCCCGCCCGTCGATCCCGAAGGGCCGGATCCTCGTGGGCGGAACCGGCTACAGCCAGGACATCAGGCCGGTCTGCGCCGACAACCGTCTCGCCGGGACGCTGCTGTCCTATCACCACTACGCCTTCTTCTACGGCGAGAAGGACTATGCCGGCTGGGTCCAGAGCTTCCGCGAGCGGCTGGGCTCCTGCGCCTCGCGCGCGGTCACGACCGAGTTCGGCGCTCAGATGGACTTCGGCCTGAACTACGACGACGCGGGCAGCACCAACAACTTCGTCCGGTACTTCCGCGCCGTCACCGACTCCATGCGGGAGCTTCGCATGGGCTCGGTCTACTGGCCCGCGCTCGGGGGAAAGATCAGCGAGTACGGCTACGACCGCTACTCCATCTTCGCCCTTCAGGGCAGCGGCACCAACGTGACCTTGAGCATCCGCAACTCCACCGGCGCCGAGCGCCTCAGGTACGGCTGGGGTGACGGCGGGGGTGGCACTCCCGCGACGGTCACCCTCACGGCACGGCACTCGGGCAAGTGCGTCGACGTGGTTAGCGCGTCCGCGGCGGACGGGGCCGAGATCGCCCAGTACGGCTGCAACGGCGGCGGCAACCAGCGCTGGGAGGTCCGGGACCTCGGCACCGGCTATCACCAGATCGTCGCCGGACACTCCGGCAAATGCCTCGACGTGGACGCGGCCTCGACCGCCGACAACGCCAGGATCATCCAGTGGACCTGCAACAGCGGGCAGAACCAGCAGTGGCAGGCCCAGGACGCCGGGAGCGGCCGGGTGCGGCTGGTCGCACGCCACTCCGGCAAATGCCTTGACGTCCCGAGCAGTTCCACCGCCGACGGCACCCGCCTGATCCAGTACACCTGCGGCAGCGGGCAGAACCAGCAGTTCACCCGGAACGCGGCACAGGCTTGATTCGCTTCGTCTACCTGAACGTCTTCGGCATCACCGGGGCGTTGGCCTGAAGGAGCCGGGCCCGAAAGACCGTCAGCAGGGCAGCCCGGGTTCGTGCTCAACGGACGGCGGTGTCGATGCGACCGGCCAAGACGCGGGTGTACCGCTTGGTCAGTCGCATCGGCACCGCCGTCTCGCTCCTGGGCACCGCGACCGCGTGCGCGATCCCGGCGCTCTCCGGCCGCGGCCGAAACCTCCTTGATCAGGAGTTACACCGGGTTCTTCGGCTCCGGCTCACTTCCGGTGGCAACGGAACGTGCGCGTCATGCCGACGTCGCCGACCCAGATGAGGCGCGGTTCACAGGGAGGTGGCGCGACTCCTCCCGTCGCTCGCCGGTGGTGCCCGGTATTCCCGCCGGGGCGCGAGCCCGGCGGCGGGCGATGAGGGCGCGGTGGCCCTGATCGCTACAGCGTGCCGCACTGTCCTGACTTCGGGCCCGTCACGGCGTTGGTGAATCCGTTGTTCACCGGCGGTGCGGCGTTGCCGCCGCACGACAACGGGCCGTTGATCTCGTTCCCGGCGATCACGTTCCACCGTTGTGTCCCGGTCACCGCCAGCCGGCCGATGATCGTGTTCCGGGCACAACCCAGCCGTGGGTTGCCGAACGTCACCGACGAGGTCCCGGACACGCTCACCGGCCCGAGGACCTCGGTGTCGCAGACCACGACGGTACCGGCGCCTTCCGCGTTCACCGGGCCTCTGATCACCGCGTCGTTCACCTGCAGTGAGGCTCCGGCGCGCACCGACACCGGGCCCGAGACCGTCGCTCGGTCCAGGCATGTCACGCCACGGGTCACCGTCAGCTGCCCGGAGTACCGGCCGGTGATCGTCCGGTCGCAGTGAAGGGCGACGTACGCGCCGACCACGTCGACCACCGCCGTCACCGGCCCGAACGCGGTGGAACCGCGGATCGTGAGCCGGCCGGCCGCGCCGGTCCCGCCGTCCGGTACCGCGTCCCACACCACCGAGGCCGGCGTGGTCGAACCGTCCGCCGTGGTCAGCACCCGCACCGAATCCGGTAAGGCGATTTCGCCGCCGACCCGTGCGGCCGAGTACACGGTGTCCTCCACCACGTGCGACGCGTGACTCTTGCTGAAGACGTCGATCGAGGCGTTCGGCTCATACGTGCGCGTCATTCCGGGAACGGCGCGGAACAGGGATTCCCATCTCGCCGGCTCCCACGCCAGCACGCCCAGTCCCCGGTTGTCCGGGATGTCGTTGACGATCTGGAACACGCGCTGCAAGGCGTCCGCCTGCCCCTGGACGGTTCGCGGATACGGCGAGTTGGGAAGCGGGGTTCCGTTCCCGCCCGAGGCCGGGTACGACGTCTCGGCAACCTCGATCTCGTACGTGGGGTGCGCCGCCGCCACGGCGTTGACGACGGACTCGTAGTACTCCGGCGACCCGTGCCACTGCGGGTAGTACGAGTGGGCGATGACGTCCGTGTCGACGCCCTTGGCCTTGATCCGGGTCAGGTACTGGTTCCAGAACTCGAGCGTCTTGCCCTCGATGCCGCTGGTGATGACGTGCGTCTCGACCTTGATGTCCTTGTCGTGGGCGGCCGACACATCCCGGACCGCGCGGATGCCCGCCGCGGAGAGCGTGGTGAAGCGGTCCCACGCCTCGTCGTACAGCCGCCGCTGGTCCGGGTCGGTGGAGCGCCAGTAGTTCCAGAGCAGGCCGCCGCCGGGTTTCGACTGGTAGATCCCCGGCTGGTCCCGGAAGTACGGCGGGCTGGTCACGCCGGCCAGCGCGGCCTCACTGCCGAACATGAAGCCGTTCGCGATCTCGTTGCCGACGGCCACCTTGTCGGGTGTCGTGCCCTGCTCGATCAGCCGCTCGACGTAGGCGTAGGTGTAGTCGTACACGGCTTTGGTCAGATCATCGAACTCCAGCTGGGCCCAGGCCCGCGGCTTGGGCTGCTTCGACGGATCGGCCCACGAGTCCGCGTAGTGGAAGTCGACGCCCAGGCCCATGTTCCGTGCCTTGACCCACTTGGCCACCTCAGCCGATCGCTCCGGACCCTGGTACGGCGTGGCCAGCGGATCGCCCGTGTCCTCGCTTCGGGGTTCGTTGAAGATGCGCAGCCGGGTGTACTCGAAGCCACGATCCTTGAGCACGTCGAGCAGGTGGGGGCCCGCGCCCCGATCCTCCTCCAAGGGGTTCACCCAGTAGCTGCGCCCTTCGGCGACGTCGTTGTCGACCCAGGAGGCGTCGGAGCCGAGCACCAGCTCCTCGCGCAGGTAGTTGTAAACGCCGAGTTCGCTGATCCCCACGGTCGCGCCGGGCGACGCTCCCGTGATCCTCACCCGTACGTACCTCGTCCCCGGCTGGGTGAAGAGGTCGACCGATCCGCGGCCTGGCCGGTGGTTGGCCGAATGGTCGGCGATGACGCGCCAGCCGGCGCCGTCCGCCGACGACTCGATCACGTACTGGTAGACCGCTCCCGCGTCCGGGAAGACGACCCTGACCTTCCTCACGTTGTCGTAGGTCCCGCCCAGATCGAGGGTCAGCCACTGGCGCGAAGGCGTGGCCCCGGCGATCCACGCGGTCTGCTCGTCCTGGTCGATCGCCAGGTCTGCGGTGGAGGCCCCGCTGCCGGCCTTGACGCCCGCCCATGACTTGGCGCTGAGGTTGCTCTCGATCGGCTTGATCCGCGCGTCGCCGTGCAGCGCGGAGGCCGGGAGGGCCGGCCCGAACGTCGCCGCGCCGCAGAGCAGCGAGATCGTGGTGGTGATGCCTAATATCGTGCGGAGGGGATGCCTGCGCGTCATTTCCTGTTTCCCATCTCTGCCCGAGCTTGTGGCCGGTGAACACGGCGCCCTGGGCGGCCGCGTGTGACGGATGCCGTCTCCGCACGGCTGAGAGGCCAGGGCGGTCCCGCTCTCGGACGCCCCGGCCTCTCAGCGGTGGGTCATCGGATCCTGGGTACGGGGACCTTGGCCCAGTCGAGGTCGGTGGCCAGGTAGAAGCCGGGGTAGGCGGGCTGGTTGTAGCCCGTCTGCT
>NZ_JBIAQI010000007.1:0-39371 GCF_042888905.1 Streptosporangium sp. NPDC002721
ACTCCTGCCCACCCCCCCCCCCCCTCTTTATTCCCCCCCCCCCGCAAACCCCTTTTTTACAATTTTTTGCACTAAGCCTCCCCTCGGGGGGGGGGTTTTTTTTTTTTTTCCCCCCCCCCACCACGCTCGTTACTGGCCTGATCAAGGGCAGCCTGGCCCTCGAACATCAAGACCTTCCACAGCCGGGCATGTTCGGTAGTGGCCACCCAACACTCTAAGATTCTGCGACCGACCGAAGACCCCCTACCGGGAGAACTTCTTACGTACGGCTCCCCGGAGGATCTGGCCGGGCCGCTGCTGCTCCCCGTGCAGGGAGGTCAGGATGACGATCGTCCCGGTGAGGGCCGGAATGACCCACTGCATGAGGCGCAACTGCTGCTGCGTCCTGGCGACGTCGTCCGGGGTCTCCTTGTCGGGCTTCACCGCGCCCTCCACGGGCACGTCACCCGCGTCCTGGAGTTTGACCCCGAGCACCCCGCTGTAGGCGGTCGCGGCCAGCGCGGCGACGGTCAGCGCGGCCTTGGCCGCGGTGCTCGCCCCCACCCCCTGCTGGTGCGCCACGCGCTGCTTGTTGGCCGCCAGCAGGCCGGCCGAGCCGATGAGGAAGGCGCCGATGCCCACGGCGTTGACCGGCCGCCAGCGCCCCCATCCCACGTTCGCCACCCGCAGGCGCTCGCTCCTGTCACTGACCACGTTGGCAGCGCCGTTGAGGCCGATCGCGCCCATCAACGAGCCCCCGAACCAGGCGGCCAGCCCTACATCGTGCATCGCGCGCACGACCGTATTGCGTTCCATGCTTCTCCCCCTCGTCACCAGCGCTGGACTCACGATCTACTACGGTATGTATCGCACCGTTACTCACTGTGATGGGAGTTGATTACCCGGTTCCGCTCGCGCGATCCGCTTGTGAGCTGATGTCCGCATCAAGGTTGCGGCTGCGAACGGTCAGGAAGGGGAATCACCCGGGAAGAGACGGGCGTCGAGGAACGGGTTGCGGAACTTGCCCGTGGGGTCGAGGTCGGCGGCGAGCCGCCGGAAGTCCGGCAGCCGGTCGTACAGGGAGGCCAGGCGCTCGGGCCCCATCAGGAAGAGTTTCCCCCAGTGGGGACGGGCCTCGAAGGGCTCCAGCAGCCCCTCGACCACGGCGATCACCCGGCTCACCGCGGGCCAGTCCTTCTTCCAGGTGAAGTGGACGGCGACGACGTCCTCGCGGTAGGAGGTGCTCAGCCACAGGTCGTCCGCCGCGACGGTGCGGATCTCCGAGATCTGCAGGACGGGGGCGATGACGTCCCCGGCCGCGTCCAGCGCGCGGAGCGCGGCGAGGGCGTGGCGGCGCGGCAGCAGATACTCCGACTGGAGCTCCTCCCCGCTGCTCGGGGTGAAGTCCAGGCGGAAGTGCGGCAGCCGGTCGTACCAGGGGCCGGGCACGCCCATCTGCGCGGTGCAGTTGACGGCGGGCATGTCCGGCAGCGGGTGCCGGTCGGCCGTCGCCGCCGTGGCCCCCAGCCAGCGCGGCGCCGGCTCCCACGGACCGGACTCGTCGTCGCGGCGCTTCACCCACACCTGGTCGATCATCCCGGAACCGGTCCAGCCGGTGAACAGGCTCACGCTGTACGCGGCCGAGAGGATCTCCTCGAAGTGCTCCTCCAACCGCGCCCACGGCAGGTTCTCGTAGACGTACTGCCGCACCTCGAAGGCCGGGACGACGTCGAGGACGACCCTGGTGACGACGCCCAGCGCGCCGAGGGCGACGACGGCCCCGGCGAAGCGGTCGCCGTCCTTCTCCCTGCCGAGGACGGTGATCTCGCCGTCGGCGGTGACCAGTTCGAGGCCGGAGACGGCGGTGGCCAGGTTGCCGTTGGCGACGCCGGAGCCGTGCGTGGCCGTGGCGCAGGCGCCGGCGACCGAGATGTGCGGCAGGGAGCCGAGGTTGGGCAGCGCGTAGCCCTGGCCGTGCAGCCACCGGCTCAGCTCGCCGTAGCGCACGCCGCCGCCCACCGTGACCGTGCCCCGCGCCGGGTCGAGCTCGAAGTCGGCGGGCAGGCCCTCCAGCGAGACGAGGTCACCACCGGGACGGTCGGCGATCTCGTTGAAGGAGTGGCGGGTGCCGAGCGCCCGGACGGCACCGCTGCCGGCGACCAGTTCCTGGAGCTCCTCGACACGGCCGGGACGGTGGAACCGCGCGGCGCCGTAGGTGATGTTGCCCGCCCAGTTCAGCCGTTCTCTGGTCACGATGTGCCCTCTCTACGCCTCACGTCAGGCCGTACGCGGCGGATGCGCGCCACACGCGGGCTCACGCGGATGACCGTGAGGGGCACGGGTCGCGGCCGGGCGGTCGTGGCCGTGCGGGGCACGGCTCATGGCCAGTGATCATCCGAGGCGCGACGGCGGGCATCGCCGCACCCAGGGTAGTTCAGGAATTCCGGTACGAACGCCGCGAGTCGCTACCGTCCGCGCCCGGCGCACTCGATGCAGGTCCGGGCGACCGGGCGTGCCTTGAGGCGCGCCAGGGCGATGGGCCGCCCGCAGTCGTCGCACACGCCGTAGGTGCCCCGTTGAAGCCGCTCGGTCATCTCGTCGAGGGCTCCGAGGTGATCTCGCGCCCGGTCGAGCAGGGACTGCAGGTGGGACCGTTCGAAGGCGATCGTCGCGCCCTCCGGGTCGTGCTCGTCGTCGTTGGCCACCTGCGCCGACGAGTCGACGAGGTCGTCCCAGTCGCGCGTCAGCGCCTCGATCTGGGCCACCGTGCTCTCGCGCTCGGCGGTCAGGAGATCTCGCATGGCCGCCCGCTGAGAAGAGGACAGCACGGTTCCGGAAGGCTGCTTGCCCATCGCCGTCTCACCCCGTCCTACCGAGGATCCGCTCCTGGCCACGGGCACCGCCGGTTCGTGACGCGAGGCCGCTGACCTGGGACTTCTCACCAGTTTACGGCTCGCGGGGCTGTTCCCGGCCCCGGGTACGGCCGTTCCCGGCCGCCGCTCAGGGCCGGAAACGGCCCGTACGGCGGCCGGGAACGTCCCCGCCGCCCTACGGACCCCGCCCTGGAGACCGGCGGTCGTCCGCCCGGCATCGGGCTTTCGGCCGCTCCGTCCGGGTTCTCTTCGGCCTCTCCGGTCTCCCTGACCTCCGTGGTCGCTGTGACACCTGTGACACCGATTGGCCGTCACATGTCCCGGGACGCCGGGCGGGTCCGGGACACGTGTTTCAAGGACGGGTTCCAGGGGGTCGTGGGACGTTGTAGAAGGAGAAGACCGCCCCGGTCGCGGCGCGCAGCTCGCAGTAGTTGCTGAAGGTCCGCTGGTATCGGATGTAGCGGCCGTTCCAGATGCCGTGCGCGGACACGGTGATGGGGTCGTAGTGCCTCGGGCAGGCCGCCCACGGCAGCCTGATGTAGGCGGGGTTGCCCCGCGCCCGGCCCAGCAGCATGCACGCCTGCGCCCCATAGGGGTGCGCGCCGGACAGCGGCATGCACCCGAGCCGGACGGTGCGTGTCCTGCCCCGGTGCGTGACGGTCAGCGTGAGGCGCTTGGTGTTCGGACCGAACGTCGGGCCGTCGAAGGGCGGGCGGGGCGGAATCGGGATCGGCCTGGGGGGAATCGGGATCGGCCAGGGCGGAATCGGCTGGCCCCACGGCGGAGGAGCCACGGTCGGCTGGATAGGCCGGGGCGGGATCGGGATCGGCCTGGGGGGAATCGGCCTGGGCGGGGTCGGATGCACCCACGACGGCATGGGCACAGGCTCCGGGTTCGGGCGAGGCGGCCACGGGGGCGGATCGACGATCGCCTGGGCCACGAACGGGTCTGGTGCTTGGTGCGGTGGCTGCGCGTCCGCGGCGGCGGTGGTACCGCCGAGGATGACGAGCCCGGCGGTGGCCAGGCCGAAAATGCATCGCATGAATTCCCCCGATAAATACGAATTTCGTAAATGACCGAAAATGTCGCTTTCGGTTGGTTCGGAGGGAGCGAGTTATACCCTGAGCTGCAAAGAGGCTATGTCGATGATGTTGTGATGTCTCGCAGCGACTCGCCATGGAATGCCGTGAATTCGTCGGTCGGCAAACCTCGGGGCGGTCGTTCGGAAAGGAGCTCGCGAGCAGGCCGGTGTCACCGATCCGTGTCGAGAGAAGCCGGGTTCGCGGCGACTCTCGCGGTCGCGGCATTCACCGCCGCTCGTGCGCCGCGGGGGCCAGGGTACGGCCTCCGCCCCGAGGCCACGCGCGTCCCGGTACCGAGGGACGCGCGGAGACGACTCGACCGCGCCCGGGCGGTTCTTCGCGGTGGGCGCGGTCGGGTGGGCGACGTCGGTGCCTTGTGGGCGGCTGTCGAACCTCGCACGGCAGGTCGTGCCGTACAGGCGGGGCTGTGGGAGCGGACGCGGGGCGGCGCGGCTGGGACCGCGTCGTCCGGGTGGGAGGCGCGCGGGCGGCGCGGGGGCCGTGCCGCCCGGACCCGGTCCGCTAGCGGGAGGCGCGGTTGACCGCGGAGATGACCGCCTTGAGCGAGGCGGTGGTGGTGTTGGAGTCGATGCCGACCCCCCACAGGGTCCGTCCGGCGATCTCGCACTCGATGTAGGAGGCGGCCTTGGCGTCGGTCCCGGCGCTCATGGCGTGCTCTGCGTAGTCGAGGACACGCACCTGGACACCGACCCGGGCCAGGGCGTCGCAGAAGGCGGAGATGGGGCCGTTGCCGACTCCCTCGACCTCGCGGATCTCACCGTCGAGGCGCAGGTCGGCGCTGATGGCGTCCTTCCCGTCGCCCCTGGAGGTGCTCCGGTGGGCCAGCAGGCCCAGGCGGCCCCACGGGCTGGCCGGGTTGGGCAGGTACTCGTCGGTGAAGACCTCCCACATCCGCGCGGCGTTCACCTCGCCGCCGACGGCGTCGGTGTGGTTCTGGACAGCGCGGGAGAACTCGATCTGCAGGCGACGCGGCAGGTCCAGGTGGTGGTCGGCCTTCATGATGTAGGCGACCCCGCCCTTGCCCGACTGGCTGTTGACCCGGATGACCGCCTCGTACGTGCGGCCGATGTCCTTGGGGTCGATCGGCAGGTACGGGACCGCCCAGGTGAACTCCTCGACCGGGACTCCGGCGGCGGCCGCGTCGCGCTCCAGGTGCTCGAAGCCCTTCTTGATGGCGTCCTGGTGGGAGCCGGAGAAGGCGGTGTAGACGAGCTCGCCGCCCCACGGGTGACGCGGGTGGACGGGCAGCTGGGTGCAGTACTCGGTGACCCGGCGGATCTCGTCGATGTCGGAGATGTCGACCTCGGGGTCGACGCCCTGGGAGAACAGGTTCATGCCCAGCGTGACCAGGCAGACGTTGCCGGTGCGCTCGCCGTTGCCGAACAGGCAGCCCTCGATCCGGTCGGCCCCGGCCATGTAGCCCAGCTCGGCGGCGGCGACGGCGGTGCCGCGGTCGTTGTGGGGGTGCAGGGACAGCACGATCGAGTCGCGGTAGGCCAGGTTGCGGTGCATCCACTCGATCTGGTCGGCGTAGACGTTGGGCGTGGCCATCTCGACGGTGGCGGGCAGGTTGAGGATGACCTTGCGGTCGGGGGTGGGCTGCCAGACGTCGTTGACCGCGTCGCAGACCTCCACGGCGTACTCCAGCTCGGTGCCGGTGAAGGACTCCGGGGAGTACTGGAAGTAGATCTCCGTGTCGTCCATCTCGGCGGCCAGCTTCTTGCAGAGCTTGGCCCCCTCGACCGCGATCGCGGTGATGCCCTCGCGGTCCTGGCCGAAGACGACCCGGCGCTGGAGGGTGGAGGTGGAGTTGTAGAGGTGGATGATCGCCTGCTTGGCCCCGCGTACCGACTCGAAGGTCCGCTCGATCAGCTCGGCCCTGGCCTGGGTCAGGACCTGGATCACCACGTCGTCGGGGATCAGGTCCTCTTCGATGATCTGCCGTACGAAGTCGAAGTCGGTCTGGGAGGCGGCGGGGAAGCCCACCTCGATCTCCTTGTAGCCCATCTTCACCAGCAGCTCGAACATCTTGAGCTTGCGGTGGGCGTCCATCGGGTCGATCAGCGCCTGGTTGCCGTCACGCAGGTCGACGGCGCACCACCGGGGGGCCCGGTCGATGACCTTGCCGGGCCAGGTGCGGTCGGCCAGCTGGATCGGCGCGAAGGACTCATAGCGCTTGAACGGCATGGGGCTGGGTTGCTGCTGCGGATACATGCAAGGCTCCTCGACTGGGAAAACAATCGTGGCCGACGCGCATGGCTCGCTCCGCGACGAGGGAGCCGGCCTCTACAGGCCCTCGTCGCGGCAGCTAAGAAGCAGGCCGCGCAGCATGCCTAGCACGTTAGCAGACGTCTCAGGATGCCCGGGCCTCGGTCTCACATGGCGGGACTCGAAGATCCCCGGCGTCACGGCCGGGGAGGGGACCTCCGGCAGCGCGCCCGTGGACGGAGCTTCTGGCCCTTCGCCCACAGCGAGGGGCCTTGGCATCTCGCCCGTGGAGGGTCCTTGGGACCGCGTCCGTGGAAGAGGTCTTTGGCAGCGCGCTTTTGGAGGAATCGCCGCGGCCCGGGGTGGGAGGGCTCCGGGCCGCGGGGGCGGCCGGTCAGGCGATGCGCTGGATCATCGTGTTGCTGATCTGGTAGCGGTATCCCGCGTCGAGCACCGCCCGGTCCTGCTCGGGGCTGGTGCCGAACGGCGAGCCGTACAGCCACACGAAGCCCGGCGCCTCGCGGCCGGTGACCTTCTCGACGGCCCGGCGCGGCGCGAAGATCTCCCGTTCGACGTCGGCCGGGGTGACGACCTTGGAGATCTGCTCGTGGGAGCCGGTGTGCGGGATCACCAGGTGCCGCTCCGCGATCTGGGCGACCTGGTCCCAGGTCATGGCCAGCCGCTCGGCGCCTCGCTCCTCCTCCACCAGGTCGATGTCGTGCGCGTCGGCGAAGGCGCGCTGCTCGGGGACCGGGCAGTCGATGAAGCGGGTGATGATCGGGAACCAGGCGGTGATGCCCAGCTCGTCGCAGATCGGCGCCGCGACGGTGGCGTTGTTGAGGTATCCCTCGTAGAAGACGGGGATGAACCCCGGCCGGTCGAGGTCCCACTCGCCCGTGGCGTAGAACCGGTCGAGATCCTCCAGCGTGACGCAGGCGAACGAGGCCGCGTAGGCGGCGAGCTCCTCGCGGAGCCGGTCGGCCGTCGATTCCGGGGTGTTGTGGTAGTTGACGACCCGCAGGTAGCGGCCCTCGTCCATCGCCGTGCGGTAGCCCGCGAACCCGCCGCTCATGCCCGGCCCTCCTCGTCGAAGTGGACGCGTGCCACCACGGTGAGCACCGAGGCGAGCGCCGCGAGATCGCCGTCGTCCGCGCCGGGGCGCAGCCGCTCGGCGTAGTGGCCGGTGATCCGGCCGAGCTCCGGGCCGTCCGAGCGGTCGGCCGCTCCGGGGAACCGGCCGGTCAGGTCCTCCAGGGCGAGGAACATCGGGATTCCCTCGCGCTCCAGGGCCCGCTGCTCGCAGTCGGCCAGGACCCCCTCGGGATCGGGGTGCGGGACGTATCGGCCGCTCATGTGTCATCTCCTTGGTGTGCCGGGTGCAGAACGCGCAGCAGGTGGGCGACCTGGGCGGCGACCGCGTCGCGGCCAGCGCCGAGGTAGCCGCGCGGGTCGACCTTCTCCGGGCGGTCCGCCAGGCTGCCGCGGACGGCCGCGGTGAACGCCTTGTTGAGGTGGGTGGCGATGTTGATCTTCGTCATGCCGTGCCGCACGGCCCGCGCGAGACCGTCGTCGGGCACTCCCGAGGAGCCGTGCAGCACGAGCGGGACGGGAACGGCGTCGCGGAGGGCGGTGATGAGGTCGAAGTCGAGCACGGCGTCGCGGGTGAGCATCGCGTGCGAGGAGCCGACGGCCACCGCGAGCGCGTCGACCCCGGTGGCCTCGACGTAGGCGGACGCCTGGTCCGGCTCGGTACGGGCGCCGGGCGCGTGCACCCCGTCCTTGCCGCCGATCTCGCCGAGTTCCGCCTCGACGAGGACCCCGCGCCGCCGCGCCCGCGCCACCACCTCCGCGGTGGCGGCCACGTTGTCGGCGTACGGGAGCGCGGAGGCGTCGAACATGACCGAGCCGAAGCCCAGCTCGACGGCCTCGTCGACCAGGCCGGGGCGGGTGGCGTGGTCGAGGTGGACCGCGACCGGCACGGTGGCGGCCCGCGCGATGGCCAGGCAGGCCGCCCCGATCGGGGCCAGCGCCCCGTGGTAGGCGACGGTGTTCTCGCTGAGCTGCAGGATCACCGGCAGCCCGGCCTCCTGGGCGCCGGAGACGATGCCCTCGGCGTGCTCGATCTGGATGACGTTGAAGGCACCCGTCCCGGTCCCGGATCTCCGGGCCTCGGCGACGATCTCCCCCGTCGGGGTCAGCGGCACGGTGTGCCCTCGCTTTCTTCGTGGGCGTCCTCGGCCCGGACGTCCTCGGCCCGGACGCGGTCGAGGCGGACACGGCCGACGTGGCCGAGATAGGGCTCGGGGTCGATCCGCCCCGCGACGGGATGGCCGACCGCGGCGGCCGACAGGGCGGCGGCCTGGACGAGGGCGTACGGCCAGTCCCAGCCGCTCACCAGGCCGAGCGCCAGCGCGGCCACGGCCGCGTCGCCCGCGCCGGTGGGGTTGCCTCCCAGCACCTCGGGAGGCACGGCTCTCCACCGTCCGTCGGGAGTGTCGGCGTACAGCCCGCGCGGGCCGTCGGAGACCACCACCGCGCGGGCCCCCTCCCCGCGCATCCAGGCGGCTCCCTTGGCGAGGCCGGACGGGTCGGCGGAATCACCGGGAGCACCGGGAGCACCGGGGAGGCGCGCGGCCGGTGAGGCGGGATCCTCGGCGGAGGCGGACAGCGCGTCGGCCAGCTCGGCGGCGTTCGGCTTCACGACCTCGGGACCGGCCGGGAGCGCCAGCCGGAGCGCCGTCCCGCCCGCGTCGAGGACGGCGGGCACGTCGTACCCGCCGGCCAGCCGGACGAGGGTCGCGTAGGCGTCCGGCGGGAGCCCGGGGGGCAGGCTGCCGGAGAGGACCACGACCGAGGCCTCGGGCAGCAGGCCCTCCAGCCGGTCGCGCAGGCTCTTCCACTCCCCCGGCGTGACGGCCGGTCCCGGCTCGTTGAGCATGGTGACCGTCCCGGCCCCGCCGTCGACGACGGCGACCGTGCGGCGGGTCTCCCCGGCGCAGGCCACGAACGCGTGGCCGATCCCCGCCCTGTCGAGATCGGCCAGCAGCTCCCCGCCGGTCGCCCCTCCGGCGAGGCCGAGCGCCACGACCTCCGTCCCCCTCGCGGCCTTCCCCACGCTTCCGAACCCTGCGGAGAAGGTGTCCCCGGCCGTACCGAGGAGCCGGAGGATCCGGGCGACGTTGACGCCCTTGCCTCCGGCGTGGGCGGACGTCCTCGTGACACGGTTGGTGGCGTCGACGACCAGCGCGTCGACCTCGTAGGTGACGTCGAGCGCGGGGTTGAGGGTGACGGTGACGATCACGGCAGGGCACCCCGGCCGGTGGCGACGGCACCGGGGTCCGGCCAGCTCACCAGCACCAGGTCGGGGTCCAGGCCGAGCCCCTCCGCGAGGAGCGTGCCCGCCCTCGCGACCGCCTCGCGCATCGCCGCCGCCTCGCGGAGCCGCCCGCGGACCACGATGACCGCCCCGGCGTCGACGACGGGCTCCGTGCTTCCGGCCGGAACCTCGGGATCGTGGCCGGAGGCGATCCGCTGGACGATCACCGCTCCCGCCGGGAGGCCGAGCGCCCGGCCGAAGGCCCCGGCCAGGCTTTCCGCGAGCGGCGCGGGTACCGGATGTGCGGTGACGAGCTGGAGGAAGGGCATGGCGGCTCACTCGGCGGTGGGGAACGGGCGGGCGGGCACGGGGAGGGCTACTCGACGACGACCGAGCGGGACAGGTGTTCCGGGGTGTCGCACTCCAGGCCGCGCGCGCGGGCGTAGGCGATCGCGAGGCGGTGGACCCGTACCAGCTCGGCCTGGGGGTCGGCGCCGGCCACGCGGAGGGTGGCGCCGGTGGCGGCGACGGCGTCGACGACGTCGGCGGGCGGCTGGGTGAGCGACCACACGAGGGTGCGCGGCCCCGCGCAGGCGATGGGGCCGTGCCGGTATTCGAGCGTGGCGTACGACTCCGTCCACAGCCGGGCGGCCTCGCGGCACTTGAGCGCGGCCTCCTCGGCGAGCCCGCGGGTCCAGCCGGTGCCGAGGAAGACCAGGTGGTCGTAGTCGGCGGGGTCGGCGACCAGCGGCTCGGCGAGAGCCGCCGCGGCCCCGGCGGGCAGGCCCTGGACGTCGTCGCCGACGGAGGCGCGCAGGAGGGCGAGGGCGGAGGTGGCGAACCGGGTCTGCACCACGGAACGCTCGTCGGCGAAGTCGAGCAGGACCTGCCGGTGGGTGACCTCGGTGATCGGGGAGCCGGGCGTGCCGGTCACCGCGATCGTGGTCATGCGCTCCGACAGCTCGCGCGCCAGCCGTACGAGGTCGCTGGTGGTGCCGGAGCGGGAGAGCAGGACGGCCACGTCGTAGGGGTCGGTGTCGTCCAGCTCGGTGGCGATCGCGGCGCGGGTGCGGCCCTGTCCGAGACGCTGCCGCAGGCGGGCGTAGGAGTCGAGGATGTAGTAGGAGGTGCCGCAGCCTACGGCGAGCACGTTGGCGCCCGGCTCCGGCAGGTCACCGCGCAGGCTCGGGGCGACGTCGAGGACCCGTTGCCAGATCTCCGGCTGGCTCTCGACCTCGGCCTGCGTCTGGCGGGCGAGAAGAGGCTCGGTCGTGGTCGTCACTGCTGGTTCTCCTGTGGGTGGGTGAGGGTCGAGTCGGTGAACGGGTGGGAGCCCGGCCCGGCGGTCGCGGCCAGGTCGACGACGGTCAGGGTCGCGGCGAGCGCGTCCGCCTGGGCCGCGTCGGGCTGGGCGGCGGTGCCGCCCGATCCCTGGGTGGACAGGGCCCCGCAGGCGGAGGCCGTACGGAGGGCGGCGGGGAGGTCCCTGCCCGCGAGCAGCGCGGTGAGCAGGCCCGCGTCGAAGGAGTCTCCGGCGCCGGTGGTCTCCAGCGGGGTGATCTCGGGCGCGGTGACGCTCAGGCGGGTGCCGTCGGGGCGGTGCAGCAGGGCTCCGTCGGCCCCGCACTTGACCACCGCGCCGGTGCCGAGCGAGGCGAGCACCGCCGCGGCCTCGTGCGCCGACCCCAGGCCGGGGTGCCCGGAGGCGGCGGCGATGCGCAGGGCCTCGGCCTCGTTGGGCAGCAGGTAGTCGACGAGCGGGAGCAGGGCGGGCAAGCCCTGGTCGAAGGAGCGGCCGGGGTCCCAGTTGGGGTCGATCGACGTGGTGAGGCCGCGCTCCCTGGCCGCGCGCAGCAGGCCGGGCAGTCCGGGCCACAGGTCGTGCTGGAGGAAGTAGGAGCTGACGTGAAGGTGCCTGGCGGCGGCGATGGCCTCGGCGGGCACGTCGGAGGCGGCGAGGCGGCCGATCTCTCCGGGGAAGGTGAGGATCGACCGGTCGCCCCGGGCGCCCAGGACGACGCTCATGCCGGTGCGACGGCCGGGCCTGCGCAGGCAGTACCTTGTGTCCACCCCCCGCTCGCGCAGCCGGTCGAGGACGAACTCGCCGAGCCAGTCGTCGCCGACCACCCCGACCATGGCGACGCGGGCGCCGAGGCGGGCCGCTCCGCAGGCGGTGATGGCCCCGGAGCTGCCGAGGACGATCGTGGCGTCCTCCACGATCTCCTCAACCTGCCCGAACGTCGGCCGAACGTCACCGCACTCCACGATGACGTCGGCGTTGAGCTCTCCGACCACAAGGAGATCCATGTCAGTCATGCCGCCTCACGTGCTGGTCATCGGGGGGACGGGAATCCTGTCCCCGGCGGTGCGGGTGCTGGTGGACAGGGGGTCGCGCGTCTCGGTGGTGTCGCGGTCGGGGCACGGCGTGCCCGCCGGGGCCGACGCCGTGGTCGCGGACGTGACGCGGGTCGAGGCCCTCGCCGCCGCGCTCGACCGGGCGATCGGCGAGCGCGGGCCGCTGGGTCTCGCGCTGGCCTACCAGCCCTTCGCCCCCGCCGGGGCGTGGGCGGCGCTCGCCGCGCGGGTCCGCGGGCCGCTGGTGGCCCTGCTGACCAGCGGCCACGCCGCGCCCCTGGACGCGCCCGCGCCACCCCTGCCCGCGGGGGCCTCGTGGGCCGTGGAGGGCACCGAGGGATCCGAGGAATCCGGGGGCGCCGAGGTCCGGCACCTGCTGCTCGGCTGGCATCCCCGGGGCGCGGGCCTGCCCGCGCGCTGGCACACCCCGCGGGAGATCTCCGCGGCCACGCTCCAGGTCGCCGGCGTGGTCTTCTCCGCCGCCGACCTCGGGGCAGCCGACACAGTGTCCCCGGCCGCCGACCTCAAAGGCTCCGACACGGTGTCCTCTGCCACTGACCTCGGGGCAGCCGACACAGTGTCCTCGTCCGCCGAGCTCAGGGACCCCGACACCCTGTCCTCTGCCGCTGAATCCGGGGGTGCCGACGCGGTGTTCCCGGCTGCCGGGCCCGGGGGCGCCGGCGCGGCGGGCGAGGATGCAGGTGGTCCCGCCAGCGGGATGGGCGCGCCTGCGGACCTCGCGGTGCCCGGGAAGTCCGGGGAGTCCGGGGAGCCCGGGGAGCCCGGCCTGCCGGGGAGGCTCGGGAAGCCCGCGGTGCTGGGCGTCGTGCGGCCCTGGGACGGGCGCCCAGAGGGGTGACGCGTCGCGGTGCGTGCCCACGTGCCCTCCCCATGATCGCGAGCAATCAATTTACGTCAAAAACTCTCAGAGCTTTCGCTGCGAAACCGTACGCACCCTTCACAGGGCCTGTCAACATGCCGCAAGATCGGCGAGAGAAACCCTGATGCGTCGACAAAACTCCACGTCACAGAATAGCTGAGAGCTATTGACGCTTTCTGGATGAAGTTGATAGGAACAGCGATACCCCGACCGGACCCCCCGAGGAGAGCCCATGCAACTCAACCGTCGCCAGCTCCTGCGCGCGGCAGGCACCACGGTGGTCGGCGCGGCCGCCACCGGCGCACTCGCGGCGTGCGGCGCCTCTTCCTCCCCCTCCTCCCCAGCGGGCGGCGCGGGAGCCCCGACCGGCACCCTCACCTTCTCGGTCTGGGGCTCGGACGCCGAGATGGGCGCCTTCAACTCCATCGCCCGGGCCTTCGAGCAGCAGAACGCCGGGACGAAGATCAAGGTCGAGCAGCTGCCGTACGAGCAGATGCGTCCCACCCTCGACGCGAGGCTGCAGTCGGGCCAGGGGCCCGACCTGTTCCGCGTCACCTACAACGACATCGGCATCTACAGCTCCCAGGGAGTGCTGCAGGATCTGAGCGCCACGGTCGGGAGTGACGGCGCGCAGTTCATCGACGCGCTGTGGGCCGGCGTCCAGTACGAGGGCAAGCCCTACGGGGTGCCGCACCACACCGACACCTCCGCGGTCCTCTACAACAAGGCCCACTTCGCCAAGGCCGGCATCAAGGAGGTGCCCTCCACGCTCGACACCGCGTGGACCTGGGAGGAGTTCATCGAGGTCGCCGAGAGGCTCAAGGCCGCGAACCCGGGCGGCGCCCCCTTCGGCGTCAACTGGCAGCAGTACGGCGCCTTCCGCTGGTTCAACTGGCTCTGGCAGTCGGGCGGCAGGGTGCTGTCGGCCGACGGCAAGAGCGTCGTCCTCGACTCCCCGCAGGCACGCGAGACGCTCGCCTTCACCAAGTCGTTCTACGACAGGGCGCTGATGCCGAAGAACATGATCGTCAAGACCTCCAACACCCCCGACCTGGTGTTCCCCTCAGGGAAGATCTCGATGGCGTTCGTCGGCGACTTCCTGCTGCCCGACATCGGCACCAGGGCCAAGGGCATGGAGTACGGCGCGACCTTCCTGCCGCGCGGAGCCGGCGGGGCGGCGTCCGACCTGGGCGGCAACGCCGTCGTGGTGACCACGCAGAGCAAGAGCCCCGACGCCGCGGCCGCGTTCGCCAAGTTCCTGGTCACCCCGGAGAACATGAAGCTGTTCTGCGAGAAGACCACCGTGCTGCCCTCGCGCAAGGACCTGGCCTCGGCCACGCTCGACTACGCCGTCTCCGCGGAGCTGATGCCGATCTTCCAGCAGCAGGCGACGACCATGCCGTCCGACCTGGTGAAGCTGGTGACCCTCTCCGGCTTCGCCGCCGTCAACGACTCGCTGGTCCAGCACCTGGAGGCGCACTTCACCGGCGGCCAGTCGGCCGACGACACGCTGAGCGCGCTTTCCCAGTCGATCCAGAAGGCGATCTCCGCCTGATTCGGCGTTCGACCCGGTTCGACACTCGACCCGATCCGGCGTGACCGGCTGAGGAGGCCCAAGGCAGATGACATCGGTGAGCAGCCCGGCGAGGCCGGGCCCGGCCGCCGGGCCCGGCGCGGGGAGGACCCCCCGCCCCGGCGACGGCCACGGATTCCTGCGGACCAGGAAGGTCCGCGAGGCGATCACGGGACTGGCCTTCGCCGGCCCCGCCCTGGTGGTCTTCGCGGTGTTCATGTTCTGGCCGCTGGTCAGGATCTTCTGGATCAGCCTCCAGAAGACCAGCGGCTTCGGCATCGCGAAGTTCATCGGCCTGGAGAACTACCGCGAGATCCTGGCGGATTCGATCTTCTGGGAGGCGCTGGCCAACACGGCCCTCTACACGGCGCTGTCGGTCCCGCTCTGCCTGGTGGCGGGGCTGGGCGCGGCGCTGCTGCTCAACCGGAGCATGCCGGCGCGGGGGCTGGTCCGGGCGATCTACTACATGCCCGCGGTCATCTCGGGCGTGAGCAGCGCCCTCATCGCCGCCTGGATGTTCAACGAGGACCTGGGGATCGTCAACGAGCTGCTGGGCGCGGTGGGCCTGGGGCCGGTGCCCTGGCAGTCGGAGGGCCTGCCCGCGATGATCTCGCTGGTGCTGGTCAGCCTCTGGATCGGGCTGGGTTTCAACATGGTCGTCTACCTCGCGGCGCTGCAGGGCATCCCCCGGGAGGTCTACGAGGCGGCGCGCTGCGACGGCGCCTCCTGGTGGCAGACCCTGCGGTCGATCACGATCCCCTCGCTGGCGCCCACGACCTTCTTCCTGGTGGTGATCGGGATCATCAACTCCTTCCAGGTCTTCGACATCGTCTACGTGATGACCGGCGGCGGCCCGGGAAACTCCACCACGATGCTCGTCACCTACGCCTACTCCACCGGCTTCGAGCAGCGCCAGCAGGGTTACGCCTCGGCGATCGGCGTGCTGCTCTACCTGATCGTGCTGGTGATGACCGTCGTCCAGTGGCGGGTCAACCGCCGCAGGGACATCGCATGACATCGCGTGACATCGCGTGAGGAGACCGTCATGGCGGCACTGAACGCCCACGACAGCCGCACGGAGGACCGAGACCCGATGGTCACCACCACACAACGGCACCGGCCCCCCGGACCCAGGCCGGGAAAGGAGCGGGACCCGATGGTCACGGCGAGAGAGCGCCGGACCGCGCGCCTGCGGCTCGCCCTCGCGGTGACCGGCGCGATCGCGATGCTCTTCCCGGTCTACTGGATGGTCGTCACCGCGCTGTCCACCCCGGCCGACCTGCGCGGCTCGGAGCTGCACCTGTGGCCGACCTCCCTGAACTGGGCCAACTTCACCGGCCCGTGGGCCAAGTTCCCCTACCCCACCTGGATCCTCAACTCGCTGACGATCGCGGTGGGCGCGGTGGTGCTCACCGTGGTGATCAACCTGATGGCCGGGTACGCCTTCGCGAAGCTCCGCTTCCCCGGCCGCGACGTGCTCTTCCTGCTCGTCATCAGCACGCTGATGGTGCCGGTGCAGGTGGTGATGGTGCCGCAGTTCCAGCTGGTGGTCGACTTCGGGCTGATCGGCTCCGACTGGGGGGTGATCCTGCCGCGGCTGGCCGAGGCGTTCGGGCTGTTCATGGCCCGCCAGTTCATGATGGCCATCCCGGACGAGCTGATCGAGGCGGCCCAGGTCGACGGGGCGGGGCAGATGCGGATCTTCCGCCAGATCGTGCTGCCGCTCTGCCGTCCGCTGATCGCGGTGCTGGTGATCTTCACCTTCATGTGGCGCTGGAACGAGTTCGCCTGGCCGCTGATCGTCCTCAAGGACCCCGAGAGCTACACCCTCCAGGTCGGCCTGCTGTTCCTGAAGAACCAGTACGGCCAGGACTACGGCGCGCTGATGGCCATGTCGCTGGTGTCGATGATCCCCATGCTCGTGGTCTTCGCGCTCTTCCAGCGCCACTTCGTCGAGGGCATGGCCCGCTCGGGCATCAGGTGACGGGAATGAAAATGATCAATGTCTGCGTGACGCTCGACTTCGACGACGCCTGGCTCGCCGAGGTGGCCGCCGTCTCCCCCGGCGTCACCGTCTACAAGCACCTGGCGGCCTCGGCCGGGGAGATCCCCGCCGAGCTGCTGGCCCGCACCGACGTCCTCTACACCAACACCGCCTTCCCCACCGGCGCGCAGGCGCCTCGGCTGTCCTGGGTGCAGCTCGACACCTCGGGGTGCGACCACGTGAAGGGCACCGAGCTGTGGTCCTCCGGCATCCCGATCACCACAATCGGGGGCGTCTCCCCCAAGCCCCTCGCCGAGTACGTCCTGATGATGATCCTGGCGCACGCCCACCACCTGCCGGAGATCATCGGCCTGCAGGGCCGCTCGCACTGGCCCGACCTCAACTACCGCTGGAACCGCCTGATGCCCCGGCCTATCCCCGGCTCCACGGTGGGCGTGGTCGGCTACGGCCGGATCGGCAAGGAGATCGGCAGGCTCGCCCACGCCTTCGGGATGAGGGTGATCGGCATGCGGCGCGGCCTGCCCCGCGAGGGCGAGCGGTTCAGCGACTCCGCCGGGGAGGCCCCCGCCGAGGTGACGGGCCCGGAGGGGCTGCACTCGCTGCTGGCCCGCTCCGACTACGTCGTGCTCACCGTCCCGCACACCGACGAGACCCACCACCTGCTCGACGCCGAGGCGTTCGACCGGCTCAAGCCGGGGGCCGTGCTGATCAACGCGGCCCGCGGCGGGGTCGTCGACGAGGAGGCGATGCTGGCCGCGCTGCGCTCCGGCCGGCTCGGTTACGCCGCCCTCGACGTCTTCGCCGAGGAACCGCTCCCGGAGAGCAGCCCCTTCTGGCGTGAAAGTGATGTTCTGATCACCCCGCACGTGGCAGGATTCGCGCCCGGCTACCACGATCAGGTCCGCACGCTTTTCACCGAGAACCTGCGCCGTCTGATCGCCGGGGAGCCTCTCCTGAACCTGGTGGACAGAAAGGCCGGTTACTGATGCTGAGCGAGAAGCGCAGAAGCAAGCTCCTGCACTACGTGCGCGACAACGGGTCGGTCAGCGTCGACGACCTGGCGGAGTTGCTGAGCGTCAGCGTCTCGACGGTCCGGCGCGACCTCGACGAGATGGACGAGCGCGGCCTGCTGCGCCGCGTGCACGGCGGTGCGATCGCCGTCGGCGCCGAGTCGGCCGAGATCTCGATCATGGAGCGTGCCGTCCGCCACCTGGAGGAGAAGCACCGCATCGCCCAGGAGGCGGTCGGGCTCGTCGAACCGGGCAGCACCATCCTGCTCACCGGCGGCTCCACCACCGCCCAGATGGTCCCCTACCTGGCCTCGGTGCCCGACATCACCGTGGTGACCAACTCGATCGCCATCGCCCACGGGATCGGCACCACCACCGAGGACGTCCAGGTCCTCGTGCTGGGCGGGCTGCTGCGCAACGTCGAGCTCTCCCTGCTCGGCCACCTGACCACCCAGGCCCTCGCCGACATCCACATCGACCGGGCCTTCTTCAGCGCCTACGGGCTCGATCCCGAGTACGGCATGCTCGGCGCCCACCTCGCCGAGGCCGAGACCGACCGCAACATGATCGCGGCCGCCCGGCACCTCGTGGTCCTCGCCGACCACAGCAAGTTCGACCAGCGCAGCGCGGTGCGGATCGCGCCGGTGTCGCGCATCGGCACCGTGGTCACCGACGCCCACGCGCCCGCGGAGGCGGTCGCGGCGCTGCGAGCCCGCGACATCGTCGTCATCCAGGCCTAGACAGGCTCAGATCGGAGTTCTCCACCTCATGACCCACCCTCGCGTTCTGGTGCTGATCGGAGCGGGCAGCGCGGTGTTCACCCGCGGCCTGCTCGCCGACCTCATCTCGGCCGACGACCTCGGCGCCTGGGAGATCCGCCTCGTCGACGTCAACGAGGAGGCGCTCTCCGTCGCGACCAGGCTCGCCGAGCTGATGATCGAGGCGCGCGGCGCCCACGACAAGATCACCGTGCGTTCCTCGACCGACCGGCGGGACCTGCTGCCGGGCGCCGACTACGTGGTGACCTGCGTCGGCGTGGGCGGCCGCCCGGCCTGGCAGGCCGACCACGAGATCTGCGTGGAGCACGGCGTCTTCCAGCCGGTCGGCGACTCGGTCATGCCCGGCGGCATCTCCCGCCTGCTGCGCACGGTGCCGGTGATGGTGGAGATCGCCCGCGACATCCGGGCGCTGGCGCCGCGGGCGCACTTCTTCAACTACAGCAACCCGATGACGGCCAACGTCATGGCCATGACGAAGTACGCCGGTGTCGAGGTCGTCGGCCTGTGCCACGGCATGCACCACGTGCAGCGGGAGCTCGCGGCGTTCGCCGGGCTGCCGTTCGAGGAGACCTCGACGCTGTACGCCGGGATCAACCACCTCACATTCATCTACGACTTCCGGCACGCCGGCGCCGACGCCTGGCCCGGCGTGCGCGAGCGCGTCGACCGGGAGCTGGCGGTGCCCGCCGAGCCGGGGGACATCGGCTCGATCTGGGAGAACGGGAAGGCGTGGCACAACCCGTTCTCCTGGGAGATCTTCCGGCGCTACGGCGCCTACCCTGCCGCCAACGACCGTCACGTGCTGGAGTTCTTCCCCGAGCGCTGGGCCGGTGGCGACTACTACGGCAAGAAGCTCGGCGTGGACGCCTTCTCGGTCTCGGAGATCCTGGAGTGGGGCGAGCAGCGCTACCTGTCGATGCGCGCCCAGGCCATGGGTGAGGCGCCGCTCGACGAAACGATCTTCGAGCGGTCCACCGGCGAGCAGGAGCAGCTCATCGCGATCATCCGCTCCATCGTCTTCGACCGGCGCGAGATGTTCTCGGTGAACGTCCCCAACCGGGGCGCGCTGCCCGGCCTGCCCGACGACGCCGCCCTGGAGATCCCGGGGGTGGCCACCGCCCGCGGCCTGCGCCCGGTGTCGGTCCCCGACCTGTCGGCCCCGCTCACCGCGATCCTCGCCCGGCGGCTGTCCTCGGTCTACCTCGGTGTCGAGGCGGCGATGACCGGCGACCGCGACCTCGCGGTGGAGGCCGTGATCGCCGACGGCGCGGTGACCGACTCCCGCGCGGCGGCCGAGCTGACCGACGCGCTCCTCACCGCCCAGAAACGCTTCCTGCCCGCCTTCGCCTGACGCCCGTCGTCCGGTCCGCGGCGCTTCCCCCGCCCCGAGCTTTACCGGAAATCCCGGCGCGGATCGCGCCACGGACCTCGGCCGGGAACCCCGCCGGGGACCTTACCGGCTGTCCCGCGAAGCCCTCCCCGGGAGCCCCACCGGCGACCCCGCCGGGAACCGGGGCTCCGGCGATCGTGCCGGAGCCCCGGCCCACCATGCCCGAATTAGGAGAATCACGTGCGTATCGCCCGTATCCAACGCGCCGACGGTGCCGTGTTCGCCGCGCGGATCGACGGTGACCTGGCCGTGCCCGTCGCGGCCGAGGCGCCCCGGTTCATGGCCGACGCGGTGCGCGACCTCATCGCCGACGGCGCCGACCCGTCCGTCCTGGCCCCGGTCGCCGACCCGCTGCCCCTGTCCGAGGTCACGCTGCTCAGCCCGCTCGCGGCCCCCCAGAAGATCGTCTGCATCGGTCTCAACTACGCCGACCACATCCGTGAGACCGGCCTCGACACGCCCGAGCGCGTGCTCTCCTTCGTGAAGACCGCGCACACCCTCGTGGGGCCGTACGAGGACGTGGTGGTCCCCCAGGGGGCGACCGCGCAGCTCGACTGGGAGGCCGAGCTGGCCGTGGTGATCGGCAAGCCCGCGCGGGACGTCGGCGCCGCCGAGGCCATGGACCACGTCTTCGGATACACCATCGTCAACGACGTGTCGGCCCGCGACGCGCAGTTCGCCGACGGCCAGTGGTTCAGGGGCAAGAACTTCGACGGCTTCTGCCCGATCGGGCCGTGGATCACCACCCCCGGCGAGGTCGCCGACCCGCACGCGCTGGCGATCTCCGCGCGGGTCGGCGGCGAGACAGTCCAGGACAGCTCGACCGGAGAGATGATCTTCAAGATCCCCGAGATCATCTCCTACCTGTCGCGCTACATGACGCTCAACCCCGGCGACGTCATCGCCACCGGCACCCCGTACGGCGTGGGCATGGGCCGCACCCCGCAGCTCTGGCTCGGGGACGGCGACGTGGTGGAGGTCGAGGTCGAGGGTCTCGGCACGCTGCGCAACACGGTGAGGTTCGCGTGAGCGAGGCCCGCGTCAGCCGGTGGGGGCTCCCGGCGATCGACTTCCACTGCCACTTCCCCGGCGAGGAGCCCACCCAGGACCGCCTCGACGCCGAGTACGAGCACGTCTGCGGCCCGGCCAAGCTCTCGCGGCTGCGGCAGAACGCCGCCGGCTACCACGAGCGGGTCCGCCGCGCCCGCACCCTCCCGCCCACCGGCCCCGAGACCCGTTCCACCGAGGAGGTCGCCGCCGCCTGGCGCGCGGAGGCCGACGCGGCGGGCCTGGAGCGCGTGGTGTTCATGAGCGGCGGGGGCAACGACCGCCTGGCCGGGGTCGTCGCCGCCCATCCGGGCCGCTTCCTCGGCTTCGCCAACCACCAGCCCTGCTCCCCCGGCGCCGCCGCCGAGTTGCGCCGCGCGGCGACGGAGCTGGGGCTGTCGGGCTACAAGGTCATCGCGCCGTGGGTGACCGTCCCGCTCGCCGACCGGTCGCTCTGGCCGGTATGGGAGGTCTGCGAGGAGTACGGCCTGCCCGTGGTGACGCACTTCGGGCCGGTCAACGGCGGCGGCGGGATGGGCCACGCCCCCAACATGGACCCGACCGCGCTGCACGACGTGGCCAAGGCCTTCCCCACGGTCGACTTCGTGGTCGCCCACTTCGGCTGCGGCTACCCCGGGGAGCTGCTCCGCCTGGGCTGGGCCAACGCCAACGTGCACGTCGACACCTCCAGCAACCAGGAGTGGACCCGCTGGATGCCGTACGAGCTCACGGTGAAGGACCTGTTCCGGCGCTTCCACGAGACGTTCGGTCCCGAGCGGATCGTCTTCGGCACCGACTCGTGCGACTTCCCGTGGGGATACATCACGCAGTACGCCGACGAGCAGGTGCGCGTGATGGACGAGCTGAACCTCTCGCCCGACGACCGGCAACTGATCATGGCGGGTAACGCCGCCCGGCTGCTCGGCCTCGACCTGCCCGGCGTGGCCACCGGCAGAAAGGACGCGGCATGAACACAGGCACAGGCACAGGCAGCGGCACCGACACGACCGTGAACACCGGCACGGACATCCCCGTGAACACCGGCACGGACATCCCCGTGAACACCGGCACGGGCATCGCCGACGACCCCGACCGCGCGCCCGCGCGCTCCCACCTGTACGCCATGGGCCTGACCGACGAGGAGATGCGCCGCCCGGTCGTGGGCATCGCCTCCACCTGGACCGGCACCATGCCGTGCAACCTCACCCACCGCGAGCTGGCGGCGCACGTCGCCGAGGGCGTGCGGCGGGCCGGGGGCACCCCGATGGAGTTCAACACGATCGCGGTCTCCGACAACCTCACCATGGGCACGCCGGGCATGCGGGCCTCGCTGGTGAGCCGGGAGGTGATCGCCGACTCGATCGAGCTGATGGGACGCGCCCACGGCTTCGACGCGCTGGTCTGCGTCGTGGGCTGCGACAAGACCGTCCCCGCGGCGATCATGGCGATCGCCCGGCTGGACGTGCCGTCCGTGGTCCTCTACAGCGGCAGCATGATGCCCGGCCGCTGGCGCGACCGGGACGTCACCATCCAGGACATGTGGGAGGCGCTCGGCGAGCGGGCGGTGGGCCGCATGTCCGCCGAGGACGTCGACGACCTCGCGCGGCACGCGTGTCCCGGCGCCGGCACCTGCGCCGCCCAGTACACCGCGAACACCATGGCGGGCATCGCCGACTTCCTCGGCCTGGCGCCGTTCGGCATCGGTGACATCCCCGCCGTCGCGGAGGAGAAGAACGAGGCGGCCCGGCGCGCCGGGGAGATCGCCATGGGCGCGCTCGCCCGGGGCGCCCGGCCGTCCACGGTGCTGTCGGAGGGCGCGCTGCACAACGCGCTCGTCGCGGTCGCCGCGATGGGCGGCTCGACGAACGCGGTGCTGCACCTGCTGGCGATCGCCCGCGAGGCGGGCCTGCCGCTGCGGATCGACGACATCGGGGAGGTCTGCCGCCGGGTGCCGATCGTGGCCGGTCTCAAGCCCAGCGGCTCGCACACCGCCGCCGACCTGTGGCGGGCGGGCGGCACCGCGCTGGTGGCACGGCGGCTGCGCGAGGCCGGGCTGCTGCGCGAGGACGTCACCCTGGTCGACGGCCGCACCCTGGCCCAGGTGGCCGAGGACGCCGTCGAGACGCCGGGCCAGCGGGTGGTCACCACCGTGGCCGAGCCGGTCAAGGGCCCGGGGGCGCTCGCGATCCTGCGCGGCTCGCTCGCCCCGGACGGCTGCGTCCTCAAGCTCGGCGGCCGCCCCGACTTCCGCCGGGAGGGCCCGGCCCGGGTGTTCGACTCCGAGGAGGAGTGCTTCGCCGCGATCCAGGAGGGCCTGATCGTCCCCGGCGACGTGGTCATCGTCCGCTACGAGGGGCCGGCCGGCGGTCCCGGGATGCGGGAGATGCTCTCGATCACCGGGGCGCTCGTCGGGCAGGGGCTGGGCGACTCGGTCGCCCTGGTCACCGACGGCCGCTTCAGCGGCGTCTCCCACGGCCTGGTCATCGGGCACGTCGCCCCGGAGGCGCACCACGGCGGGCCGATCGCGCTGGTCCGTGACGGCGACACCGTCGTCGTCGACTCCGCCGCGAACCGGCTCGACCTGGAAGTCGGCGACGAGGAGCTGGCCCGCAGGCGGGCCGCCTGGCGCCGCCCGGACCGCGTCGTGGAGCGCGGGGTGCTGGCCAAGTACGCCGCCGTCGTCGGGTCGGCCTCCGACGGTGCGGTGACCTGCTGATTGGATACAGTCCAGAGGCACCGCGACAGGGGGAACCGACATGAGGGACGGCGACATCCTCGCCCACATCAACGAGTTGATCGCCGAGGAGCGGGAGCTCCGGGCGAAGCTGGGCTCGCACTCGATCTCCTCCCACGAGGAGAACAACCGGATCAAGCAGCTGGAGGAGGCCCTCGACCAGGCCTGGGACCTGCTCAGGCAGCGCCGGGCGCGCCGCGAGTTCGGCGAGGACCCCGACTCGGCGGCCCCCCGCCCGATCGACGAGGTCGAGGACTACCGTCAGTGACCGCCCGCCCCGGAGGTTCCCTCCGGGAGGTCGTGGGCTGACCGCGCCGCCTCGCACCGCTCCTCGTCACCTCCACCTGCCCGCGGCACGACCTGGCCGCCGCACCGGGACTCACCCGCCGCGCGCTCCGGCCGGAGACGGAGACCCGGCGGGGGTCGAAGATCCGGCCGGGGTCGGGCTCGGGGACAGGGACGAAGAAGGAGACGGGGAAGGGGAAGGGCTCGGCTCCGGGGAGACAGGGTCGGCCTCCCCGGCCGGACGGCCCTCGCAGCGCGGGTCGGCCGGGGCCCGCTGCGAGACCGGGGCGAGCCAGGAGATCACGCTGTGCTCGACGTACCAGCCGTGCAGGTTCACCCACGTCCTGGGCACCTCGCCGGGGTCGGGGCAGAGCACCTTCGACTGCAGCCGGTCGTTCCGGATGAACTCCACGACCCCGTCACGCTTCAGGACGGTGGTCATCTGGTCGTCGCTGGCGACCATGTAGCCCACGACCACCTCCGCGGACCTCTCCTCGACCGGCTTCTCCAGGGTGATCTGCATGGCGACCAGCGGCAGGATCGGCGCCCTCATCACGACCACGCCGACCAGGAACGGCGTGAACACCGCCATCCCGATCGCGATGCCGTGGGTCAGCACCCTGGCGGGCGCCTCGGGCACCGGGCCGGTGAGCAGCGCCGCGAACACCGGGGGCAGCGTCAGCAGGATCGCGGTCGCCATGTCCCGCGCGGTGAACGCGGAGACGATGGCCGGCCACAGCAGGACGTACGACAGCACGGCGGCGATCACCGGCAGCGCGTAGCAGAACGTGGTCCGCAGCTCCTCGTGGTCGGGGAACCGTTCGCGCACGGTCAGCCCGAGCAGGGCCAGTGACAGCATCGCCAGCGTCGGCAGGAAGCGCAGCTGCCAGGTGCACACGCCCATCGCGACGGCGAGGACCACCACCCAGCCGGGCAGCCGCTGGGCGCTGTGCACCAGCCACGAGGAGCGGCCCGTGCTGATCCAGTGGAGGGTGCCGAGGAGCCTGCCGCCGACCACGACGACGGGCAGCACCCACACCGTGGTCAGCAGGACCGCGCTCAGCAGGCCCAGCGGGCTGATGGTCTGCACGAGCAGGAGCAGCGTCTGGGTGTCCTGCTTGCTGGCGTACCACAGCCGCATCACCAGCAGGACGATCGGGAACACCGGCAGCAGCGTGAGGAACCACTCCTGGTTCCTCGGCGCGTCCCTCACCCGCGCGCCGGGTTTCAAGGGATCGGGCCTCAAGGGATCGGGCCTCAAGGGGCGGAGGGGCAATCCTGGACGGGGAGGGTCCGCTCCCACGGCCAGCGGCGCACCTCTGGAGGAAGCGCGCACGGCTGCCGCGCCTGCGCCACGTCCACCCCCGGGTTCGCCGCCAGCAACGGCCGGATGTGCTTCTCGTACGCCTCCTCCCACTCCTTGTTGTCCGGATCGGCGTAGGAGCGGTAGAGGGCGAGGTCGACCAGGGTGCGCAGCGCGCCGTTGGAACCCGCGTTGACCGCCCACATCTCCGTCTTCTCCAGCGCGATGTCGTGGTGGCGCAGCTTCCTTCCCGGTTCCGCGACGAACCCGGCCAGCAGGGCCGCGTCGGTGGTCACCGCGTCGGCCGCCCGGTTGGCCGGCAGGCCGTCCGCGAGGCGGTCGACGCACTTGCTGATCAGGAGCTCCGCGATGGGATCGACCTTGATCGCCTTCTTCAGCTCGACCAGGGAGGTCGAGGCGCCGAGCGAGCAGACCCTCTCGCCCTCGAGCTGCCCCAGGGAGGCGACGTTGTCGTCGGGGTAGTCGGCCCTGGTCACCACCGACTGCTCGGTGTAGAGGTAGGGCGTCGAGAAGCCGACGGAGGGGTCGGTCCTGCGCTCGGGCGTCACGCTGAAGGTCGCCACCACGAGGTCGACCTTGACGAACGCGCCGTCCGTGTCGCGCGCCTGCATGCGCGCCCTGTCCTCGCTCTCGATGGACAGGAAGTCGACCTGGTCGGGCCGGAAGCCCAGATCCGCCGCGATCATGTACGCGATGTCGATGTCGAAGCCGTTGAACCCGGTCTCCCCCGGCTTGCGCAGCGCGATGCCCGGGGTGTCCTCCTTCACGCCGACCAGGAGCCTGTCCTTGTTGAGGAGCCCCGCCTTCTCCCGCAGCTCGGCCTCGGTGGGAGGCCCGCTCACCCACGCGACGGACACCCCGACCACGACCGCGGCGAGGACCAGCGCGATCCAGGCGGCCAGCCGGAAGCGGCGGAACCGGCGGCGGCGGGGCGGGCCCGACGGTCCGGGCGGACCGGTCGGCCCGGACCGTCCGGACGGCCTGGGCGGGCTTACCGGCGCTCCGGGGTGGGCGTCCTCGGAACGCGGATCGCGGTCGTACCGGTCGTCGTCCCACCGGTCGCGCTCGTACCGGTTGTCGGACCGCCCGTCAGGGTCGTACCGGTCGTCGTCCCGGCGATCGCGCTCGTATCGCCCGTCGGGGTCGTACCGGTCGTACCGGTCGTCCCGGCGATCGCGCTCGTACGGCCCGTGGGACGGCCGCCCGCGCCCGCGCCTGTCGTCCCCCGGCCGATCGCGCTCGGACCGCTCGTCGGGGTCGTATCGGTCATCGTCCCGGCGGTCGCGCTCGGACCGGTCGCGCTCGTGCTGCTCGCCGGATCGCCGGTAGGACGCGTCACCGGCCGGGCCTCCGGTCTCCGCACGAGACTCCTCGCGAGGAGAGCCGGTCTCACGGGAGGAGCCGGTCTCCCTGCGGGAAGACCGGCCTCGCCGTTCGGGAGACTCGGGAGCCTTCGGAGACTCGGAAGTCTCCGGAGGGGAGGACACCCCCTCCGGCCGCTTCTCACCGTCCGCAGGTTCCTTCGCCATGACACCCCCGGACTCCGCTTTTCTGGGCAGGCTATGTCGTCATCACCCACGGCGGGAGCCCCTTCATCAAGAAGTGATCAAATGCCGCCTTCTTGATATGAAAAGTCCGATTCGGAGCTTTAAGGGTCATACAGCAAGAAGGTGGTGAATTTCCTCCCCACGCAGCTCTTCGGCCGCCCCCGAGTGGACGACGTGCCCGGCGTCGAGGATGAGGAAGCGATCGGCGAGCCGGAGCGCCAGGTCCAGGTACTGCTCGACCAGCAGGAGCGACAGCCCCGTGGCGTGCAGCCGCTCGATCGCCTCCTCGATCTCGATGATGATCGACGGCTGGATGCCCTCGGTGGGCTCGTCGAGGATGAGCAGCTTGGGACGGGTGACCAGGGCGCGGGCGATGGCGAGCTGCTGTTGCTGCCCTCCGGACAGGAACCCGGCACGCCGCTTGAGCAGCGGCTTCAACCGCGGGAAGGTCTCCAGGGCCTCCTCCAGCGCCTCCTGCGGCCCCTTGGCGGCCTCCAGCGTGACCTGGAGGTTGCCGAGCACGCTGAGCTGCGGGAAGGTCTCGTGCCCCTGGGGGACGTACGCCATGCCGAGCCGGACCCGCTCGTGGGGCGGCAGGCGCGTCACGTCGCGCCCCTCGAAGGTGACCGTCCCCGCGGTAGCGGGCAGCACGCCCATCACCGTGTTGAGCAGGGTGGTCTTGCCCACCCCGTTGCGGCCCATCACGCACATCAGCTGGCCGGGCTCCACCTCCAGGGATACCCCGAAGAGCACCCGGGCCCGGCCGTACCCGGCGTCAAGTTCCCGTACCGACAGCATCGCTGCGCTTCCTTCCGAGATAGACCTCCTGCACGCGAGGGTCGTCGCGGACCTCGTCGACCGATCCCTCGATCAGCACCTTGCCCTCGTGCAGGACGGTGACCTGCGAGGCGTACCTGCGCAGGAACTCCATGTCATGTTCGATCACGATCACCGTGTGGTCGGTCGCCACGGACGTCAGCAGCTCGCCGGTGCGCTCCCGCTCGTCCTTGGACATCCCGGCCACCGGCTCGTCCAGCAGGAGCAGCTTGGGGCGCTGGGTGAGCAGCATGCCGATCTCCAGCCACTGCCGTTGCCCGTGGGAGAGGACCCCCGCGGGCCGGTCGGCCAGCTCCCTCAGGCCGGTGGTCTCCAGCGCCTCGGCGACGGCGTCGGAGACGCCCCGCCTGCGCCGGGCCAGCGACCAGAGCGGGCGGCGGAAGGAGGCCGCCAGGTCGAGGTTCTCCAGGACGGTGAGCTCCTCGAAGACCACCGAGGTCTGGAAGGTCCGCCCGACGCCGAGCCGGACGATCTGGTGCTCCCGCCGGCCGGCCAGGCTGTGCCCGTCGAAGACGACCTCGCCGGTGGTCGGCCGGGTGAGGCCGGTGATGACGTCGACGAGCGTGGTCTTGCCCGCCCCGTTGGGGCCGATCAGGAAGCGTAGCTCCCCCTTCTCCACCGTCAGGTCGATGCCGTCGATGGCGCGGAAGCCGTCGAAGACCACCGACAACCCGCGTACCTCGATCATCGGGCTCATCCCACCTCCTCCATGACTCTCGTACCGGGAGCCTCCGCGGGCGGCGGCGGTTCGGGGTCCGTACGGCGCCCCGGCCTCCTCGCCCAGGCGTCGCGCGCGGACGCCGCCACGCCGAGGATCCCCTTGGGGGCCAGGGTCATGACGAGGATGAACAGCGCGCCCTGCAGGTAGAGCCAGCCGTCGGCGAACTGCTCGCTGAACGACGTCTTGGCGTACCCCATCACAACCGCGCCGAGGATCGCCCCGGCCAGCGCGAACCTGCCGCCCACCGCGACCGCGACGACGAGTTCGAGGGAGGGCACCACGCCCAGCAGCGCGGGCGAGATGATGCCGACCACGGGCACGAACATGGCCCCCGCGAGCCCGGCCATGCCCGCCGACAGCGCGAACGTGACGGTCTTGACCCTGGCCGGGTCGTACCCGAGGAACCTGACGCGGTCCTCGCCGTCCCTGACGGCGACGAGCAGCCGTCCGAAGCGGCTGTTGACCAGCTGGCGGGCGCCGAGATAGAGCAGCCCGGTGACGATCGCGACCGCGAAGTACAGGCCGCGCTGGGTCGAGTCGGCCGCCAGGTCCTGGCCGAACAGGTCGTAGAAGTTGGTGAGGCCGTTGGTGCCGCCGGTCAGGCCCTGCTGGCCGACGAGCAGGATGACGAACGCGGCGGCGAGCGCCTGGGTGAGGATCGCGAAGTACGCGCCGCGCACCCGCTGCCTGAACACCAGCAGGCCCAGCACCGTGGCGATCAGCATCGGCCCGGCGACGACCATGACCAGCGCGAACACCGGGTTGGCGAACGGTTTCCACAGGGCGGGCAGCTGCTCGACCCCGCTCCACACCATGAAGTCGGGCAGGTCGCCCTGGGCGTCCACCAGCTTCAGGTGCATGGCCATGGCGTAGCCGCCGAGCCCGAAGAACACTCCCTGGCCCAGGACGAGCATGCCGCCCTGCCCCCAGGCCAGCCCGATGCCCAGGGCGATGATCGCGAAGCAGAGATACTTGGCCAGCAGGCCGAGGCGGAAGGGCTCCAGCAGCAGCGGCGCGACCACCAGGGCCAGCACCGCCACCACCGCGAAGACCCCGGGCCCCCTGAGGCGTGCGAGATTCATGTCAGAGCCCTCGATCGGAGTACGAACAGCCCCTGCGGCCGGAACTGGAGGAAGGCGATGATCGCGGCGAACACGATGACCTTCGCCAGGCTCGCGTCGCTCCAGAACTCCGCGTAGGAGTTGAGCAGGCCGAGCCCCGCGGCGGCGATGACGGCGCCGCGCAGCTGGCCGAGCCCCCCGGCGACGACCACCAGGAAGGCGTCGACGATGTAGTAGGTGCCGAGGGCGGGCCCGACGGGGCCGATGAGGGTGAGGGCCACGCCGGCGACCCCGGCCAGACCCGAGCCGATGAAGAAGGTGCGCTGGTCCACGTGCGCGGTGTTGATGCCGCTCACCGCGGCCAGCTGCCGGTTCTGCATCACCGCCTGCATCCGCCGCCCCTGGCCGGTGCGGTTCATGTACGCCCAGATGCCGACGACGGTCGCGATGGCCAGGCCGAAGATGAACAGCCGGTTGTACGGCAGGGAGGCGATGCCGCCCTGCAGCCAGGTGGGCGCCTGGACCTGCACGTTGGGCGCCCCGAACAGGTCGCGGGCGAGCTGCTGCAATACGAGGCTGACGCCCCAGGTGAGCAGCAGGGTGTCGAGCGGGCGTCCGTAGAAGTGCCGGATCGCGGTCCGTTCCAGGATGAGCCCCATCAGCCCGGCCACCAGGAAGGCGACGGGCAGCGCGACGATCACGGCCATCCGGCCGGTGAGGTCCTGGAGCAGGTAGGCGGTGTACGCGCCCGCCATGATGAACTCGCCGTGGGCCATGTTGATCACGCCCATCTGGCCGAACGTGAACGTCAGGCCGAGGGCGATGAGAAGCAGTACGGCGCCGATGGACAGGCCGATCGGGAGCTGGTTGAGAAACGCCTCCACCGAAGGTCCCCTTCCTACGAGTGTGTGGCTCCGGAGCGGGCCGTGCCGCATTGTGGGTGCGTCACGGTGCTGCCCGTGATCTGGTCACGGCCCGGTCCGGAGCCGGTCCGAGAGGGGTCAGCCGTCCGCCAGGCCGCTCGCCCAGGGGTAGCCCTTGAGGTAGGGGTCGGGCTTGATCGGCTCGCCGGAGTTCCAGACCTCCTTGATGAGGCCGTCGGGCTGGATCACGCCGATCCTGGCCGTCTTGTACATGTGCTGGTTCTCGCCGTCGATGGTGACCAGGCCCTCGGGACGCTCCAGGGCGATGCCCCCGGCGGCCTTCCTCACGGCCTCGACCTCGACGGACCCGGCCTTCTTGACGGCCTCGGCCCAGAGGTAGACGGCGTTGTAGCCGGCCTCCATCGGGTCGGAGGTCACCTTGTCGGCGCCGTACTTGGCCTTGAACGCGGCGACGAACTTCTCGTTGGCCGGGTTCTCGGTGGTCTGGTAGTAGTTCCAGGCGACGGGGTGCCCGGCGATGTTGTCGACGCCGATGCCCTTGACCTCCTCCTCGGCGACGCTCACCGACAGGACGGGCATCTCCTCGGCGGTGACCCCGGCGCTGTTGAGCTGCTTGAAGAAGGCGACGTTGCTGTCACCGTTGAGGGTGTTGAAGACGGCGTCCGGCTTGGCCTGGACGACCTTGTTGGTCAGCGTGCTGTACTCGGTGTGGCCGAGCGGGGTGTACTCCTCGCCGAGGATCTCCATCCCGTTCGCCGCCGCGTACGCCTTGATGATCTTGTTGGCGGTACGCGGGAAGACGTAGTCGCTGCCGACCAGGAAGATCTTCTTCTTGCCCTGCTCCTTGAGGTAGTCGAGGCCGGGGATGATCTGCTGGTTGGTGGTCGCGCCGGTGTAGAAGATGTACGGCGAGCTCTCCAGGCCCTCGTACTGGACCGGATACCACAGCAGGGCCTTGCTCCGCTCGAACACCGGCAGCATCGCCTTGCGGCTGGCGGAGGTCCACCCGCCGAAGGTGGTGGCGACCTTGTCCTGGCGGATGAGCTTGGTGGCCTTCTCCGCGAAGGTGGGCCAGTCGGACGCGCCGTCCTCCACGACGGGGATCAGCTTCTTGCCGAGCACGCCTCCCGCGGCGTTGATCTCCTCGATGGCGAGCAGCTCCGAGTCCCTGACGGTGACCTCGCTGATGGCCATGGTGCCGCTGAGCGAGTGCAGGATGCCGACCTTGATGCCGTCCTCACCGCCTCCGGCGGAGGCCGCGTCCGTGCCCGCAGGGGCCTCGCCTCCGCAGGCGGCCAGCGCCGCGGCCAGCGCCACGACGGCGACTCCGGAGCGCCATGCTGTGTTCCTCAATGACTTTCCTCCTTGCCGGTACGGCCCCCGCACCGATCTATCTGCCGTCAAGGTGACTGAGTGAGGTTTCCCGCCTAGTTCGCGATTGTTAATTGCGCTTTACCGGGATTTCACCGCCGTGACAGGACATGGCTCCGCGCAAACCAGACCCCTTTTATCCCGACAAATCACCAAATTTCGTGACATCCGTTCTGGGATGTGTCGGCACACCCGAGGAAAAGAGCGCCCCGACAAGCACTTTTCTCCCGTTCGCACCACTCGCGGCACCTGGAAACCGGCACGACATCGACGTGCAACATCATGGAAACCGCCGGTTCCTATGGTCCGGGAATGCGGCTCACACCACACGAGCAGGAACGCCTGCTCATCCACGTCGCCGCCGGTGTCGCCCGCGACCGCAGGTCACGGGGCCTCCGGCTCAACCACCCCGAGGCCACCGCGATCATCGCGTCCTTCCTCATGGAGGGGGCCAGGGACGGGCGCACCGTCGCCGAGCTGATGGACGCGGGCCGCGAGGTGCTGTCCCGTGACGACGTCATGGAGGGCGTGCCGGAGATGCTGTCGTCGGTCCAGATCGAGGCCACCTTCCCCGACGGCACCAAACTCGTCACCGTCCACCACCCCATCCCGTGAGAACCCGCCGCACCCAGGAACGGTGAACGCCGATGACACCCGGTGAGATCCAGTACGGCGACACGCCCGTCCCGCTCAACCCGGGCCGCGAGCGCGTCACCGTCCGCGTCGTCAACACCGCCGACCGGCCGATCCAGGTCGGCTCGCACTACCACTTCGCCGCGTGCAACCCCGGCCTGGAGTTCGACCGTCAGGCCGCCTGGGGCACCCGGCTCGACGTCCCGGCCGGCACCGCGGTGCGCTTCGAGCCCGGCGTGGAGCGCGACGTCACCCTCGTGCCGATCGGCGGGCTGCGGATCGTGCCCGGCCTCCGTCCCGAGTGGGCCGGACCTCTCGACGGGAGCCCCCGTGTTCGTTGAACGATCCCGCTACGCCGCGCTCTACGGCCCCACCACCGGCGACCGGATCAGGCTGGCCGACACCGACCTGTTCGTCGAGGTCACCGAGGACCTGTCGATGGGCCCCTCGGGAGCGGGCGACGAGGCCGTCTTCGGCGGCGGCAAGGTCATCAGGGAGTCGATGGGCCAGGCCAGGACCACCAGGGCCGAGGGCTCGCCCGACCTGGTGATCACCGGCGCGGTGATCCTCGACCACTGGGGCGTGGTCAAGGCCGACATCGGGATCAGGGACGGCCGCATCGTCGCCCTCGGCAAGGCCGGGAACCCCGACACCATGGACGGCGTCCACCCCGACCTGGTCATCGGTCCCTCGACCGAGATCCTCGCGGGCAACGGGAAGATCCTGACCGCCGGGGCGATCGACTCCCACGTCCACCTGATCTGCCCGCAGATCCTCGACGAGGCCCTCTCCGCCGGGGTGACCACGATCGTGGGCGGCGGCACCGGGCCCGCCGAGGGCACCAAGGCCACCACCGTCACCGGTACCTGGTACCTCGCCCGGATGCTGGAGTCGCTCGACTCCTACCCGATCAACGTCGCACTGCTCGGCAAGGGCAACACGGTCAGCCGCGAGGGCCTGCTCGAACAGCTCCGCGCCGGGGCCTCGGGGTTCAAGCTGCACGAGGACTGGGGCACCACCCCCGCCGCCATCGACGCCTGCCTCTCGGTCGCCGACGCCACCGGCACCCAGGTCACCATCCACACCGACACCCTCAACGAGGCCGGGTTCGTGGAGTCGACGCTGGCGGCGATCGGCGACCGGATGATCCACGCGTACCACACCGAGGGAGCGGGGGGCGGCCACGCGCCGGACATCATCAAGGTCGCCTCCTACGGCAACATCCTGCCGTCCTCGACCAACCCGACCCGCCCGCACACCGTCAACACGCTCGACGAGCACCTCGACATGCTGATGGTCTGCCACCACCTCAACCCGTCCATCCCCGAGGACCTGGCGTTCGCCGAGTCCCGGATCCGGCCGTCCACGATGGCGGCCGAGGACATCCTGCACGACATGGGCGCGATCTCGATGATCGGCTCGGACTCCCAGGCGATGGGACGGGTGGGCGAGACGATCATCCGTACCTGGCAGACCGCGCACGTGATGAAGCGCCGCCGGGGCGCGCTGCCCGGCGACGGCCCGGCCGACAACCTCCGCGCCCGGCGCTACGTCGCCAAGTACACGATCTGCCCGGCCGTCGCCCACGGCCTGGACGGCGAGGTCGGCTCGGTGGAGCCCGGCAAGCTGGCCGACCTGGTCCTGTGGGACCCGGCCTTCTTCGGCGTCAAACCGGACCTGGTGGTCAAGGGCGGGGTCATCGCGTACGCCCAGATGGGCGACGCCAACGCCTCCATCCCGACCCCGCAGCCGGTGATGCCGCGCCCGATGTTCGGCGCCGCCCCGGTCACCGCCGCCGCCACCTCCGTCCACTTCGTCGCCCCCCTCGCGATCGAGGACGGCCTCGCCGACCGCCTGGCCGTACGCAGGCGCCTGCTGCCGGTGGCCGACGTCCGCCGCAGGGGCAAGGAGAGCATGCCGCTCAACGACGCGATGCCCTGGATCGACGTGCACCCCGACACCTTCGCCGTCAGCGTCGACGGCGAGGTGATCGAACCCGCCCCCGCCGAGACCCTGCCCATGACCCAGCGCTACTTCCTGTTCTGACCGCCGCCCGACCGGCCGTTCCGACCGGTTCTCGGCCGACCACCGCGCCGTCCCACGCCTTGTCCGGCAGGTCCCGCCCGGAACCGGTCCCGTCCAACCTCGTCCCGTCCAGCAGGTCCCGCCCGGAGCCGGTCCAGGCCAGAGCAGGCCCCGCCCAGCCGACCTCGTCCAGAGCCGGTCCCATCCGGAGCCGGTCCCGTCCAGCCGAAAGGAGACCCGTAGCGCATGAACGCCGCGTTGCTGCTCCTGGCCGACTCCCGGCTGCCCGCCGGGGGGCACGGCCATTCCGGGGGCGCCGAGGAGGCGGTCAGGATCGGCGCGATCCGCGACCTTCCCGGTCTCGCCGCCTTCCTGCGGGGCCGCCTGGCCACCGCGGGCCTGGTGACGGCCGCCCTCGCCGCCGCGGCCTGCGAGCTCGGAGCGGCCCACCTCTCCGCGAACCTCCCGCCCCCGTCGAGCGCCCCACCGGCGGAGGCTCCCGCACGGGCGAACGACGTCATCCCCGCGAACGGCACCGCTCCCGCTCCCACACACGCTTCCGCGAACGGCACCGCTCCCGCACACAGTCCCGCCCCCGCCCCCACGCCCACTCCCGCGAACGGCTCGTCCTCCCGCCCGGAGACGAGCCGTTCCGACCGTTCCGAGTGGGTACGGCTGGACGCGGAGGCCGACGCGAGGATCTCCTCCCCCGCCCAGCGGGAGGCGAGCCGCACGCAGGGCAGGCTGCTGCTGCGGACCTCGCGCAGGATCTGGCCCTCCCCGGTGCTCGACACGCTGGCCGGGGCCGTGTCCCAGGGCGCCCACCACCCGCTCGCGCTCGGCGCGGTGGCGGCCGTGGCGGGCTGTTCCCCCGCCGAGGCCGCCCTCGCGGCGGCGTACACCTCCGTCACCGGACCCGCCACGGCGGCGGTGCGGCTGCTGGGCCTCGACCCGGTCGCCGTCCACCGCCTGCTCGCCGACCTCGCCCCGGCCCTGGAAAGGGTCGCGGCCACCGTCCCCACCGGGAAGGCCCCGCACTCGCGGGAACCATGGGAGTCACACGAGTCGCGGGAATCGTGGGAGTCGTGGGAGTCGTGGGAGTCGTGGGAATCACTGCCCGCGCACGCCGCCCCCGCGCTCGACCTGCTCGCCGAACAGCACATCCGCGCAGATCTGAGGCTTTTCGTCTCCTGACGACCCTGACGACCCTGACGACCATCTGGAAGGACGGTGACCCCCATGGGCGCCAACCACGACGACCACCACCACGCCGCCGACCCCCACGGACGAGCGCTGCGCCTGGGCATCGGAGGGCCCGTCGGCAGCGGCAAGACCGCGCTGACCGCGGCCCTGTGCCGGACGCTCGGCTCCTCGATGCGCCTGGGCGTGGTGACCAACGACATCTACACCACCGAGGACGCCGACTTCCTGCGCAGGGCGGGCGTGCTCGACCCGGAGCGCATCGTCGCCGTGCAGACCGGGTGCTGCCCGCACACCGCCATCCGCGACGACATCGCGGCCAACCTCGACGCGGTGGAGACCCTGGAGGAACGGTTCGGCCCGCTCGACCTGGTGATCGTCGAGAGCGGCGGGGACAACCTCACCGCGACCTTCAGCAGGGGCCTGGCCGACCGGCAGATCTTCGTGCTGGACGTCTCTGGCGGCGACAAGGTCCCGCGCAAGGGCGGCCCCGGCGTGACGACGGCCGACCTGCTCGTGATCAACAAGACCGACCTGGCCCCGATGGTCGGCGCGGACCTCACGGTCATGTCGCGCGACGCGGCGGCCGTACGTGAGGGCAGGCCCGTGCTGTTCACCTCGATCAGGGAGGACCCGAGCGCGCACGCGGTCTCCGACTGGGTCACCGGCCTGGTCTCCTCCTGGGCCCACGAGCACTCCAACGCCTGATCCCATGCCCGCCACCGACCCCGCCCCTGCCCCCGTGCCCGTCCACGACGACTCCCCCGCGCTTACCCGGTCCGTACGACCGAGGCCGGTCGGGCGGCGGTCGATGAGGGCGCGGGCGGCGATCGTCACCCGGCGGGACCCCGGCGGCCGGACCGTCCTCGCCACGATGCGGTCCGGCCCGCCGCTCACGCTGCGGGCGACCGCGCCGGGCCGGGTGCACCTGGTGTCCACCGCGGCGGGCCCGCTGGGCGGCGACGACCTGGCCCTCGACGTCGAGGTGGCGCCCGGTACCGCGCTGGAGGTGCGATCGGTGGCGAGCACGCTGGTGCTGCCCGGCTCCACGGGGGCCGAGTCGGTGATGACGATCACCGCCAGGGTCGGCGCGGGCGCCTCGCTGCGGTTCGCGCCCGAACCGACGGTGCTCGCGGCCGGCTGCCAGCACCGCATGGTCGTCCGGCTGGACCTGGCGGAGGACGCGCGGGTGTTCTGGCGCGAGGAGATCGTCTTCGGCCGGTACGGCGAGCGGCCCGGACGGTGCCACTCGCGCTTCGACGCCGTCCTCGACGGGACGCCGCTGCTCCGCCAGGAGTTCGTGGTGGGCGACCCCCTGATCGACGGCAGCCCGGCCGTCTACGGCGACGCCCGCGGCGTGGGCAGCACCCTGCTCACCGGGCGGGCGCCGGAGACGGTGGTCGGGGACGGCTGGGCCGTCCTTCCCCTGGCCGGCCCCGGCACCCTGGTCTCCGCGCTCGGCCGCGACGCCGTCGAGCTGCGGCGGCGGCTCCGGGACGGAGAGGAGGCGACCACCCTTGAGGGGACGGGCCCTCGGCCGCAGAACCACCCCTGAGGCGGGCCGGGCCGTCAGTCGTAGAAACCCAGGCGGCGGAGCTGCTTGGGATCGCGCTGCCAGTCCTTGGCGACGCTGATGCGCAGGTCGAGGTAGACACGGGTGCCGAGGAGCGCCTCGATCTGCTGGCGGGCCCGGCTGCCGACGTCCTTGAGCCGGGAGCCCTTGTGCCCGATCACGATGGCCTTCTGGGACGGGCGCTCGACGAACATGTGCGCGTAGATGTCGAGGAGGTCGTCGCGCCCCTCCCTGGGCATCATCTCGTCGACGACGACCGCGATCGAGTGCGGCAGCTCGTCGCGTACGCCCTCCAGGGCCGCCTCGCGGATCAGCTCGCCCACCAGCACCTGCTCGGGCTCGTCGGTGAGCTGACCGCCCTCGTACAGCGGCGGGCTCTCCGGGAGGCGCCGGACCAGCACGTCGGCCAGCACGTCGAGCTGCTCGCCCGACTGAGCGGAGACCGGGACGATGTCGTCGAACTCGGCTAGCTGGGAGATCGCGAGCAGCTGTGCGGCGATCTGCTCGCGGGTCGCCAGGTCGCACTTGGTCACCACGGCGACCACCGGGGTCTTCTTGACGCCCGCGAGCTTCTCCGCGATGAACCGGTCGCCCTTGCCGATGGGCTCGTTGGCGGGCACGCAGAAGCCGATCACGTCGACCTCGGTGAGGGTGGAGAGCACCAGGCTGTCCAGCCGCTCGCCCAGGAGCGTGCGGGGCCGGTGCAGACCCGGCGTGTCGACGATGACGAGCTGGGAGTCGGGGCGGTGCACGATGCCGCGGATGGCCCGGCGGGTCGTCTGGGGCTTGGAAGAGGTGATCGCCACCTTCGTGCCGACCAACGCGTTCATCAGCGTGGACTTGCCGACGTTGGGCCGGCCGACGAAGCAGGCGAAACCGGCATGGAAATCAGCAGCTGAGGAACTCACGTCAACCATTGTCGCCGATAACGGGCTCAGCTCTGACGCGGTGTCCCGTCGGGACCGGCTACGAGCACGGTCTCGCCGCCCAGATCGCGGACCGCCCGGGTGTCGGCGTCGGAGGGGCCGTCGCCCGCCGTGACCAGCGCGGCGGCCTCCAGCGACTCCGCCCCGCTGGACACGGCCATCGCCACGGCGACCTGGAGCGCCGACAGGGTCAGTGACGGCAGCGCCACATTGGTCGCCGAGTAGGTCCGGCCGGTCTCGTCCCGCACGGCGGCCCCCTCGGCGGCACCGTTGCGGGCACGGGCGGAACGGGCCAGCACGATGATCTTCTTGTCCTCGGGATCGAGGGTCGCGTCACTCACGGCACAAGGGTATTCAGCCCCCGGCCCCCACGGCGACCCGGCCTCGCCCATGCGGCGACCCTCTTCGGCCGGAGGCACCCCTGCGGCCTCGCCCGTACGGCGCCTCCCTCCGAGCGAAGGCACCCGGCGGCCTCGTCCCGGCGCTGCCCGCCCAAGGCGGTGCCCCGGCGGCCCCGCCCGGCCCGCGCCTCCTCAAGACGGTGTCCCGCCGGACCTCCGCCCCCCTCACGCGCCGACCTCACCGACCTCGCCAACCTTGTCGACCTCTTCGACCAGCAGCCGGGCCAGCTGCCCGGTACGTGTGGCGTCGACGTCCCTCACCCCGGCGTGCACCAGCGAGATCAGGGTGTGACCGCTGAGGGCGAACACCAGGTGGATCTCGTACGGGTATCCGTTCAGCCTGCCGTTCAGCCGCCTGGCCTGCACCCCGTCGCCGATCCAGCCCAGGTCCAGGTCGGAGACCCTGAGGGCGGTGCCGCGCCCCGCGACGGGGGCCCGCGCGACCGGGCAGCCGCCCAGCGCCTCGGTGAGCTCGCCGAAGTGGAGCGCGGCGTCGTCGCCTCCGTAGGAGGCGAGGCCGAACCCGGCCAGTTCCCCGACCCCGTCGCCCTGGTAGGTCACGGCGGCCCGCGCTCCCAGCGCCCGTTTCGGCGGCCTGCCCCCGGCGGCGTCGAGGACGAGCCGGCAGTCCTCGTCGACGGGCTGGAACGGGACGCGCCAGCCGTCACGCGGGCGGGCCGAGAACCCGTCCGGCAGGTCCCGCGCCTCGTTGAGCACCCCTCGCAGCCGGCTCAGCTCCGCGGCGCGGTCCACGGCGCCGTCGGACCCCGCCTCATCGCCGCATCCGGTCGAAAAAATCGATATAAGCCCACATAACACCGCAAAAACGACAAAACTCGTTCCCCGCGCCATGAGCATTCCCCCGATGTCATGAGCGAGGCGTCCCGTCCCCGCCGACTCGCTTTCTTCCCCGTCGGCAAAAGCGGCAATCATTCAATAAACGCCTAAGGGTGTCCTCAACCGCATTTCACGGTCGAGAACACCCTTGAGCGAGTGACGCAGAACAGCCTCGGAGCCCTGCGTGACTCTGTCTCCCCCTGAAGCCGGTCCCTCGCACCGCGAACCCCTCCGGGCGCCGGGACCTTCTCCACCGGCTCCCGCGCGACCAGGTGCCGTGAGAGAAGCATCGCGCGCCCCGCTTGCAGGAGGCTTGCGGACGGCTTGGGAACCGATCGCCTGCCAGGATCACCCACCCGCCGCCCGCCCCGAGCCGCCCACCGGGATCGCCCGCTCAGATCGTCCAGCCGAGGTCATCCCTTGAGTCACCGGCCGGAATCGGCCACCGGATCGCCCACCCGGCTCCGCCCGCGCCGGGCACATCCCGGGCCAGG